>JAFDDG010000003.1 GCA_019310965.1 Deltaproteobacteria bacterium
TCGCATGAACCCGACCTCCACTCTCCGTTTGCGCACCTTCACCGCTGGGCTCGCCGGCGCCTGGGCGGTGCTCGCGATAATTCTCTCGGCCGCCGCGCTGATTTCGCCGGAGGACCGCCTCCAGGCGCCGTTCAACGACAGCCGACTCGGCGGCGTCGCGGTGATCGAGCGGTTGCATCCGTCGGCGGCGGGCAGTGGCCTCGAGCTCGGCGATCGACTCCTCGAAGTCGACGGCGCCCCCTACCAGGCGTTTTCGGGCGGGCGCCTGGCGGCGCCCGATGCGTCGGGACGTGCGATCACCTATCTGGTGGAGAAGCGCGACGGCCGTCGCGTCACGGCCACGGCGATGCCGGTTCGGGCCTCCGAGATGCGCACGCGCCTGGGCGTCTTCTTCCACGTGCTGTTGCTGTGCGTCGCCATCATCTACATGGTGACGGCCGGGATCGTATGGTGGCTCAAGCCGGGCCGCAGCGGCGCGTGGGCGCTGGTTCTCTTCGCGTCGAGCATCGCCGTGCAGCTCGCGACGACCTTGCACGCCGATTCGATCCTGTGGGCGGACATGCGCGTGGCCGTCAACGTTCCCTTGATAGGAGCGAGCGTCTTTCATCTCTTCACGACGTATCCGCTCGAGCCGGCCTGGGTGGTGCGCCACCATCGGGTGCACACGGTGCCCTACGCGGCAGCGGTGGCGCTCATCGCCCTGGTGCTGCTTGCGGAGCCGCTGGGGTTCTCGCCGGCCCTGCCGTGGGCCCTGTCTTTCCTGTTCGCGGTGTCGCTCTCGACTGCTTCGATTGCTGTGCTCGGCGTCGAGCGCAAGCGCCATGGTGCGGGCCCCATGAAGGATGCCGCCGACGTGGTGTTCTTTTCCGCCCTGCTCTCCTTCGCACCGGTGCTGCTGATTCTCCTCCTCGAGTGGGTTCTGGTGACGCCGCTCCCGTATTACCTGGCGCTGCTGTGGGTCTTCGTATTCCCGGTGGCGGTGGGCTTCGGCATCGCACGCCGCCAGTTGTTCGATGTGCGGAATCTGGCCAAGTCGTCAGCGGCGTACGGCGCCGCGACGCTCGGAATCACCGGAGCGTTCGCCCTCGTAATTACGTTCGCGGACACGCTCGTCACCCGCTTCGGCGTCAGTGAACGCGGCGCCCAGCTGGCACTGCTCTTCGTGGCCTTGCTGCTCTTCGATCCGGTGCGGCGCCGCATGCAGGCGCTGGTCGACCGATTCTTCGACCGCGATCGCGCCGCCTATCGCGTGGCGGTGCGGGAGATTTCCGAGGCCATGGTCTCGATGCTCTCGCTCAACGAGATCGCCGACCGCATTCTGGTCGCGCTCACCGACACCATGGGCGTGCAGCGCGCGGTCGTCCTCTTGGCGGACGAGGAGGGTCGCACGCTCCGGCCGATCGCCTCCCGGGGCGATTGGGACGACGATGGTTTCGCCCTCGATATCCCGTCGACTCACCCGATCTGGAAGCACCTGTGGATGCGCCGCGAAGACCTGACGCGCATTGACTTCGACGAGGAGCGCGACGTCGAAACTCGTGAGCAGTGCCGCGACATCTTCGACACCCTCGAGGTCGCGTTGCTGGTGCCCATCCTCTACGGCGTCGATCTGCTCGGTGTGATCGCCGTTGGGCGCAAGCTCTCCGGCGACAGGTTGGTTCCGGCCGATCGCCTGCTGCTGCGCACTCTCGCCAATCAGAGCTCCATCGCCATCGAGAACGCCAAGGCCTTCGACGAGATTGCGAAGCTCAACGAGACCCTGGAGGCTCGGGTCGACGAGCGGACCCGCGAGCTGCGCGAGGCCCAGGCTCAGCTCACGCAGTCCGAGAAGATGAAGTCGCTGGGGCAGCTCGTGGCGGGCGTGGCTCACGAGCTCAACAATCCCATTGGCTTCGTGCACGCGAACCTTCAGCTGCTCGACGAGTACATCGAGAAGCTGGTGCAGGCGCAGCGCACCGAGATGGACACCCAGCCCGTGCAGGAGGCCATCGCGAAGCTGCTGAGCCGCAGCCGGGAGGGCACGACCCGGGTGAAGAAGATCGTGCAAGACCTGCGCACCTTCTCTCGCATGGATCAAGCCGACCTTCAGGATGCCGATCTTCACGAGGAGATCGAGCGCACGCTGCGCCTGATGGAGCCGCGTTTCAAGAACGACATCGTGGTCGAGACGGATTTCGGTGACTTGCCTCAGGTGAGATGCTATGCGGCACAACTCAACCAGGTATTCTTGAATCTTCTGATGAATGCCTGCGATGCGATCGAGTCTGGCGGAACCATCCGGATTCGCACCCAGGCGCTCGCGGATGGCGTGCGGTTGGAGTTTCAGGACGATGGGCCGGGCATCTCCGAGGAGGTGCGAAGCCGCATCTTCGATCCGTTCTTCACGACGAAGTCCGTCGGAGGCGGCACCGGGCTCGGTCTGTCCCTTTCGCACGGCATCATCGAGCGACACGGCGGCCGCATCGAGGTGGAATCGGCGCCGGGGGCGGGCGCCACCTTCGTGATCGAGTTGCCCTACGACGCGACCCCCGACGGCGAGGCTGCGGTCTGATACTCTGGGCGCCTGCAGCAAGGAGCTCGCATGCGTCTCGGAATCATTGCCGGCCAATTCGGCCCGAAGATGCAGGTCCCATTCGAGACGATCGAAGAGGCGGACCGCCTTGGCTACCACTCCGTCTGGACGGCGGAGGCCTACGGTAACGACGCGATCGTGCCGCTCACATTCATCGCGGCGCGCACGACGAACATCAAGCTCGGCACCGCGATCATGCAGATGCCGGCGCGCACGCCGGCCATGACGGCGATGACGGCACAGACTCTGGACCTGATGTCTGGCGGACGCTTCATCCTGGGTCTGGGTCCGTCGGGTCCGCAGGTCGTCGAGGGTTGGCACGGTGTGCCGTACGGCCGGCCGCTCACCCGAACGCGAGAGTATGTCTCGATCGTACGCAAGATCCTGGCGCGCGAGGCGCGGCTCGAGCACGAAGGCTACCACTACGAGATCCCGTTCATGGGCGAGGGCGCATCGGGCCTGGGCAAGCCGCTCAAGAGCATCCTGCACGGGCGTCCGGACATCGAGATCTACACGGCAGCCATCAGTCCAAACGGACTGCGCTGCTCCGGCGAGGTCGCCGACGGGGTGATGCCCGTGTGGATGAGCCCCGATCAGCCGGAGACGATTTTCGGCAGCGTGAGAGAGGGGATCGCGAAGGCGGAGGGAGGCAAGTCGCTCGAGGACTTCGACGTGGCGCCCTTCGTGAGCGTTGTGCTTGCCGATGACATCGAGAAGGCACGCATGCCGATCAAGGTGGGTCTCGCGCTCTACATCGGCGGAATGGGTGCTCGGGACAAGAATTTCTACAACGACTATGCCAAACGCCTCGGCTACGAGGCGGCGGCGAAGCAGATCCAGGATCTCTACCTCGATGGCAAGAGGGCGGAGGCCGTGGCTGCGGTGCCGGACGAGCTGGTCGACGAGATGCATCTGGTCGGGCCGAAGGAGCGCATTGCCGAGCGTTTCGAGCGCTGGAAGGCCTCTCCGGTGAAGACCATGCTGTTGGGAACGGGTCAGCCGGAAGTCGTCCGTCTGATGGCCGAGCTCGCCGGATAGCCGGATGAGTGGCTCCGACGGGCGCGACCGCGTCGTAGCGCTCGACAAGCAGCGGGTGTGGCATCCCTACACGGAGATGTCGCACTACCGCGAGCAGGTCGAGCCCTTGGTGATCGAGTCGGCGTGCGGCTCTCGCCTGCGTGACGCCGACGGGCGCGAGTACATCGACGGCAACGCATCGTGGTGGACGTGCGCTCTCGGGCACGCGCATCCTCGGCTGGTGGCGGCGCTCACACGGCAGGCAGAGGTGCTGGGTCACACGGCTCTCGCCGGCATTGCGCACGAGAATGCCGCCGAGTTGGCCGAGGCCCTCTGCACCGTGGCACCGGATGGCCTCGAACATGTCTTCTTCAGCGACGACGGCTCGACCGCGGTCGAGGTCGCCATGAAGCTCTGCCTCCAGTACTGGGTGCAGAATGGGCAGCCGAAGAAGCTGCGCTTCGTGGCCCTCGAGGATGCGTTTCACGGCGAGACCCTAGGCGTGACGGCGCTCGGTGGCGTTGAGGTCTTCCGCAAGCCCTTCCAGGACGTGCTGCTCGATTGCCTGCACGTGCCCCCACCGCGTCATCCCTACGATTCCGCTGGCGCCTTCGCGGCGCTGGAGAAGACGATCGCGGGCAACGCCGACACGCTGGCCGCGGTGGTGCTCGAGCCGCTCGTGCAGGGTGCTGCGGGCATGTACACCTATGATGCAGAGTATCTGCGCCACGCGCGTGCACTCTGCGACCGGCACGATGTCTTCCTCGTCTGCGACGAGGTCTTCAGCGGCTACGGCCGCACCGGGCGCATGTGGGCCAGCGAGCACGCCGGGATTTCTCCCGATGTGCTGTGCACGGCGAAGGGTTTCACGGGCGGACTCATGCCGATGGCCGCGACCCTGGCGACTCGACGCCTCTTCGAGGGTTTTCTCGGTGATCCGGAGCGTGCCTTCTACTACGGGCATACCTTCTGTGGCAATCCGCTCGGCTCCGCGGTCGCGCGCGAGGTGTTGCGCGTTTACGAAGACGAGCAGGTGCTGGAGGGCATCGCCCCGCGCCACGAGAAGATTGCTGCGACTTTCGAGGCGCTCGGCGGGCTACCGGGTGTCGCGCGTACTCGCAGCCTTGGCATGATCGGCGCTCTCGATCTGGGCGGTGATTCGGGCTATCTCGCCGCTGCGGGCTGGCGGGTCTACGAGCTGGCCCGGGCGCGCGGCGCCTACTTGCGGCCCCTAGGCAACGTCGTCTACGTCACCCCCTCACTCAACATTCCAGAGCACGATCTGGACAGGCTTCTCGCCATCGTGAGCGAGTGCGTCGGGGAGGTCGCCAGCTGATGCAGGCTCTCGCCGGCATGTCCTGGACGGTGATGCTGATGTGGCTGAATCGCATCGGGTGGACTCCCGCCTAAAGTCCGCTCTGGGTGCATTGCGGCGGTCTCGTGCGGGCTAGTCTTGCGGTGTGTCCGAGCGCGCGAACGTCCTGATCGTGGGCGGCGGTGTAGTGGGGACGAGCCTTGCCTGGTGCCTCGCCGAGCGTGGGGTCGACGGCATCGCGGTGGTCGATCTCGATCTCGCCGGACTCTATGCCTCATCGGAGCTCAACGCGGGCGGCGCCCGCGCCACCTGGTGGCAGCCGGTCAACATCGAGAGTTGTCGCCTGACGCTCGAGTTCTTCGCGGCCCACGCCGAGGTCCTGGGCTTTCGCCCTGTGGGATACCTGTGGCTCTACGACTCCGCAGAGCTCTTCGAGCGCGCGATCGAGATGCGCGGGCTGCAAAATCGCGCGGGGCTTGGCGTCGAGGCTTTGGCTGTCGGCGAGGTGGCGGAACGTTTCCCGGTGCTCGACCGGCGGCTCGAGGCCCTCGTCGGCGCCACCTTCTCGCCGCGGGACGGTCTGGTGAACCCGAATGCCGTGCGCGCCTGGTATCGCGGCGAAGCGGAGCGTCTGGGCGTCGAGTTCCACAACCGCCATTACGTGGCGGGCGTCGAAACGCGTCGCGTCGTTGGTGCCGCGGGGAGTCTGCGCGAGGTCGCAGCGGTGGACGTGATCGAGCTGGCGTCGGGCGATCCGCTCGACGAGGCGGGCGTCGTGCGCGATGCCCTCACCACTCACAGCGTCGCGCCCACGGCGCACGTCGGCGAGCTGCGCATCGAGTGCGACACCGTCGTGAACTGCCTCGGCGCCTGGTCGCCGATCTTCTCGGCGAAGATCGGCGTGCCCGATCTCACGGAACCCGTGAGGCGCCAGATCTGTCTGGTGGACGTGCACCGCGAAGATGTGGCCCCGGGAGTGGACCTCTCGGAGCTCGGCATGATCGTCGATGCGAGTGGGCTGTATTTTCACCCCGAAGGGCCCCATGTGCTGGCCGGCTACTCGACGCCCGATGAGGCGCCGGGCTTCGATTTCGACTACGACGGCGAGGCCTTCTTCGAAAGCGAGATCTGGCCGCGGCTGGCGCAGCGGGCCAGCAGCTTCGAGCGTTGTGGCCACGTGCGTGGCTGGGCCGGGCTCTACGCCGTGACGCCGGATTGCAGCGGGATCGCCGGCGCCGTGGCGGGTTTCGGGAATCTCTACGAGGCGCACTCCTTCACCGGCCGGGGCGTGATGCAGTCGTACGGCGTGGGCCGGGCCATGGCCGCGCATATCGCCACGGGCCGCTTCGAGGAGGTCGACCTGGCTCCGCTGACCCGCGCGCGGTTTTCCGATGCTGCGCGCTGGGTGACCGAAGATCTGCACATCTGAGCGCCGGAGAGTCCGGTCGGGGTTCTCTGTGTTCGTGTAGGATGGCTCGATCAGGAGGGTGCGACATGGAAAAGCTCATGTATCTCGTCTTTCACGAGCCGGAGCTCGATGGGGAGGAGCTGCGCACGGCGTTGCTCGACAAGGCCGTGCCGGCGCTTCGCGATGGCGGCGCACAGACCGTAACGCTGCACGTGCAGGACGATGCGGTCGCGGCGGGACAGCCGTTGCGCAAGAGCGATCCGCCGGTGCGTGCGATGGTCTCGTTCTGGCTCGAGAACGCCGACGATCGCGGTGCCTGCGAGGCGGCGCTGGCCAGCCACGCGAGCAAGCTCGCCGGCTATCTCGTCGCCGAGTCGCGCCCGATGATCCACGAGCGCTCCGAGGGCGCACGCACGCCCGGGATGTGCCAGGTCACCTGCATTGCGAAGCTGCCCGATCTCGACTGGGCCGAGTTCTACCGCATCTGGACCACGGACCACAAAGCCGTCGCGGTCGAGACGCAGTCGACCACCGGCTACGTGCGTAACGTCATCGTGCGACCGCTAACGGACGGCGCGCCCGACCAGTGGCACGCCATCGTCGAGGAGACTTTTCCGATCGGGGCTCTCGACGACCCGAAAGTCTTCTACGACGCCAGTTCGGACGGGGAGCTGAAGGCGAATCTCGACCGCATGATGACGAGTTGCAACCGTTTCCTCGACATGGGGCCGCTCGAATTCACGCACATGTCGGAGTACTGGCTCGGCTAGACCCTCTCGCAGGCTGCCGTGAAGCCTCTCGGCCGGGAGATGTCGAGACGTGGCCGGGGGGTTGCAGCGCAGGCTCCCGGCCCCGCCGCTGCCGGCCTCGCGCAGCAGTGGGCGGCGCGTGTCAGCGCAATGGCGCGCTCGGCCCCAACGCTTGTCGGCCGCGTGCCAGTGTCTCGAGCTGCTCGATGAGTGAGCCGTACATCCCATCGAACTTGCGAGCGCTTGCCAGGCTCGCCTCGGCCTCGGTGAAATCCCGGTGCACCAGCTGGGCCTGGGCCAGGCGGATCCAGCCGTACTCGGTGGTCTGCGGCTCGCGCGTCAAGAGCTCGATCTCAAGCCTGGCGACATCGCGGATCAGGGGCTGGAGGCGCGGGTCGCCCATGCGCGGCGCGAGGATCGGGTCCTGAAGGATGTGGGGCAGTGTCAGCACCCGGCGCTCCGCTGCAACGCGAAGCTCGGGAATGGCCTCCGCCCACATATTGTTGTAGATCAGCGCGCGGCCGCGTTCGCGGTGGGCCTGTGCGCCGTCGGGCCAGCGTGCGACGGCATCCAGGGTGGGGCCGGCATTGCTGGCCCAGATCGAGGCGCGGCCGTAGCTCTGCACTGCGAAGATCGCGAGCACCACCACCGTGGCAGCGCCGGCGCAGCATGCCGCTGCACGGCGCCGCGCGGTCGGAACCCTCTGCCACTGTTCCGCCGCCGCGAACCACACGCCCCCGATCAACCCTGGCAGTATGAAGTAGAGGTAGCGGTCGGCCATCGGATAGCGGAACGGTAGGATCTGCGCGACCGGCACGAACGCGGCTGCTGCCCAGATCCAGTAGGGCAACTCGGGCAGGCGCTCGCGCACCGCGACGACTACGCGCGCCACGAGTGCCAAGCCGAGTGCGAGTGCGAGCCAGACCCACGGATCGCCCACGCCGTTCGGGATCGGCGGCTCCTGGAACGCCGAGACCCCGTAGGTCGTGCCCGCCATCGCGAGGTAGCGCGCGCCGAATGTTGCGCAGCTGAGGGCCATGATCCACGGCTCGTCCGAGACCGGCGGGATGCCGATGTTGGCGGCCCGGTAGGCGACCAGCGCGATGCTCGCGAACGTCGCGAAGAGGAGTCCCCAGATCAGCAAGCTCGCCCGGTCAACGGGCGTCGTCGCGTTGTCGCGCCGGCGCACCCATTCCTCGGCGACCAGGAAGGCCAGCCCCACCGCCGCGATCGGCTTGGCGAACAGGCCGAGCAGGAAGAGCGCCGCGGCGCCGGCCCGCGAGCGGTTGCGCAGCAAGAGCGCGCCGAGTGCGAGCGACATCGCGAGCAGAGTCTTCAGCTGTGAGATCCAGCTGACGGCCTCGGCGCTCGCCGGATGGAAGAGCAGCAGCGCGGCGCCGGCGCCGGCAGCTGGCAGGGGCGCGCCGGAGCGCAGCAGCAGTGCGGCAAAGAGCACGCCGACGAGCGCGTGAAGTATCAGGTTCGTGAGGTGATAGCCGACAGTGTTGCGTCCGAAGACGGCCCACTGCGCCATGTGCAGCAGCATCTGGGTGGGCGCGTAGTTGGCGGTGACCAGGTTGTTC
This sequence comes from Deltaproteobacteria bacterium, assembly GCA_019310965.1. GTDB lineage: Bacteria > Myxococcota_A > UBA9160 > UBA9160 > SMWR01. The sequence goes on from JAFDDG010000003.1 coordinate 8,645, forward strand.
GAGCTCGTCGGGTCGAACATCGCACCGACGTTTTCGAGGTTGATCTCCTGCACCCATGGGTTGAGCGGCAGGTAGATGTTGTCATCGGAGACGAAGGGTCCCGCGAGAGCGGGCGCGTACACGATGCCGCCGATGCAGAGCAGCGCCGCGAAGAGCAGCGCCGCATCCCGGTAGGGCCGATTCAGCGCGGTCGCTGCCGAGCCTCGGGCCGCTGCGGTCCGGGGCCCGGTGCGGTGCTTGCGCGGGCCCATCAGGCGAGCGGCATCGAAGTGCTCGGTGCCTCGCACCACTGGCGCAGTGAGCGAAGTCTGCCGTCCACGTACTCCGCCGCCAGCTTGCGCACGTCGAATCGGTCGAGCATACCGCCGACCACGGCGATGGCGTTGCCAGCCGCCAGGTGGAGGCCCAGACGGGTGGCATCAGCATCGTCCGCCAGAGTCCAGGCCTGTTCGAAGTGGAAGAGCCCGAGGCTGACCTCTGAACGCAGCTTGCAAGCCGGCACCACCTCGAGCGGTCGATCGCGCAATAACACCGGCACGCTCCGCAGCCGGTAGCGCCAGCGAGCCTCGTTGCCGATCCTGGGGAAGTCGTCCGCCGGCTCGAGCAGTTCGAGGATCGCCTTGTCCCAGCGGATGATTTCTGACGGTGTCGTGAGGGCGCGCCACACCTTCGGCCGCGGCGCGTGAATCACCGCGGAGAGGGCCATCGTGATGACGCCTGCTGCGGGCTTTTCCCCCATGGCCGGGAGGATGACGGCTCCGAGGGGGGCCGCAAGCATCAGCGGTTGCGAGCTGCCTCCTCCGCGACTCGCAGGAATCGCGTCAGGACGCGGAAGATCTCGAATGAAATCTCGGGAACCTGACGCACCAGCTCCCGAAAGGCGGCGCCGTCGAGCGTCAGCAAGTGGCAGTGATCCCTTGCCACGACGGTCGCGGTGCGCGCCTCGTCCGTCAGGATTGCCATCTCACCGAAATAGCCGATGGCTGTGATCGGATCTCGGCGCTGCTCCCGGCTCGTGCCGTAGCCGAGGATGATGTCGACGCTGCCCTCGAGCAGGAGGTAGAGCGTGTCGCCTCGCTCCCCCTCGCGAATGATGATCTCGCCGGGGAGGTAGTCCGCATTGTCGCTGGCCTGCAGGATGGCGTCGACCTGTTCGAAGCTGAGATTCGCGAATAGGTCGATCTGCTTGAGTGCGAGCAGGTGCTGCATCGTCTCCTCCTGCGGCGGCGGATCGCCGTCTTCGGGTGCGAGCGCGCGCGCCGCCATGCGCACCCAGGGGTGGTCGCAGCGCCGACAGGCTGCGAGCAGTGCCATTGTATCCTCGGGCACGTCGAGATCGTTTGCAGCGTGCGGGGCGCGCTCTGCGGGGTGGCCCTCGAGGTGGAGCGCCACCAGACTGTCGGCCGCCTCGCGATCGCCCAGGTTGGAGAGGAACTCGAGGGCCTGGTCTCGCGCCGGCGATCCGACCCGTAGCTCGCGCTCGACCTTGCGGATTACGCTCTCGGTTTCCAGCAGGCGCAGGATCCGGAAGGCCAGCCGGCGTTCGCGGACGATTGCATCGCGAAGAGCCGCCAGCAGAAGACGCTCCGCGGCAGACTCTCCCCGGGGCAGCAGGGGCTGGGCCAACAGGTACCACCAGGCGCGCTGCGTGCGGTAGCGAAGCTCGCGGTGCAGGAAGCCGCGGGCGCGCCGGATGCCGCTCCGCGCGATCACTCGCAGCGCGGCCTCGACGGGGCGCTCAGAATCGTCGCGGAGCCGCGGCTCGGCCACCGCGACCCCGAGTTCGGCCAGCCCACCGAGCACTGTCTCGGTGGTTCGGCGCACCTGGCTATCGGCGTCTGCCAGGCGGGCGCCGAGTACCGCGACGATCTCCGTTCGCTTTGCGGCGGCGGTTACTCGCACCGCTGCGCTACGCACCGCCGGATCGGCGTCTGTCAGGAATGCCAGAAGCGCGTCGGCGTCTGTGAAGGACGCCAGGAGTGTGTCGGCGTCGACGGGCGTATCGCCAGCGACGTCTGCAATGCGTTCGAGCGCCGCAGCTCGAACGCCGGCTTCGTGGCTACCCGTGCAGTCGACCATGTCGCCCAGCAACTCCGCCGGCGCGATCGCGAGGGCGGCGGTGGACTCGGCCGCGTTTGGGGAGTGCAGCATCTTGATCAGGATCTCGTGGCCGTCGGGACCCGACAGCAGACTTGCCTCCGCCCTCACCTCCGGATCGGGATCCCTACATAGATCCCTTGCGCGGATGCGCACGAAATCGCCCTGGCGGGTGGCCTTCGCGACACCGCGGAGTGCGGCGAGACGCACGGACGGCTCTGGATCGTCGAGGGCAAGTGCGAGTACACCGGCGAGCCGCGCGTCCTCGATGCCGGCCAATGCGGTCACGCATTCGCGTCGCACCGATGAGTTCGGGTGCGACGCTGCGCGCACCAGTGGATCCACGATCCCGCGCGATGCAAGCGCCGGCACCAGTGGCAGGAGCGCCGAAGTCGGGCGACCGTCGTCGCCGCGCAGCGCGTCCTCCCAGAGATCCGTTATGCGCACGGATTCCCAGCTGCCGATCGCGTCGTTCACATCGGAGAGGTCGAGGCGCCCGGCACGCAACTGGCTGAGCAGGGTGTCCGTGTAGGCCCGGCGCGCGCGCCAGTTTGCGAACAGGTAGAAAATGGCCGCTGCACTGCCCGCCATGCACAGCCACAGCGGATCCGGTTTCTGCAGGAACAGCAGGATGAGCCCGGCCACCGCCATGCCGGCGTAGACGACGATCCCCTCGAGAAACGCACGCACGCGACCCCGGAGGCGGTTCGGCATGGCGTTCTGCATCAGCGACCGGACCGGAGCCGCCAACGAGTTGTCCGACATCTCCTCCGCAACTCGCGCGGCGATCCCAGCGGGCATGCCGCCGGAGAACGCGATGCCCCCGAAGGCGCCCAGCAACAAGAGCGGGTGAGCCAGGTTGGCGCCGCCGACGCCGATCTTGAGAATCAGCCAGGGGGCCAGCGCGACACCAACGAAGATCTCCGCGACGTTCGTGATTGTGAAGTAGATGCTCAAGAACGTCGCCAGCTCTTCGGGATCCGGGTACGCACGCGCGAAGATGTCCGAGTAGAGGTACTGGGCGAGAAATGCCGCCAGCACCATTCCCAGTGCGGAAACCACGAGCCAGCCCGCCAGAGGCGACGTGCGCACGAACTGGACGGCGCCCCGCATGCTCTCGACGGATGTCTCGTCCGCCTCGTCGAGCTCGAGAGGGCCCCAGCGTCGGACCCTGCGGCGTCCGAAGAAGATCAGCGCCGCGCCGGCGAGCAACGTGATTCCCCAGGCTCCGATCAGCCCCGCGGAGCCGGCGCTCCCGGCGAGCCCCATGGCGAGTCCGCCTCCCAGCACGCCGCCGACACTCGTGCCGAGGGTGAAGAGCGGCACCAGGCGCTTGCTGGCCAGGGTGTCGAAGTAATCGCCGCTGAACGTCCAGAAGTGGTTCAAAAAGACGGCCATCGTCAGGTACCAGAAGCAGAAGAGTGCCCAGTAGACCCATCTTGCGTCGGACAGGACGAAGAAGGTCGAGCCGATCAGCAGTGCGCCGGCGCCCAGCAGCATCTGCCAGAAGAAGGTGTCGTTGCGCGTCGAGCCCACTCGTGCCGCGTAGAGCATCGAGCCCAGCACGGTGACGCCGGCGGCACCGATGAATGCCAGCGGCAGATCGGCGATGCCGACTCGCGCCAGGAAGAGCGCCTCGCTGCCCGCGAGTCCGACGGTCTGCCCCGCTGCCACCAGCGTCAGCAGGCCGGCGAAGAAGAGGAAGCGAGACCGCTCGCCCTCTCGGACGTTGGGAAGCAGTTTCCAGAAGAGGCGCGCGCCCACCGTCACTCCCAATCCAACCGCAGCAACGACTTGCGTCGATTGGTATCAGCCGCGGGTCAGCTCGTCGATCAGGAAGGCGCGCATGTCGGCAGGTGCCACGATCTCCGAGAGGGAGCCCACTTCGCGGGCGCGTTCGACGCTGTGGATCCTATCGAACTCCGCAGCCACTTCGGCCTGCTTCTCGAGCAGGGTGTCCTGGAGGGTGCGCTCGAAACTCTCCCGCGCGGCGGAGGTACCGCGGGTGAGTGACTCACGCTCCAGCCGTGTGATCTCCGGGTCGGCCAGGGCGCGGGCGCGCACTTCGCGGCCGAACACGACGGCTGCCGCCGGGCCGCCTCCGATCACCGAGGCGTAGGAGCCCTCGAGCGCGGCGGCCTTGAGGTTCGGGTTGAGCTCCTGGGAGAAGACGACGTAGGCGCCGCCGTGATAGCGCGAGACCACCAGGAAGACGATCGGGCCTTCGAAGTTGACCACGGCCCGGGCGATCTCCGCACCGTACTCGAGCTGAAGCTTGCGCATGCTCTCCGGAGAACCGTCGAAGCCCGAGAGGTTTGCGAGAACGACCAGCGGCCGGTTGCCGCTGGCGGCGTTGATGGCTCGGGCCACCTTCTTCGACGAGAGCGGAAAGAGCGTACCGGCGTTCCAGCTCGGCGGGCCGTCGGCGGGCCGGTAGCCAGCGCGCTCTACGTTGGTGCTTTCGATGCCAATCAGACAGACCGGCGCGCCGCCGATGTGTGCGTCCCAGACAATCGCGGTCTCGGCGCCGCTCCAAGATCGCCAGCGTTCCAGATGCCGACCGTCGGTGTCGATCACCGATTGCATGACGGCGCGCATCGGGAAGGGCCGCTTGCGGCCCGGGTTGGCGTCGTTGTCGAAGATCTCTCCGACGGTCTCGAAGCCGCCTTCGTTGCCGTTCGCCTCCACTTCGCAGCGTGTGTCGCCAATCGAGCGTGTCGCCGGATCGGCAGTCTCCAGCCGGCGCGGGCCCTTCTCGCCGGGTACCACGTAGGTGTACTCGTAGTGCTGGTAGAGGATGCGATACGCGTCGGCCAGATCCTGAGCGAAGTACTGGGCCTCGCCGTTCGGTCCCATGATGTGCTCGAACCCGCCGATCGCCGGCTCATCCTCGGCCGAAACTGCGCCCGAAGCTTCGAGCGCGGCGCGCCCGGTCAACACCATCGATGCGCGCGGTGTCATGATGAGCGCGCCCCGGTTGTGCATGAGCATCGTGGCGAGTGCATCCCAGTAACTCTGTGCGCCGACGTTCACGCCGGTCACGATGAGGTGGATGGAGCCGCCGTTCTGGGTGAACTGGACGATGCGCCGGACCACCCGCGCCGTGGCGTCCAGATTCTCGGTGCCGCTGTCCATCGCGATCTTCGCGCCGCTCGACACCGGAATCCATTCGACGGGAAGCCCGCGCTCCTCGGCCAGGTTGAGCGCCGCAACGACGCGATCGCATTCCGGCGCCGCCAGCGAGCCCATGCCGAAGGTCGGATCCGAGAGCACCAGCACGCGGCTCATGCCCTCCGGCACCTTCCGCGTTGGAGTCGTCACGATGCCGAACACGATGCCGCAAGCGTTGCGGCCGTAGGGTCGGCCCGCGACGCTGACTGCCCGCGTGGTGTCGTTCTCGTCGAGGTCGTACTCCTCGAACGAGCCCACAGGAAGCTCGAGCGCCGGGCCCACGCCGGCCGGCGCCGGTCCCTGGCCCATGCCGGTGAGCATGCGCACGATCTCGTAGGGGTAGATCAGGCGACGGCGGCGCGCCTCGACGATGCGGCGTTCGTAATCGCTGCGCGATGCGAGGGGTGCAGTGTGCGGCTCGCGGCTGCGGATCTCCATGTTCGCGCCGGTGATGTCCGAGATCACGAACTCCATCGGTGTGGGCATTGCGTCCGGGCTTTCTCGGTCGAGAACCTGCAGGCGCACCACGACTTTCTCGAGGCCCAGGTTGCGAGTCGCCGGTGCCAGACGCCGACTCAAGCGTTGCACGATCTGATCGTCGAGGAAGATCGCCGGTGCCACGAAGAGCGCAACGCGGTTCCACTGGAGGCGCCGTTTCGGATCGCGAGTGCGCAGGATGCCGCGCAAGGCGCCGGTGGCCTCGTAGAAAGAGTGCTCGAAGGCCGGCACGTGCAAGGCGACCTCGCGGTCGTCGTCCGGCGAGCGACTGCGCGCGTCGGCCAGTATGAAGATGCGCTCATCCGACGGCATCTCCCGGGAGCGGACGTGCAGGCAGTAGATGTTCTCGTTCTCCGCTGGCACGCGCTCGATCTCGAAGTTCGCGAGGCGCGCGAGGTCCATACGCCGCGCCGCTTCCGGGTGAATGCCGTGCAGTCCCTCGGTGGGCCGCAGCCCCTCCGCAGTCGCGTCGAAGCTGTGGTGAAGACAGGGGCCGCCTTCGGGCACCAGCGTCAGTGTGAGCCGCGGGGCGCCCTCGCCGGGAGCCAGGTTGCCGAGCTCGGCGACGGCGTCGTCCAGCGCCGCGTCTCCGGCGACAGGCACGATCAGCTCTACGGCGTGCACGCCGGTCGCCGCGGCCGCGAAGAGCTCCTGCGCGCGCTCGAGCACCGCGTCGGCTGCGCAGGTTGCCGCGAGCACCACGCCGCGATTCGGGAAGGCGAAGTGATCGAGCCAACCTCCGCGGGCGAGCGTAGAGCGGTGCTTGGCGGGAACCTCCGGCGAGTAGAGTCGGCGCAGCCAGGAGGCGGTGGCAATGCGGCGCCGTCGGGGATCAGCGTCGCTGAGCCAGTGGCCCACCCGGTCGAAAATGGGTCGCGGCGCATCCGCCAGGTGCAGCAACACCTCTTCCGGCGGCGGTAGCGGCTCGCTCTCGGCCGTGGCCAACCATTCGTCCAGCTGTTTGCTGGTGCGCTCGGCCAGGCGCTCGATCCGCGGACGCTCGAAGATCGCGTAGGCGGCGTCGGCAGCGGCGTCGGCTACTGCGTCGGTGACGAGACCGCGCATGCCGGCGATGCCCCCGAGTGCGTTCTCGAGTCCCCGATCATCCACCAGATGCACGCCGCGTTCGGCCAGCTCCGCCACGCGCTGGATCACGCCGAGGATCAGGTGATGTCGCAGCGGGGCCTGGAGCTGCGCTGAGAGCAGCCTCAGTACCGCGCGCTCGAGCTCATCGGAGTCGGCGTGTTCGAGTCCTTCGATGTCGTAGTGGGTGAGTGCGCGCCGCACGAGATCGAGGAAGTCCTCGTTGATGCCGGCGCCAGCTGCGTGCAGCCGGCGCACGAACATGCGCAGGCGTGCGTCGTTCGAGGGCCCGAGCTCGCCACCGACGGAAGCGCTCGGGGCGCGGATGAAGAGTCGGTCGATGTCGCTGAAGACCTTGAGTTCTCGGCGGATCTCCGCGAGCTCCCAGAGGAAGCCCTCCGAGAGATCGTCCGGCAGCGGGGTCTGGAAGAAATCCGCGAGCTTCTCGGCGCGCTCGGGATTTGCGTCGTAACCGAGGATCACACGGCGAATCTCCTCGCGGGCTGCCGCCAGAGCGCCGCGCCGCACGCGCTGAGGCGCCGCGTCTGCCCCGGCCAGGTCCGGTACTCCGGTGCCACCGTCGGCGAAGAGTGGCGCCAGCCGATCCGGCAGCTCGAAGAGTTGGAGGCGCCCCGTTTCCGCGGCGTCAGCCGCGCCGTCGCTCGACTCCTCGATCACCAGGAGCACGTCTCCCGCCGCCACCTGCTGGCCGCGCTTGGCGCGCACCTCCTTCACCACGCCGCTCACGGGAGCGTCGAAGCCGATCTCCATCTTCATGGCTTCGAGCACGCCGATGCGTTGGCCAGCCTTCACGGCATCGCCGGGCGCCACGTTCACCGCCACCACAACGGCCGGCGTTCCCGCGCGCACTTCACCGGCGGCCTGGTTGCTGAAGGTGTGCGCGCGCCCCTCCACCTCGACGCGCAGCCCCGAATCGGTGCGGTCGTAGAGCACCCGCACGGTCCGCCCGCCCACGGCGAGTCGCGCGGTGTGGGAACCCTCTTCGCGCAGGGTTGCCTCCACCACGCGTTCATCGCAGTGTACGCGGTAGCGCCATGCGCCCACCGCGAAGACTTCGAGGCGGTAGCTCTCGGCACCGGCGCTGAGGTCGATCTGTTGGCCACGGGAGGGTGGGATGCGCGCCGGCGACACATTGCTGGCGTCGCGGTAGAGGTTGTGTCGCGCCGCGAGACGTGCGCTCTGGTAGGAGAGGATCGCTGCGGCAATCAGCGCTTCGACGCCGTAGTCGCGTTCCCGCCCGCGCGCAGCGCAGAAGCGGTCGAGCCACTCCGTATCGACGCCGCCCGCGCGGTAGTCGTGATGGTCGAGTACGTCGAGCAAGAACCCCTTGTTGGTGGCTCCGCCCTCGATGACCAGATCGAAGTCGAGCAGTGCACACGCCAGCCGCGCGCGGGCCTCGTTGCGATCGCGGCCCGTGGCAATCACCTTCGCGATCAGCGAGTCGAAGGAAGCGGGCACGGTGCTGCCGGCGGCGACGCCGGTGTCAATGCGGACCCGCGGGCCGAGGGCCGGGTCGAAGCGGGCGATGCGGCCAGGGGCAGGCAGGAAGCCCGCGTCCGGGTCCTCCGCGCAAACTCGCGCCTCGATGGCAGTGCCGCGTTCGGTGAAGGACAGGCCCTCGAGCGATTCACCGCGCGCGATGCGGATCTGCAGCTCGACGAGGTCGATGCCGATGCAGGCCTCGGTAATGCCGTGCTCCACCTGGAGCCTCGGATTCATCTCGAGAAAGTGGAACTCCGGTGCCACCACCAGAAACTCGACGGTGCCGACGCCGCAGTAGCCGACTTCGCGAGCAATGCGGACGGCGGCGCTCTCGAGCCCCGCGAGAAACTCCCGGGCCAGACCCGGCGGAGGCGCCTCTTCCAACACCTTCTGATGTCTGCGCTGTACCGAGCAGTCCCGGCAACCGAGGGCGACGGTGTGGCCGTTGCAGTCTGCGGCGATCTGCACCTCGATGTGGCGACCGCCCGAAACTTTCTGCTCCATGAAGAGCCGGTCGTCGCCGAATGCCGTGCTGGCCTCCGAAGCCGCCGATGCGAATGCCTCGGCGAGATCCTCGGGGTGGTCGACCACGCGGATGCCACGGCCGCCGCCGCCTGCGGATGCCTTCACCATCAGCGGGAAGCCGAGCTTCTCGCCGACTTTCGCCGCTTCGGCTGCGTCGGCAACCACGCTCCCGCTCCAAGGTGTCACGGGCACACCGGCCTTCTCGGCGATTCCCTTGGACGAAATCTTGTCGCCGAGACGGCGCATTGCGTCCGGGCCCGGGCCCAGGAATGCGATGTCCTCGGCTTCGAGGCGCTCGACGAAGCTCGGGTCTTCCGCCACGAAGCCCCAGCCGGGCCAGACCGCATCAGCGCCGGCGGAGTGCAGCGCCTCGATCAGGCGATCGTGATCGAGATAGGCCGCCACCTCACGGTCGGTCTCTGCCGGCAAAAGCACAGCCATGTCCGCGTGGCGCACGAAGGGCGCGTCGCGGTCCACCGGCGTATAGAGTGCGATGGCGCGCAAGTCCGAGCCTTCGCTGGCTCGCAGCGATTTCACGGCACGGATGCAGCGCAACGCCGCCTCACCGCGGTTTGCGATGGCCAGCCGCTCGATGGAGCGCTTCGCAGCCATCACGCGGCCCCGCCTACATCGCAGGCGAACGCCAGGTAACGGCCGTGGTGGGAGAGCGAGAGGTCGAAGCGTCGCGGGTCGTCGCGTAGCTCCAGTGTGGGCACCCGGCCCCGGCGTCCCATGCGCAGCGCGCTCGGCGCGACACCCAATCGTGCAGCCAGGCGTTCTCGGGCCAGCTCCCGCACCGCCTTCGACGCGTCGAGCACACCGTCGGTACTCGCGACGCCCGCCACCAGCGCAGCGCCTCCGCACTCCGTCGCGACGGCGTGGATCGCGTCGCCATCGGCACGAAGCGCCACGTCGGCGACGCCGCTCGGGTGGCGCACGCTCCCGACGAGGCCGGGGCGCAGCGTCACGACGAAGCGGCGCGGCGAGAAGACGAGCCCGGGCGTTTGCTTGACCCCGAACTTGTACGCCGCTTCCTTGGCGGCCCACAGGCTCCAGCGCAGACGGTTTGGCGTCACGCTAGCCGCGAGCGCGGCGCGCTCTGTGGGCGCAAACACCCTTGCGTCGAAGCGCGGGTGTGAAGGCCCGTTGCGTGTCTCGGCATCGCCGAGATCGACGACGTCGTTACCGACCATCGAAGTGTGCCTGCTCCATCCGGTGTAGGCGGCTGAGGATCTGCTCGTTCAGGTTGAGCGTCCCGCGCAGGCCCCGCTTGTCCGTCTTTGGCTCGAAACACTCGACCTGCATGCGGAACGTCTCACCGGTGGCCGGGCTCTGCGTCCACGTCTCCTGCTGCTCGCCGCGCAGGTAGACACAGAGGACCTGACAGCCCGGGTTGGCCTTCACCAGCCGTCCGATGCCGTAGGTCACCGCTTCGGTGTCGACGCGGCCCGTGCGGCTGCGTCCGCCCTCTGGAAAGACGAGAACGGCCTCGCCGCTCTTCATCAGGTACGCCAGCTGGTTCAACGTGTTGCCGACGGCCCGTCGGTCGCCGCCACGAGCAATCGGCACGCACTTCATCAGCCAGACCAGTGCGCGCTTCCACCAGGTCGACGCGAAGTTCTCGCGCTCTGGAGTGTTCCAGGCGAGCGACGAGTAGTTCCGCATGTACCACCAGGGCGATCCGAGTGCCCATTCGATGACGAAGGAGTCGACCATCGTCAGATGGTTGGCGCAGATCAGCAGCGGGGCGCCCGTCGCTCGGATCTGTGCATACTTGCGGCGCGCCTCCTCGATCCCCTCGACCTTCCAGTGCAGAATCCAGCGCATGGCGCCCACGCACACGGGCACCCAGATGGGCGCCAAGAGGCGCCCGACACGTCGCTGGGCCTGGAGCGTCCGGATCTCGGACGCGCTGAGGGAGGGGGCGGCCAACGGTTCAGCTTGCTCTGGCGAGCACCAGGTCGACGCAGTCGCCTACGGTGTTGACCGAATCGACGTCCTCGTCCGGAATTTCGATGTCGAACTCGTCCTCGAAGGCCAGCACCACATCGACGAGACGCGCCGAGTTCACCTTCAAATCGTCGAGGATGTTGGTTGCATCGCTGACTGAGTCCAGCGCCTGCTGGTTCTTGACGTGGGGCGTCAGGATCTTTACCACCGCTGCGTAGGCTACTTCTCGTTCCATGGCTTCCTCTCTTGCGGCGCGGATGTCCCGCGCGTTGACAGTCCCGGGTTCAGTCGTTCCACTTGCGAAACACGACACTTGCATTGACGTCGCCGAAGCCGAAGCCGGCCTTCATGGCGATGCGCAGGTTCGGCAACTCGCGCATCTCGTGCGGGATCGAGTCGGCGTGCGGCTGGATCTTCTCGTGGACGTCCTCGCAGTTGATCGAGGGGTGTACGAAGCCGCGGCTCAACATCAGCAGGGTTGCCACGCACTCGATGGCGCCGGCGGCTCCGAGGGCGTGGCCGATCATGCTCTTGGTGGAAGTGATGGGCGGCAGCTCGCCGGGCCCCCTGCCGAGTGCCTTCGCCCAGGCGTCGACTTCGTTCGGGTCCGCGGCGGTCGCCGTGAGGTGCCCGTTGATCAACCCCACATCCTCCGCCGGCACGTTCGCGTCCGCCAGTGCGCCCTGCACGCAGCGGCGCACGCTGTCCGGATTCGGGGCAGTCATGCTGCCTCCACCGCGATGCCCGCCGCAGTTCAAGAATGCGCCCATTACCTCGGCATAGATACGCGCGCCGCGGGCGTTGGCCGACTCCAGGCTCTCGAGCAGGATCGCACCGCCGCCCGCCGCCGGAATGAACCCGCCGGCGCTGGCACTCATCGGCCGCGAAGCACTCTCGGGTTGGTCGTTGAAGCCGCGGCACAGCACGCGCATGGCGTCGAAGCCGGCCCAGATGTACCGCGAGGTGCCTTCGGAGCCGCCCACCAGCATGCGCTTTGCCAGGCCATTGCGAATGCGCTCGAGCCCCATGGCGACGGCCTCGGTGCCGGTACTGCAGGCGCTCGAGTTCGTCGTGACCTGGTTGCCGAGGGCAAGCTGCCCGGAGATGCGCGCCGAGATGCCGCTTGCCATCACCTGCTCGACAGTGGTGCTGCCGAGCCGGCGCACTTTCTTCTGGTCGACGAAGGGCACGACGCGATCGCCGATCGTGTCCATGCCGCCGATGCCCGTACCGATGATCGCGCCGCTCTCCCAATCGACGCGGTCGTCGTCGCGTGCCGGTCGCTCGAGCCCGGCGTCGAGCCAGGCATCCACGGCGGCCACCGACGCGTGGCGCTGTCCCGAGTTCATGGCCAGCAGCTCGTCGGAGTCGAACATGGCCTCGGCCAGCTCGTCGATGCCCTGGGGCACGCCGGCCACGTGACAGGCGAAGCCGGCCTCGACCATGGACTGCTGGACGCGCAGGCCGGAGCGGCCTTTGCGCAGGGCCAGCTCGAAATCCTGGAGGCCGTTGCCGTTGGGCGAGACCACGCCGAGACCGGTTACCACGACTCGCTGCCTCATCGCGGGACCCCCATGCCGGACAGCACGCCCGAACACACGAGAGTCCCGTCCTCGAGCCGCATCTCCACCTCGGAGCGGAGCTTGCGACGGCGCCAGAAGATCTTCTTGCCTTTGATGTGCACGCGATCTCCCGGGAGCACGGGTCCGCTGAAGTCGATCTGTGCGTCGGTGAAGAAAGTGATGAGCTTGTCGGGGTCTTCGCCTTCCAGTTCGAGCAAGTGGATGCCGTGCGCCACCACCGCGGCCTGCGCCATCGATTCGATGAGCAGCACGCCCGGCGTCACCGGGTTGCCGGGAAAGTGTCCGCGATAGAAATCGGCGTCCGGGCGCCACGTGTAGGCGGCCTCGATGCCGTGCTCGTCGACGGAGAGTATCTCGTCGACGAAGCGGAAGGGCTCCTGTTGCGGAAGCCGTTCGAGCAGTCTCGCTGTGTCCGCGCCGGTGCTCATCGCTCGAGCCTCCCGCCGCGCGCGTTCGCAGACGCATGTGGGTAGTCGCTGTAAGAGAGATCCGTGAACAGGCCCACCTTCGCCCGCTTGATGCTGTAGATCGGTTCGTCATCGACGCTGAGGATTGCGTCGCCGATCACGATGACCGAGCCCGAATCCGGCAGCACCGCGAAGCGGCGGATGTCGACCTCGTAGCGTACCAGCTTGTCGTGCGGTCGAATCTGGCCGTAGAACTCCACTTCGCCGCAGCCGAGGGCGCGCCCCGAGCCGACGCCTCCCGCCCAGTTGCAGTAGAGGCCGAGCAGTTGCCAGACGCCGTCGACCCCGAGACAACCTGGCTGCACGGGGTCGCCGATGAAGTGGCACTGGAAGAACCAGTCGTCGAGGTTCACGTCGCATTCGGCAACGGCGCGCCCACGGCTGCCCTTGCGCACGAACTCGGTGATCCGGTCGAGCATCAGCAGGGGCGGTGCCGGCAGGCGCGCGGCGAACCCCTCCGGCGGATCCTCGATCAGGTTGCCGTGTGCGAAGGCGAGCAGGTCCGCTCGGGAGAAGCTTGTCGCTGCGAGAAATTCAGCGTACTTCATGCCGACTGCCCGAACCGCAACAGGTAGCTCGACCAGGTGAGGCCGGCGCCCACGCCGATGACCGCGACATCGTCGCGGCTGTCCCACTTCTCCCAGCGCTGCGAGATCACCGTCGCCGAGCTGGGAGCGCCGGTGTTTCCGAACCACTCCGCGTTTGAGTGGTGGAGCTCCGGCGGGATGTCGCAGTGCTGGCACACGTTTTCGAGCATGCGCAGGTTGGCCTGGTGACCGACGAAGTGGAAGGGGCGTTCGGGACGGGCCAGCTCGCTGCGAAGACGCTCGTAGCCCTCGCGGGTCTTCTTGATGGCGAAGGTCTGCACGGTGCGGCCTTCCTGGGCGAAGAAGCCGATCCGGGGCACCACAACTTTGTCGCCCGCGGTCGGGCGCGAGTCGAGCTCGCTGCCGAGAAACGCCGCGCGCCCGGCTTCGTGGGTGGACACGACGGCGGCCGCGGAGGCGTCGCCCCAGAGCACCGCGGCCGCGCGGTCGTTGTAGTCGACGGTCTTGGTCAGGCTGTCGGCGGCGACGAGCAGCACGAAGCGCGGAAGCTTCGCCGGATCCATCATGGACAACATGTGCACTCCGGCGAGAAAGCTCGTGCAGGCGGAGTTGATGTCCAATGCCGGCACGTCGATGTCGAGTGCGCGGGCCACATTGCAGGCCTCGGCCGGCGAGCACCAGTCGGCGGCGGAGCTGCCGAAGACTACCATGCCGATGTCCCGGGGCTCGAGGCCGGTGCGCTCGAGGGCCATGCGTGCCGCGTTCGCGCCCTGTTCCGCCAGGCTCATCTGGCTCGCTTCGGCCGCCGCACGCACGTCTGCGTTGCGCGTCGCGCGGATGTATTCGAGATCGAGTGCGGTCCGGCGCGAGCGGATGCCGACGCGATCCATGATCCACTGCTCGTTGGTCCCGATGTCGAGGCCTTCGAGGAAGCGGTTGGTGATTTCGTTCTCGGGGTGGGAGTGCCCGAGAGCATGCAGCCACAATGTCACGAGGTTGCTCCCGAGATGTGCTCGCCGCCGTCGACGCGGATCACTTCGCCGTTGACCCAGGAGGCCTCGTCGCGCGTGAGAAGCGCAATCACGTTGGCGACGTCGCGGGGCGTGGTGAGCCGCCCGAAGGGGTTGCGGCCCAGGGCCTGCGCCTTGAGGTGGGCGCTGCCGGGAATTGCCGCGAGCGCCGGCGTCTCGGTGACGCCGGCCTGGATCACGTTGCAGCGCACGCCGTAGGGCGCCATTTCGACCGCGATCGAGCGCGCCACCGACTCCAGCGAGACCTTGGCGGCGGCCACGGCGGCGTAGCCCTTCCACGCGAGGGTGTTGCCCTCGCTGGTGAGCCCGAAGACCCGGGCATCGTCGGCGAACAGGCCGCGCGCCAACAAGTCCTGGGTCCAGTCGAGCATGCTGGTGCCCATGCAGTAGATCGTGCGCGCGAAATCCTCGTGATCGAGAAAGGCCGTCTGGGAGTACTGCGGCGCCGAAGCGATGGTGTGCAGATCGGACTGGCCTTCCGCGAAGAGTTCGTCGACCGCGCCGCGCAGCGTGTCCGGGTCGACGCCGAGCTTCGCGGCCAGCGCTGCGGCGCCGCCTTCGCCGGCGGTCGGCCGCGGGCGCTCTGGTGCGATCAGCTTGAGGTTGCCGAACGCGATCGAGTGGAGCAGCAGGCGCGCCCGCTCGTCGCGCATCTTCGTGGCGAGTTCGTCGAGGATCTCGGTGCGGCGCTCGGCTGAAAGCGCGTCGGTGTTGAAAGTCAGCAGCTCCACGCCGTTGCCACGCATCTTCTCGAACTCGGGCTCGACACGGCGCACCGCTGCGCGGCGGTCGCGGTGGACGATGCAGAGATTCATGCCGTGCTCGGCCAGCCTCTGCGCGGTCGCGAGGCCGAAGCCACTCGATCCGCCCAACACGACGCCCCAACATCCGTCGAATATTCGGTCGCTCAAGACTGCTCCTCCCGCGGCCGGCCTGGCCGCGCACTGGGTGCGGGTGCAATGTGATGGCCGCGTCCAGGCGCGTCCATGGTAACGAGGGGGAGACCGCGAGTCGTGGGCGTGTGACTCAGGGTCAGATTTAGAATCCCGGAAAGATTGCGTTCACAGGCGGGGCTGTCAACGCTGCTCCCGGCCCGCCGCCGCGCGGCTCTCCTGTTGGAGAATTGCCGTTCTCGGCTCTGGGAGGCCGTTCCGCTCAGCGGGTCACCGGGCTGCGGCCGGGGTCGTGCAGATCCGGCTCCAGGTAGATGATCCCGACTGCGGGGACGGCGGCTCGCACCGCAGCCTCCGCCTCGTTGAGTGCCGCCGCGACGCCGCGGAAATCGAGTGCTGTGTCGAACTCCACCTTGGCGGCCACGAGCAGATCCTCCGGGCCGAGGTGCTGCGTACGCATGTGCAGGATCCGGGTGATCTGCGGATGCCCGCTGAGTGCAGCGCGCACCGCTGCGAGGTCGCTCTCGGAGCCGCTCTCCCCAATCAAGATGCTCTTCATCTCGGTGGCGAGCAGCAGTGAGATCGCGGTGAGCAGCCCGCCGATCGCGATGCTGCCGAGGGCGTCCCAGACGCCATTGCCCGTCAGTGCGCTGGCCACCACGGCCGCCAGCGCGAGGAGCAGGCCGAGCAGGGCGCCGGCGTCCTCCAGCAGCACCACCGGGAGCTCCGGCGTCTTCGAGTGGCGGATGAACGCCCACCACCCCGCTTGGCCGCGCAGCGCGTTCGATGCCCGCACTGCGGTGCGCAAGGAGGCGCCCTCCAGGGCGATGCCGACGAGCAATACGCCGATGGCCCAGGCCGGGGATTCGACCCCGTGCGGGTGCTGGAGCTTGCTCGCGCCCTGGTAGATGGCGAACAGGCCGCCGAGCAGGAAGAGCACGATCGCAACGACAAACGACCAGAAGTAGCGTTCGCGCCCGTGGCCGAAGGGGTGCTCTGGTGTGGCCGCGCGTCTGGCGCGGGCTCCTCCCACCAGCAAGAGCGCCTGATTGGCGGTATCAGCCAGGGAGTGAACGGTTTCGGCCAGCATCGATGCGGCGCCGGTGAAGAGCCAGGCGACGAATTTGGTGACAGCCAGCCCCAGGTTGGCGGCGAATGCCGCGAAGATCGCTTTGCGACTGCCCTCGGTCACACCTGCCCCCCGGTTTCATTCTAGGGGGCGGCGGCGTTCGCGCGAGGGGCTGTGTGCGGACCGGGCTGTCAGGTGGCGGTGGGCAGCTGAGTCTGGTGGTCGAGGATTTCACACACGAGGATGCCGGTATCGTCGCCGCCGTCTTGCACCTCGAGGGTGGGGAGGAAGCGGATGATCTGGCCCAGGTAGTCCTGGACGTCTGCGTCGAGTTCGAAGAACTGGAGCACGCTGCCGCGTGTGGGGTCATCCCGCATCACCCGAGCGTTCACGACCAGCGGCTCGTCGCGGCCGCGCATGTGCAAGCCGATGCGCAGCTCGTCGCCGATCGCGATGTCCGGATGCGAATCGACGCGCATGCCGCCGAGAGAGATGTCGCGTCCGAGTAGAACGCGAGCGGCCTCGACCCCGAGCGCCACGATGCGCTCCTCGTAGGCGTGTCGCGGAGCTGCGCGGCGCTCGGCCTTGGTGTCCGAGTCGGGCGCCGTCGGACGCTCGTGCCGAGCCGCTTCACGCAGTGTGAGCCGCGCGGCGGTATCACCATTTGCGAGCGTCGCCGGGCCGTTGCTGTAGCTCGCGATGGTGCGGAGCAGCCAGTCAGCCTGCTTGGGCTTCAGCGGGTCGAAGCTCACGGCCAGCGTGTCGATACCGGGGAACTCGGACTCCGCCGAGCGCACCACCTTGCCCGGGATCGAGAAGGCCTTGGCCGCTGCGATCTCGTGGGGAATCTGGATCTTGACCGCGCGCTGCGCTGCCACGGCGTGCGCCGAGAGCAGTCGGCAGCCGGTTGTCGAGAGATCTGCCAGTACTGCCTCGCGGGAGCGAAGGCCGGTGCGGAACTTGACCCGCGCGCCGATGCTCACGCGCAGCGTGCGGCGCTTTTCCGGACCTCGGTAGAGGCTGTGCAGAATCAGCAGGCGCAGTGCCGCGGGGTGCACCGGGCGCCGAACCACGAGATCGATCCCCGCGCGTTGCAACATGGCGCGCAGGGTCTTCGAGTCCTTGTCGAGCACGGCTATGCGCACCGGCGTCGAGCCGCTCGGGCCCGGGTCGAATTCGAGCAGGCGCTTCGGGGTGGAGATCACCAGCTCCCATTCCGTGGTTTCGTCGTCGGGGCTGGCACAGCCGCAACGCTCCACGAAATTCAATCCGAGGTGGGAGAGCAGCTCGGACACGTCCGAGAGTTCCCCGTCGTGGAGCAACAGGCTCGGCAACAGCGGTGACTCGTTCGACAAAACCCTCTCCGATGTGCGGATCGCCCGATCGCGCTCTATCCGATCGGCCGTTTCTGCCGGTTCCTGAAGTGTCTTCGAATCGCGCCCGGCTGTGGCGCTCGCGCCCGACTGGACACGAGGCCGTTGCGGCTGCCAGGTTTCTCAGCCCCTGAACATGCGGTCGCGACGGGTCCGACGGGAGCCAATCGATCGGTGCGTGTGAGAAAGGTCACAGTCGGAGCGCCGACAAAGAGCTTGCATGCTTTGATGGAGGGAGGACCCAACATGAAACGACTCGCAGTCATTTTATTTGCAGGAGTGCTCGCGGCATGTGGCAGCCAGGATTCCGGAACCGAAGCTGATCTGCCGTCTATCGATGCGGCGAGGGAGGCTTCTGCCGAGGCCCACGGTGATCTGGCCGCCAGCGCCGGCGCGGCGGCGTTGGCGCGGACCGAAACGGGTGCGGGCGACGGTCCGTCGGCCACGTGCCTGGCGCTCGTCGCTGAGGGTGAATACACCCAGGCGGTTCCCGTGTGCACGGCCGCGCTGGCGGCCGACCCGGCCAGCCAGCCGCTGCAGGAGGCTCTCGACACTGCCCGTGCCGAGGCCGGCCAGGTGGCGGATGCCGCTGCAGCGGCCAGCGACGCCGCCGCGCAGGGCGCTCAGGATGCCCCGGGGGGGGCGGCGTCCGGCGCCGCAGCTGCCGCTGTCGACAACCTGCCCGGCAACTAGCCGGGCTCGAACTTCGCGCGGCGCCGCCCGGTCGTGAGGCCAGGCGGCGCCGCTGCGTCGGCTTCGCTTCGAGAGAGGTGCCCGGTGGGGCGCCTCCCTCCCGTTCCGGCCGACTGCGGACGCAGCGGTTAGGATCTGCAGCGGGGGAAGGGATGCATCCGGCGTTCACGTTGGTGCTGGCGCTCGCCGCCGGTGTGTTGGCGCAGGCCGTGGCCCGGCACTTGCGCGTGCCGGGCATCGTGCTCCTGCTCTTCGTCGGCGCGGGCCTCGGTCCGGACGGCCTGAACTGGGTTCACCCGGAGGAGCTCGGGGAGGGGCTCTTCGCCATCGTCGAGCTTTCGGTGGCCATCATCCTGTTCGAGGGCGGTCTCAACCTCGAGATCTCGCGTCTGCGGCGGGAACAGGCATCGATTCGGCGGCTCGTGCTCGGCGGTACGTTGGTCACGCTGCTCGGCGGCGCCGTCGCGGCTCACCTCTTTCTCGACTGGCCCTGGCTGCTTTCGTTCGTCTTCGGGAGCCTCGTCGTGGTGACGGGTCCGACGGTGATCGGGCCGCTGATCGAGAGCCTGCGGCTCAAGCCGCGGGTCGCGACGGTGCTCGAAGCCGAAGGCGTATTGATCGATCCGGTGGGCGCGATCCTGGCCGTGCTGTTGCTCGACGTGGCCCTGGCTCCCGGTGTCGACTCCGTCGCGGCGGGTGCGCGCGTGATGCTGCTGCAAGCCAGCTTTGGCGGTGCCGTCGGCATCGGCGTGGGGTACATGCTGGCGCTGCTGCTGCGTGCGAAGAGTCTCGTGCCGGAGGGTTATGAGAACATCGTCGTTCTGGTGACGGTGCTCTTCGTCTTCCAGGGCTGCAACGAGATCCTGGCGCAGAGCGGGTTGCTGGCGGTAACGCTGGCTGGCGTCGTGGTCGGCAACCTGCGCACGCGGGTCGATCGCGACCTGCGAGAGTTCAAGGATCAGCTCACGATCATGCTGATCGGCATGCTCTTCGTATTGCTGGCGGCGACGGTGCGTCTGGAGGACGTGCAGGGGTTGGGTGTCGCCGGGCTCGGCGTGGTGGCGTCGCTGGTCTTCGTGGTGCGGCCTCTGACGGTCTGGCTCTCGACCGATTCCGAGCTGACCTGGCAGGAGCGCATGCTGCTGGCCTGGATCGCGCCGCGGGGCATCGTTGCCGCGGCCATTGCCTCTGTGACGGCGGTGGCGCTGCAGCGCGAGGGCGGCGCAGACGGCTCGCCGCTGCTGGCACTCGTATTCCTCGTGATCGCCAGCACGGTGCTGCTCGCGGGGCTGACGGCCGGGCCGTTGGCCCGCTTGCTGGGCCAATGCCAGCCCGGTCGCGATGGTGTGATCGTGCTCGGAGTGTCGGGCCTTGGGCTGCTGCTGGCGCGCGAGCTGCGCGAAGCGGAGGTTCGGGTGGTGTTCGTCGATTCGAACCCTCAGAACTGCCGGCGTGCGGAGGAGGAGGAGTTTCCGGTGGTCTTCGGCAACGCGCTTCAGGAGCGCACGTTGCAGCGGGCCCGTGTCGGATCGGCTGGCACCGTCGTGGGGCTCACCACCAACCAGATGTTGAACAGCGTCTTCGTGAGTCGCGCGCGGGAGCGCTTCCGCGTGCCCCGCGCATTGGTAGCCGTGCAGGGCCTCGAATCGGGGCTCGCGCCGGAACTCGTCAAGGAAGAGGCGGTGCAGGTGCTGTTCGACGGGCCCCACGACGTGGAACGTTGGGACGTGCGCGCGCGCCAGGATGCGCTCGAAGTCGAGCACTGGGAGTACCGGGGCCTCGAGCCGCCTTCGGACGAGGGAGTTGCGGGCAGCGACGAGAATGGCCGCGCGGGTCGCGGCAGCGATCCATTGGTGATCCTCGCGGTGCTGCGCGGCGGGCGCACCGACCTGATGTACGCAACTTTCCAGCTTCGCGAAGGTGACGTCGCCGCGGTGGCGGTGCACGCAGTCGAGCGCGAGGCAGCGCACGCGCTGCTGCGCGCGGGTGGCTGGGTGCCTCGCGAAGTGGAGCCCGCATCCGCGGCTTGACGCTGATGGCCCCGTAGCTTAAACACGCACCCGTGATGAGTGCGCGTCGCGATTGGTGCTGGCAGCGTTTCTTCGTCCTCACGACGAGGGCAGGAGGGGGTTTGCGCGTCCACTAGTCGTCAACGCGACGCGGCGACGAAACCCTCTCCCGCCTGACGGCCGGAGGGGGTTTCGTCGTTCTGGGCAGGGGTCTGAGGCGAAGCGGCGAAGGTCCGTGGGTTCGAGGTTCGCAACAATGCAATCGACGAGACGACGGCAGCGCCCGCGACTGCTGACTCCGAGCTTTACCGCCCTGCTCGTGGCGAATGTGTGCTTCGGCTACGCGTTCTCCAGCTTCTTCCTGCTGCCGAAGTTCATGGCCAACCAGCTCGGTGCCGGACCGAGAGAGGTGGGCTTCGTCCTCGCCGCCCACGGCGCGACGATCGTGATCCTGCTGCCGCTGATTGGCGCCGCCGTAGACCGTTTCGGTCGCCGCGCCTTCCTGACGGCGGGCGCGCTGGCGATGGCCGCCATCACTCTGTGCTTTCCGCTGGTGCACGAGGTGGGGCCGCTGCTCTACGCGCTGCGCGTCGCCCAGGCGGTGGCGTTCGCGATGGTGTTTGCCGCCGGTGGTGCGTTGGCCGTCGACCTCGCGCCGCCGGAGCGGCTGGGTCAGGGCATCGGTCTCTACGGCACGTCCTTTCTCTCGATGAATGCGGTGGCGACGGCGTGTTCGGAGGCTCTCGCAGGTAGCCTCGGCTGGCCCGTGGCGTTCGCGGTCGCGGCGGGCAGCGCGCTGCTCTCGGCGCTCTTGTCGCTGCGCGTGCGCGAGCCCCCGCGCGACCCGGCGGACGTCGGCACCGGGGACGGCCTCGCCACGCTCGCGCGTCGGGCGAGCACCTGGCGTGTGGCCATCGTAATCGGGCTCGTTGGAGCGGGGCTGAACGCCGTCTTCAGCTTTCACCAGCTGTACGTGCTCGAACTCGGCATCACGAACGTGAGCAGCTTCTTCGTCGCCTATACCGCCGCGGCGGTCACCGTGCGCTTCGTCTTCGGCCACTACATCGACCGCTGGGGTCATCGCAACGTCTCGCTCGCCGCGCTCACACTCTACGTATTTGCCGTGCTCGGGGTGGCGTTCGTGCAAGAGCTCGGCCTGCCCCTCATCGGGCTCGGCATCGGCCTGGCCCACGGTGTCTTCTATCCCTCGTTCAATGCCGTGGTCGTGGCCGGGGCCAAGCCCGCCGTGCGCGGGAAGGTGATGGGGATCTTCCAGGCGTCGTTCCAGCTGGGCAGCGCCGTTGGCGGCATCGTGTTCGGCACATTGGCCGCGCGCGAGGGCTACCCGCCGGTTTTCGTGGCGGCGGCCGCGGGCCTCGCCTTCGCGTGGGTGGTGTTGAAGCTCGCGCCCGAAGGCAGGAACCGCTGATGCGGAACCGCCGCGGGCTGGAGGTGACGCCGCACCCGGCCAGGGCACCGCTCACCGAGCCATCTCGGCAGCCTGTCTAGCGTTCGCGCCCTGGGCTTCGGGCTGGCTGCGTCCGGCCGCGCGCGCAGCGAAGTCGGCACGGTCGGTCAGGATCGCCCAGGAGCTCCACGCGGCACTGGCGAGTAACGCCAGCAACGCGACCAGGGCCAGCGCACGCAGCGGCCTCGGCGGTTGGGAAGGGCTCGGCTCGGCGTCCGACATCGAGCCCGGAGTATGCCAGCCGGCGCCGCGCCCGGCGGCCTTGCTCAGCGCTGCTTCGTGATCTGGTCGGGGTCGCGCACCGCGCCCCTGGAGGCACTGGTGGTCAGCAGGGCGTAGGCGCGCAGCGCACTCGAAACGGTTCTCTCGCGCTTCTCCGTGGGCTGCCATGCCGTCTGACCCCGATTCTCCATCGCCGTGCGCCTCGCCTGGAGTTCGCCCGGATCGATGGCGATGTCGATCTTCCGGTTGGGGATGTCGATGCGAATGGAGTCCCCGTTCTGGATGAGCCCGATGGCACCACCTTCTGCGGCCTCGGGCGAGACGTGACCGATCGACAGCCCGGAAGAACCGCCGCTGAACCGGCCATCGGTGACCAGGGCGCAGGTCGTTCCCAGCTTCTTCGATTTCAGGTATGCGGTCGGGTAGAGCATCTCCTGCATACCGGGGCCGCCCTTCGGGCCCTCGTAGCGAATGATCAGGACATCTCCGGCCTCGACTTCGTCCTGGATGATCGCGTCGCAAGCGGCCTCCTGCGATTCATAGATGCGGGCCGGACCGTCGAAGACCAGAACGGATTCATCTACCCCGGCCGTCTTTACGATGCAGCCGTCCTGCGCGAGGCTGCCGTAGAGCACAGCGAGTCCCCCGTCCGCGCTATAAGCGTGTCTGGACTCACGGATGCATCCTCTCTCTCCGTCGAGATCCGCGGACTCGTAGTACGTGTCTTGAGAGAATGCGGCCGTCGTTCGCACGCCGCCGGGTGCGGCGAGGGCGCGCCGCTGGGCCGCCGGGTGGACGGTTTCCGACCGGATGTCGTTGTCCGCGATGGCTTCACCGATCGTCCTGGCGTGGACCGTCGTGGAGTCGATGTGGATGCGCCCGGCGCGTGCAAGGGCGCCGAGTATGGTGAAGATCCCACCGGCGCGACTGACGTCTTCCATGTGATAACTGGAAGAGGGGGCGACCTTCGAGAGCGTCGGGGTCACGCGCGAAATCCTGTCGATGTCCGACATCGTGAATTCGACACCCGCTTCGTAGGCGATGGCCAGCAGATGAAGCACGGTATTGGTTGAACCGCCCATCGCGATGTCGAGGCTCATCGCGTTCTCGAAGGCATGGAAATCGGCGATGCTGCGAGGTAGTACGCCGTCGTCCCCGTCTTCATAGGCTTGCCGGGCCAGCTCTACGATGCGTTTGCCGGCCCGCTCGAAGAGCTCCCAGCGGAGGGTGTGGGTGGCCAGCAGGCTACCGTTGCCCGGCAAGGCGAGGCCGAGTGCCTCCGCCAGACAGTTCATGCTGTTGGCGGTGAACATGCCCGAGCAGGAACCGCAGGTTGGACACGCGGACTCCTCGATCGTCGCCAACGTCTCGTCACTGATGTCGTCGTTCTGGGACTGGATGATCGCATCGATCAGATCCAGGGCTTCGGGTAGCGGGTTGCCGTGGCGGTCGAAGGTCCCCACCGCTTTGCCGGCTTCCATGGGCCCGCCCGAGACGAAGATCGCCGGGATGTTGAGGCGCATGGCGGCCATCAGCATGCCGGGGGTGATCTTGTCGCAGTTCGAGACGCACACGAGTGCGTCCGCCATGTGGGCGTTCACCATGTACTCGACACTGTCGGCGATGAGATCGCGACTCGGCAGGGAGTAGAGCATTCCGTCATGGCCCATCGCGATTCCATCGTCGATGGCGATGGTGTTGAACTCGACACCGTAGCCTCCGGCATCGTCGATGATCTTCTTCAGGCGTTGTCCCACGTCCCAGAGGTGCACGTGTCCCGGTACGAACTGAGTGAAGCTGTTGGCGATCGCGATGATGGGCTTGTTGAAGTCCGCATCAGTCATGCCCGTGGCACGCCACAGCGCGCGTGCGCCCGCCATGTTCCGGCCCCGGGTCGTCGTATGGCTGCGATATCCCTTGCTCATGTCCGAGAGTGTACCGAGCCAAGCGGGGATGCGGCGGGCGTTGCAGATCGCGGGGGCGCGTCGCTCAGGGCGATCCCGCTCCCAGTACGGCGCCGATGCGCGTCAGTGCGTCGTCGATGTCGTCACTCGTGACGTCGAGATGGGTCACGGCGCGTAGTCGGCCCGGCCCCATGGGGTTGATCCAGACCTCGCGTTCGCGCAGCGCGGCCGAGAAGGCGGCGGGGCTCTCCACCTCGAACATGACCATGTTGGTTTCGGGAGCGGGGTCGACGCGCAGGCCGCGCGCGGCCAGCCCCTCGGCGAGCTGGCGCGCGGCGGCGTGATCGTCGGCCAGGCGCTCGATGTGGTTCTCGAGGGCGTAGAGCCCGGCGGCGGCCAGGAAGCCGGCCTGTCGCATGCCGCCGCCCATCAGCTTGCGCGCCCGGTGCACCCGACGAATCACAGTCTCGCTCCCGCACACCACGGAGCCGACCGGCGCTCCGAGCCCCTTGGAGAGGCACACGCTCACCGTGTCGAAGGGCTCCGCCCAGTCGGCGGCGGGCGTGCCGGTGGCGACGACCGCATTCCACAGACGTGCGCCGTCCAGGTGCAAGTGCAGGCCGTGGTCGCGCGCGGCGGCCGCCACGTCCTGGATGCGGTCGAGGGCGAAGACCCGACCGCCGCTGAGATTGTGGGTGTTCTCGACCGCCACCAGACGGGTGGGTGCGTAGTGGGCCTCGTCCGGGTGGATTGCGGCGCGCACGTCCGCGCCGTCGAAGCAGCCGTCGTGGCCCAGGCTCTGCACCTGGACTCCGGACAGTGCCGCCGGGGCGCCCCCCTCGAAGTGCAGGATGTGCGCGCCGGCCCCCGCCAACACCACGTCTCCGGGACGAACGAAAGGATGCATCGAAGCCTGGTTGCCCATGCTGCCGGACGGCACGAAGAGGGCCGCCGGCTTGCCGAGCAGTGCCGCGGTTCGCTCTTGCAGGCGAACCACGCTCGGGTCTTCGCCGTAGACGTCGTCGCCCACCTCGGCTTCGGCCATCGCCCGGCGCATCCCCGCCGTGGGCAGGGTCACGGTGTCGCTGCGCAGGTCGATGGGCGGCACCGGTTCAGTCTACCCTGGCGGGCATGCAGGCAGTAGAAGCGCTGGCGGAGCGCTGGAGCGAGGCGCGCAGCGTCGTCGTGCTCACCGGTGCTGGCCTCTCGACGGCCTCGGGCATTCCGGATTTCCGCTCGCCGGGTGGGCGCTGGGAGAGCGTCCGGCCGGTCACGATCCAGGAGTTCCGCGCACGCGAGGGCGCCCGCGAGGCCTACTGGCGTTACAAGGGAGAAACCTGGCAGGTGATCTGCGAGGCAGAGCCGAATCCGGCTCACCGGGCGCTGGCGGAGCTGGCACGAGCCGGCCGGCTCCAACTGCTGGTCACCCAGAACGTCGACGGCCTGCACGAACGCAGCGGTTTTCCCGGCGAGCGACTCGTCAATATCCACGGGACCGACTCGGCGGTGGAGTGCCTCGCGTGCGGCGCGCACGAGCCGCGAGCGACGGCACAGGCCGCGTGGGAGTCTGGCGTCGCGGTGCCGCGTTGCGGCTGCGGCGGCGCCTGGAAGCCGGCGACGATTTCCTTCGGGCAGAGCCTCGTGCCCGAGGCGCTCGAGCGCGCATTCGCCGCTGCCGCGGCCTGCGATCTCTTCGTTGCGGCGGGCACTTCCCTCGTCGTGAGCCCGATCAACGGCATGTTCGATACCGCCCGCAGCGCCGGCGCCTGCACGGTGATTCTGACCGCTTCGGAGACTCCCTCGGACGCGGGCGCCGACTTCAAGATCGCTGCTCCGGTCGAAGAGGTCCTGCCGGCCCTCGCCCGGCGGATCGCGTCGCCGCTGCGGTCGAGCTGATTTCGGCGCCGGCCCCCGGGGCCGAAATCGAGGGGTAGGCGGCTTGCAGAGGCCGATTTCGGGCGGATTGCCATTGGAACCCGGCGCCAAAGTGTCTATGCTGCGCCCCTCGGAAACGGCGGTTCACCGTCGCGGACGAAGCGACGGGGTTCCGTCGAGAAAACCAATTGGGGGATTCGCCGGCCAGATCCGGCGACGCCGGGAATCCCGGTGATGATGGGAGGAATCATGGCAGCTCGAAAGAAGAAGACGACGAAGAGGAAGGCCGCCGGTGGCGACCTGATCATCTCGAAGGCCCGCACCAAGGCCGCGGTCAAGAAGTGCAACGTGGGTGGCGAGTTCTACGGCGCCCTCGACAAGGCCGTGCGCGAGCTGATCAAGGATGCCGAGGCGCGAGCCATCGGCAACAAGCGCAAGACGCTGAAGGCCGTCGACCTCTAGTCGTCGCCTGCGTAACGTTCACGGGGCCCGTCGGTGCAAACCGACGGGCCTTCGTGTTTTCAGGCGTCGCTGTGCGGCTCTTCCGGGTCTTCGCGCGGCGGCGGTCGCGCGGCTTCCGGGTCTAGATTTGCGCCGACCCGGAAGAGGTGCTCGAGGGCAACTCGGCGCAGCACGTCGACGTGCTCGAGGCCATGGCTGTCGGCGATGTGCTCGAGACCGCGATCGATCCAGCGCGCGGCCTTGGCGATGGCGCGGGGCGTCGTCTCCGTGTCCGAAAGTGGCATGCGGTCCGCCACTGCCACGGCGTTCGCGACGGCGACGAAGGCGTAGAACGCGGCAGTGCGCTCCTCGGCGTCGAGCTTTGTTATGGCTCGAAATACCAGGTGTGCTCCTTCGGCGCTCTCCGGCAGCTGTGGCAGCCAGACGGGCAGGCGCCAGGTTTCGACGTCGAGGGGCCGCGCATCGGCGGGCAGGCGCGTGCGTTCGTGGGAGCGCAGATGCCGGTACAGGCGCATGGCTTCGTCCCAGGGCGGGAACCCCAGGTCCTGGAGCCGAGCGTTGCGCCAGCGCAGCGCCCACTCCTGGTTCTCGGTCGGCAACTCGTGGATCACGCCCAGCATGAGCCGGAAGTAGGTCCAGTAATCGCCGTTCCAGAGAATCGTCAGCGCGCGGCGGATTGACGCGGCGTCGTCGCCGCTGCGCAACTGCGCGAAGTGGAACTGGCCGTCGAGGGTTTGGCTCCCGTCCGGCGGCTCCCAGTCTTCGTCGTCGCTGGGCTTCTGCGCCACCAGGATGCGGTTCTGCAGCCAATGCACCACGAGCTCCGCGTCGAGGTGCGTGATCGCGCGCAGCAGCGACTCGTCGCCGGTCTCGGCCAGTGCGTCGAGCCAGGCGTCGAGCTGTGCGGGGTGTGGCGCGTGGTCGCGCCACACATCCAGGTCGATGGCTGCGGCCACCTGTTCCGGGGTGGCGTGGTCGAGCACCCAGACGGCGCTCTCGAGTCCGATCGCCTTGACCGTGAAACACAGCTCGGCTTCCGGCAGCAGCGCGATCACGCGCTCGGGTGCGGGCAGGAGGTCCAGCAGCGTGTGGCGCTGCTGGACCGGCGCGCCGCAGATCAGCGCCACCTGGCCCTCGGTGTCGAGCGCCGCGACGGCCTCTGCGGCGGCGGCGCGGTCCGAGCGCAGCAGGCGCAGCACGCCGGCCGCGTCGGCCGGAACAGACGGGGCTTGCGACATGCGCCGGATGGTATCGTCTTTCGTCATGCCGACGGTCGAAGTCATCCGGGCAGCCCTGGCGAGCCATCGCCCGCAGCTCGTCGACCCCGACGATCGCCAGCGAGCGGCGGTGGCGATGGTTCTGTGCGAGATCGACGCGAGGCTCCAGGTGCTCTTCATCGAGCGTGCTCTCCACGAGGGCGACCCCTGGTCGGGGCACATGGCCTTCCCCGGCGGCCGCGTCGATGCCGGCGACCCGGATGCCTGCCATGCCGCGGAGCGCGAAACGCTGGAGGAGGTAGGGCTCGACCTGCGCGGGGCCGAGCGACTCGGGCGTCTCGACGATCTGCAGGGCCGGCGGGTCTCGGGCGTGCCACAGCTCGTGATCTCGAGCTTCGTTTACCGCGTCGAGCAGGCGCCGGCCCTCGCGCCCAACCGCGAGGTTCGCGAGGCCTTCTGGTTCCCGCTGGCGGAGCTGCACGCGCCGGAGCGCTTCGTGCCCTACCGGCTCGACGCGGGAATCGAGATGGATTTTCCGGGCATTCTCGTCGGCCGACCGCAGCGGCACGTGGTGTGGGGACTCACCTACCGCTTCCTCGAGGTGTTCTTTCGGGCGATCGAACGACCCCTGCCCGATCGCTGGGGTGACCTGGCCGATGCGATCGCCGAGCTGCGCGTGTCAGGTGGAGATGGGTAGCAGCGTCACGTCGACGGCCAGGCGGTCGGCTTCGGCTTCGAGCGCCTCGCGCAGCGTGCGGCTGTCGAGGCTCTCGGGCACCTCGGCCACGATCGCCAGCTCGTAGCTCGCCGCGCCGCCCGGCCCGGACCGGCTCCTCGTCGTGAGCTCGGCGATGTTCACGCTGCGATCCGCCAGCACCCGGCAGATGCCCGCGACGATGCCCGCGCGGTCTTCGCCGAAGGCCTCGACTCGGTAGAGCCTCGTGCCGGGTGCGGGCAGCGGAGGTCTGGGCTCGTCGTCGAGAAAACGCGGCAGGATGGTGAGCCCATGGTCCCGCTCGAGTCGCTTGGCGCCCACCGCGATGCGATCGAGCGCTTCGCGGTCGCCGGCCGAGCACAGCAGGATGACTGCAAAGTCGCTGCCGAGGATCGTCATGCGCGAGTCTTCGAGGTTCGCGTTGCAGTCGTGGATGAGCTGGGCGAGCTCGGCCACGAGCCCCGGGCGGTCGCTGCCGATCGCAGACATGATGAACCAGCGCTTCATCGGGACCCTCCCTCCTGTGGTGAGCCCCCTTCATACCCCGGACAGCGCGTGATCGGAAGAGGCGGATCGGGCGGGATGCGGCCCTCGCTGTCGGCGCGCAGGCAGAGCCAGAGATCGCCATCCTCGGCGCGGCTGCGCAGGGTGGCCCGGCCGCGCCCAGTGCGGCGACCGACTTGGCGTACCCCGCGCGCGGGTGTCAGTCTAGGAGCAATGGGTCGCCGTGCGGAATTTCGACGTCGCCTGGAACGTGTGCTCGCCCTGGGCGAGAGCGTGCTCGAGGAACTTGCCGGTGAGCCGCTGCCGCCGGCTGCGTTCGAACGTCACTTGGCGTTTCGCTGGGAGTCGGGTCGCGGGCCGGGTCGGCTGGTGCCCATCGAAGAGCCGGCGCTCTTCGACCTCTCGGAGCTGGTCGGGGTCGAGAGCGCGGTCCACGAGCTCGTGAACAACACGGAGCAATTCACCCGGGGCTTGCCGTGCAACCACGTGTTGCTGCACGGTGAACGCGGGACGGGCAAGTCGTCGGCGGTGCGCGGGCTGCTCGGGCGCTTCGGTCCTCAGGGGCTACGCATGCTCGAAGTGCAGAAGGCCGATCTGGTGCACCTGCCTCGTGTGCTCGAGGCGCTGCGCGGCGCCTCGCATCGCTTCGTGCTCTTCTGCGACGACCTCTCCTTCGACGCCGGCGAGGCCAAGTACCGGGAGCTCAAGGCCGCTCTCGAGGGCAGCCTGATCTCTCCGCCGGAGAACGTGCGCATCTACGCCACCAGCAACCGACGCCACCTGTTGCCGGAGACGATGGCCGACAATCGCGGAGCCATGCTCGATGCGGACGGTGAGCTTCACATGGGGGAGGCCGTCGAGGAGAAGCTCGCGCTGTCGGATCGCTTCGGACTGGTGCTCGGTTTCTACGGCTTCGACCAGGCCACCTACCTGGAGATCGTCGAGCGGACGGCGCGCAAGCTCGGCGTGCGCGCCGAGCCTGCAGCGCTGCGTGCCGCGGCGCTGCGCTGGGCTCTGCGTCACTCGAGCCGCTCTGGGCGCACCGCTCGGCAGTTCGTCGACGCATTCGTAGGCCGTGAGCAACTCGACGCAAGCCAAAGTTGACGTCAACGGGGACGCCCTTGCCTTTTGCCCATTTTTTCCAAGAAAGGCAAAAGGCAAGGGCGTTCCCGGCTTGGTACTCTGAGGGCGCATTCGCGGGAGGCCGTATTGGACAGCCCAGAGCTAGGTGTTGCACTCCTTGGTCTCCTCGCTGTCTTCGCGCTCCTGCTGACGAACGCCTATTTCGTGGCCACGGAATTCGCCCTGGTGGCCGTGCGGCGCACCCAGATGCAGCTGTGGGTCGAAGAGGGGCGCCGCGGCGCGAAGGCTGCTGCCGCCGCGATTCGCGATCTCGACGACGCCATCGCGGCCACTCAGCTCGGCATCACCATTGCGAGCATCGGTCTGGGCTTCGTCGGTGAGCCGGCGCTCGCGCATCTGATCGAGCCCGCGCTCGTCGCCGTGAGTCTCGGCAGTGCAGCCGTGCTCCACACAGTGTCCCTGGTCGTCTCGTTCTCGATCGTGACCTTCCTGCACGTGGTAGTGGGTGAGCTGGCCCCGAAGGCGCTTGCGCTGGATCGACCCGGGAGAGTGGCGCTCGTCTGTGCGCGGCCGTTGTTGCTCTTCGCGCGCGCGTTTCATCCGATCATCGCGGCGATGAACGGCGCCGGTAACGCGCTTGTCAGCCTGCTGGGCGTGGAGCCTGTTGGGCATCGGGAGCTGGTGCATTCGCCGGAAGAGCTGTCACTGCTGGTCGACGAGGCGCGCGACGCGGGACAGATCCGTCCGTACGCCGGCCGCATCCTCGGCAACGTCTTCCGGCTCTCGAAGACCCGCGTGTGCGACGTGATGGTGCCGCGCGAGCGCGTCTTCGCCGTGCACCGCAGAGCGCAGCCCGAGGAGCTGCTCGACATCCTGCGCGAAGAAGGGTACACGCGGATCCCCGTCTACGATCGCGATCTCGACGACGTGGTCGGCATCCTGCACGCGAAGGACATCTTCCACATCGCGGCGGACAACCGGTTGGTGATCCTCGAGGACGCACTGCGGCCGGTACTGGAGATTCGGCCGGATCTGCCGGTGGTGGACGCGCTGCGGCGCTTTCGCAGCGGCCGCAGGCACCTGGCGCTGGTGCGGGAGCGAGGCGGCCCGCTGCTCGGCGTCTGCACGCTCGAGGACGTGCTCGAAGAGATCGTCGGCGAGATCGAGGACGAGCACGACGAGCCGACACCTGCCGGCGGCGAGTAGCCCCGTGGCACTCCGCGGTGAAGTTGCGTCGGGACATCCGGAAGTCTCGCGCGCCGCCGCGGATGTATTGCACGAGGGCGGCAGTGCGTTCGACGCGGTGGTGGCGGCGGGCTTCGCCGCGTGCGTGGCGGAGCCGATGTTCACCAGCCTCGGTGGTGGCGGCTTTCTGTTGGCGCGCACTGCGAGCGGCGAGGCGCGGGTCTTCGATTTCTTCGTCGACGCGCCGGGCCGGGGGCTTGCCGCCACCGCGCTCGCGCCCCACTTCGAGCCGATGACGGTGCATTTTCCCGGGTCGGAGCAGATATTCAACATCGGGCTGGGTGCTGTGGCCGTGCCGGGAACGCTGCGGGGCCTGCTCCACGTGCATCAGCGACTCGGCCGTTGGCCGCTGGCGCGGTTGTTGGAGCCCGCCGTGGGCCTTGCGCGGGAAGGCGTGGTGTTGAACGCGCATCAAGCCTACGTGCAGGAGCTGCTGACGCCGATCGTGACCCTCACGCCAGCCGGATGTGCGATCTACGCCCCCGACGGCCGACCGCGTGTGGAGGGCGAGCGGGTCGTCAACGCAGGGCTCGCCAGCTATCTGGAGACGCTCCCCACCGACGGCGCTCGCGACTTCTACGAGGGTGGCCTGGCTGCATCCATGGCGCGCGACATGCGCGAGGCGGGGGGGCTCCTCACCGAGGCGGATCTGGCGGCGTATCGCGTGATCGAGCGCTCACCCCTCGAGTGCTCCTACCGCGGTCGGCGCCTGCTGACGAACCCGGCGCCGAGTCTCGGCGGGCGCCTGCTCGCGCTCGCACTGGAGCGGCTGGAGGCGCGGGGCGAATGCGCGGCGTGGGGCGGAGCGGCGGAGCGCAGCGGGCTGGTGGCGGTGATGCAGGCCGTGGAGAGCGAGCGCCTGCCGCCGAGCGCCGGCGGCACGACACACGTAAGCGTGCACGACGCGGCCGGCAATGCCGCAAGTCTCTCCCTCTCGAATGGCGAGGGCTCGGGCTATCTGGCTCCGGGCACGGGCATCCTGCTCAACAACATGCTCGGCGAGGATGATCTCCACCCGGACGGCTTCCACGCGCTACCGCCGGGTGAGCGCGTCGGTTCGATGATGTCGCCGACCCTGGTCCTCGAAGCCGATCGGGTGCGGCTCGTGCTTGGCAGCGGCGGCAGCAAGCGCATCCGCAGTGCCATTACCCAGGTGGTGACAGCAGTCGTCGATGCGCGGCTGCCGCTCGAGGCCGCGGTCGAGGCGCCTCGAGTGCATTGGGACGGCGCCGTGCTCCAGCTCGAGCCGGGGCTCGCGCGGGCGACGCTGGCCGCGCTGGGGAAGCGTTGGCCGATCAACGCCTGGAACGAGCCGAATCTCTATTTCGGTGGGGTGCACGCCGTGGCCCCGGGCGAAGCCGCCGGCGACCCGCGCCGCATGGGGTGCGGCGTGCGAGTGGCCTAGAAGCCCGATCTCGGACTGGCGTGGGAGGCTCCTAGACGATCACGCCCCGGCGCTTGCCGACCCGCGCGAAGGCCTCGAGTGCGCGCTCCAGGTGCTCGCGTGTGTGGGTCGCCATGTACGAGGTGCGGATCATCGAGCGGCCGGCTGGCACCGCGGGAGTGATCACCGGGTTGGCGAAGACGCCCTCCTTCTCGAGTTCGATGGCGAAGCTGAAGGCCTCGATGTCGCCGCCGATCACGATCGGGATCACCGGCGAGGCCGCGTCGCCCGTGTCGAAGCCGAGACCTCGCAGCTCGCGCTGCATGAACTCGGTGTTCTCCCACAGCTGCTTGCGGCGCTCCGGGCCACGTTCGACGATCTCCAGGGCCTTCAGCGCTGCGGCGGCCGATGCGGGCGGGGGCGCCGCCGAGAAAATCTCGGTGCGTGCGTTGTGCTTGATGAACTGGATGATGTCGGCGTCGCCCGCGACGAAGCCTCCGACGGTCGCCAGCGACTTGGAGAACGTGCCCATTATGAGGTCCACGTCCGCCTCGACCTGGAAGTGCTCCGGGGTGCCGCGACCGTTCTCACCAAACACTCCCAGCCCGTGGGCGTCGTCCACCATCAGCCTCGCGCCGTACTTCTGCGTGAGCGCCACGATCTCGGGGAGCGGCGCGAGATCGCCCTCCATCGAGAAGACGCCGTCGACAACGATCAGCTTGCCCTTGTCGGGTGCCGCGGCCGCCAGCTTCTTCTCGAGGTCCGCCATGTCGTTGTGGCGGAACTTGTGCGAGCGACCGAAGCCGAGCCGCGCGCCGTCGATGATGCTGGCGTGGTCGAGGCTGTCGAGGAAAGCGATGTCGGAGCGCTCGAGCAGGCACGAGAGCACGCCGAGGTTGACCTGGAAACCCGTGGCGAAGGTGACCGCCGCCTCGCGCCCCATGAACTTTGCGATGTGCTGCTCGAGCTGCACGTGAACGTCGAGTGTGCCGTTGAGCAGCCGTGATCCCGCGCAGCCGGTGCCGTAGAGCGCCGTCGCCATCGCCGCCGCTTCTTTGACTTCGGGATCATTGGCGAGGCCCAGGTAGTTGTTCGACCCGAGCATCACCAGCTCCTGACCCTGGTGGATCACCACCGGGTCCTGCGCGGATGAGATCACGCGGTAGTACGGGTACACGGCCGCGTCCAACAGGGGCTGCGACCGTTCTGCGAAGTCAACGCACTTCCTGAATACGTCCACGTTCTCGTCCTCCACGAGCAGATCGCCTCGGGACTTTCAGGGGGCTGGTGCTCTCGAGCAGGGGGCTCGAGGCGCGCTTAGCCTAACGCACTGGTTGCGTGGCTGGAACCGGAGTACATTGAGATTGTCTCCACGGCGATCAATGGCTGCCCCCTCGGGGCAAGACCTGTCTCCTCAATCCCCGCCCCCCCGGGACGAGAGAACGTCAATGGCGCTTTATTGGCACCGTATCGCTTGCTGTGTGCTCTTTGCCCTGGTGGCTCTGCCTCTGGCCGCCGCGGGCGACGACGCTCGCGACATCGCTGAGGGATCGCTCGGTGACCCCCCGGGGACTGTGGATCTGGCTCCCGAGGTCGATCCGGCGCAGGACGTCGAGCTACTCGACTACGACCCGTTGTTCGACGACGAGCCCGCCGAGCTCGAGGCCTACGACCCCTGGGAGCCCGGTAACCGTGCGATCTATGCGTTCAACCGCCGGGTCTCGAAGTTGGTGTGGGATCCGATCACCACCGGCTATCGCTTCGTCGTGCCGGCGCCCGCGCGCCGCGCCGTGCGCCGGCTAGTCATCAACCTGAATGCGCCGATCTACGCGGCGAACCACCTGCTGCAGCTCGATCCCCTGGCGGCTGCAGAGACGCTCGGCGCGTTCAGCATGAACATCACCTTCGGTGTCGGTGGTCTTTTCGACACCGCCAGTGGCGTCGGCTTTTCTCTGGGCCCGACCGATTTTGGCCAGACCCTGGCAATGGCCGGCGTCGGAAGTGGCGCGTACCTCATGTTTCCGTTCCTCGGGCCGACGACGGTGCGGGATGGAATCGGCTTCGTGGTCGATCGTGGCTTCCACCCGGTGACCTACATCTTCGGTCTGCCGGTGCAGGTCGTTGGCTACGGCGGTGTCGGGTTCACGGCCCTCGAAGAGGCCAGAGACGATCTGAACGCGCTAGAGGAGTCGGCGCTCGACCCCTACGTCGTGCTGCGCAGCGCGTACCTCCAGGCGCGTGCGGGCTCGATCCAGGCGATGCGCGCGCCTGCGCCCGAGCCGGCGGCGCCGGAGATCGAGGCGATGCGCGCGCCTGCGCCCGAGCCGGCAGCGCCGGAGGATCCTGACCTCTGCTCGGGTCCGGCCAGCGTTGCCTCTGGCGGGCGGGCCCAGCTCTAGGAGGCCTTTTCGCCGGGCAGGCTTTCGAGTTCCTCGATGCGTTCGTGGAGCGCGGTGAGCAGCGCCTCGAACCCCTCGCGCTTGATGAGCGACGAGTACTCCGAGCGGCGCAGCGCGAGTTCGCTCACCGTGCCGTTGAAGTAGATGTCGACGATGCGCCAGCCGTTGTCGGTCTTGCGTAGGCGGTAGTCGAGTTGCACGTCCTCGTCGCTGGGGTCGTGCAGGGTCGTGCGCACCAGCATGGTGCCGCGCGCGGAAGCTTCTTCGCCATGGGTCGTGAATTCCTGACCGCTCCAGCCGGTGAAGCGCCCGGCATAGTTCGCGACGGTGTAGCGGTGGAACGCTTCGAGAAGCCGCGTCCGCTCCTCCGGCGAGGCCGTCTTCCAGTGGCGGCCGACCGATTTCTCTGCCATGAAGTCGAGGTCGAAGACCTCGTCGACCACCGGCTTGAGCCGTTCGAAACGTCCGGTGTAGCCGAGCGTTTCGGCTTCTCTCATCACGTCGTAGAGTGCTTCGTGCAGGCGGTTGATGCCGTCGCTGGGCGCCTGCTGTGCTGTGCGGCTCGCGCTGACGGGAGCGGCAGAGTCCTCGGCAGACGCAGCGACGGCAAACGCGAAGCCGGGCAGCGCGCAGGCGGTTGCGATGAGGCTGATTGCGCGGTTCGACAAGGGATGACCTCCGGCAGGGAGCGGGCCGCGCGTGAGCGTAGCGCAGCAGCAGCGCTGGCCCCTCGGGGCTATGGCCGACTCGGGAGACGTTGCAGAGCCGGCCGTTATTCACCGCGCCATGCGACGCAGATCCGCCACGGGCGGTGCATGGCTGAGGATGCCGCCGTCGACGTGCAGGATCTGGCCCGTGATGAAGCTCGCCTCATCCGAAGTGAGAAATACGACTGCATGGGCGATGTCGTCGGCTTCGCCGACGCGCGGGGTCATGTGATGTTCTTCGAGCATTGCCACGTATGCCGGGCCGCCGAAGTTCTCTTTCGGGTGCGTGAGAATCAGGCCTGGCGCGATTGCGTTGCAGCGGATGCCCTGTTTCCCGTACTGCGCGGCCACGTAGAGGGTGAGCGTGTTGACGCCGCCCTTCGATGTCGCGTAGGCCGAGAGCGTCAAGTCGCCACGTTCCGCGGAGCCCGAGGACGTGTTGACGATCGAGCCCCCACCGCGCTCGAGCATGTACGGCAGCGCGTGTTTGCAGCCGAGCATCACGCCACGCAGGTTCACTGCCATGGTGCGGTCCCACACGTCCACATCGATCGACGCCACGTCGCGATCCTGTCCTGCGCTGGCGGCTCCAATGGCCGCGGCGTTGTTGTGCAGGATGTCGAGCCCGCCGTAGTTGCGTACAGCGGTATCCATCATCGCTGAGACATCGGCCTCCTCCGCCACGTCGACCCGTTGGGCGATCGCCTGTCCCCCGGCGCCCTCTATCTCAGCGGCTACCTTCGCTGCGCCGTCGGCGTTGAGGTCCGCGACGACGACGCGTGCGCCTTCCCTTGCGAGCGCGAGCGCGGTGGCTCGGCCGATGCCCGACGCCGCGCCGGTGACGATGCCTGCTTTCCCATGGAGTCGTTTCATGATGCCCTTTCCTGGTTGCCGGTGAGCATGCCATCCATGCAAACGAGCGGGCAAGTGCGGCAATCAGCTCGACACGCGGTTGTGCGACCCCTGGCCTGCTAACATTGGCGCGCTGCGGCGCGCGGAGGCGAACGCAGGCGCACGATCTGGGCGTTCCGTCGACGAGTTGGATCGTGTCGCAGGGTAAGACTGGAACGCGACTGGGTTGCGACTCGGCATCGATGCATATGTTCATCGACATCGCTCGCGGCTGCCCCAGGCGCACCGCGCTGATGGTCGTATTCCTTCTCGTAGGAGTCGGTGCCGAAGCGGTCGGGCTCTCGGCGCTTCTGCCACTGCTGTCGCTGTTGGTGGGGGAAGACGCTTCCGGGGGGGGCCAGAGTCGTCTGCAAGAGGTCGTGGTGGAGTCCCTCGCCTGGTTCGGCGTCGCATCGACCCTCGGTAACCTGCTCTCGTTCTTCGTGCTGGCGGCCATCGTTCAGAGCGGCGTGATGTTGCTGGCGAAGCGCTATATCGGATTCACCGCGGTGAAGATGGCCACGGACCTGCGGCTGGCGCTGCTGGGCGCCCTCGCCGAAGCGCGTTGGGGCTATTTTTCACGGCAAACGATCGGAGCCGTCAGCAGCGCGATGGCGTCCGAGGCCGGACGCGCCTCCCAAGCGTACGTGGCGGGCGGCACGATGATCTCGCTGGCTCTGCAGGCGACGGTCTACTCGGTACTGGCCTTCGTGGTGTCGTGGCGGTTCAGCTTGGTCGCCTTGGGCGCCGCGATGGTGTCGTTCTACCCGGTGCGCTTCTTCAACCGGCTCACTCGCAAGGCGGGGCGCAAGCAGACGCAGTTCATGCGCTCGTTGGTGCGGCAGCTGACCCAGAGCCTGCAGGCCGTGAAACCTCTCAAGGCCATGTCGCGAGAAGCGCGACTCGGAGCCCTGCTCGAGCGCGATGCGAAGCACCTGGATCGCGCGCTCCGCAAGCACGTGCTGGCGAGCGAGGGGCGCAAGGCGGTGCAGTATCCGCTCAACGCGCTCTTCGCGTCGTTGGCGATCTACGCTGCCGCTACCTACGGCGACGTGCCGTTGGCGGAGTTGGGCGTCCTGGCAGTGCTCTTGACCAGCACGTTTTCGAATGCGAGCAAGGCGCAGCGGCAGTATCAAGCGATGTGCGCTGGCGAGAGCGCCTACTGGGATCTCCGCGATCGCATCGAGCGAGCCGAGGGGGAGTGCGAGGAGACGAGCGGCTCGTGTGCTCCAGTGTTCGAGCACAGCATCGAGTTCGCCGACGTCGTGTTCGGCTACGGTGACACGCGCGTGCTGAAAGGGGTCTCGTTCGCGATCCCCGCTGGCTGCATCACGGCGTTGATCGGCACTTCGGGTGCGGGCAAGACGAGTCTCGTCGATCTGGTGTGCGCGCTGAACCGGCCCGACGCCGGAAGTATCACCGTCGACGGTGTGCCGCTTCACGAGCTCGATCTCGTCGGCTGGCGCCGTAGCATCGGCTACGTCCCCCAGGACATGTTCCTCCTGCACGAGAGCGTGCGGCTCAACGTCACGCTCGGCGAGGAGTTCAGCGATGTCGATGTCGAGACCGCGCTGCGGCGCGCCGGCGCCTGGGGCTTCGTGTCGCAGCTGGCGGAGGGCATTGAAACCGTCGTCGGGGAGGGTGGCTCCCGGCTCTCCGGTGGGCAGCGCCAGCGCATCTCCATCGCGCGGGCGCTGGTGCACGATCCGCAGCTTCTGATCCTCGACGAGGCTACCTCGGGGCTCGACCCGGAAACCGAGGCGACGGTCTGGAACTCGTTGCTGCGCTTGCGTGGGGACATCACGATCCTGGCGATCTCGCACCAGCCGTTGTTGATGTCGGTGGCTGATCACGTCTACCGCGTCGAGGCGGGTGAGGTCTCGCCGGACGACATCGCGGCTGTGCCCGCGGCTGTGGCTCGGCCGGTGTAGGGCGGCGAGACGGGTCTAGACGCAGTCCGCCGTCCCGCCGTCGATGCGAACGTTTGCGCCGTTGATGTAGGCGGCGTGGTGGCTGGCGAGAAATGCGACCAGGTGGCCGACTTCTTCGACGGTGCCCAGGCGCCCGGTCGGGTTGGGCATGAAGTCGCTCGACGCGCGGCGCTGGATTTCGTCCCAGTCGTCGCCCCAACCCTGTTTCGCAGCGCGACGCTCCAGGCTGGCCCGCACTTCCGCAGTGGCGAGCATGCCGGGACTGATGGTGTTGACGGTGATGCCGCTGCCGGCGAGCTCCTTGGCGAGGCTGACTGTCATGTTGGCGAGGCTGGCTTTGGCCGCGTAGTAGCCGGGCATCTGCGCGCGCGGCCGCTCGCCGCCGACGGTGCCGAGAAAGAGCACCCGGCCCCAATGGCGCTTCCGCATGCCCGGCACCAGGTGTCGCACCATGCGCGCGCCCGAGAGCACGTTGGTGTGGAACATGTCGAGCCAGTCCGTCTCGTCCGCTTCGAGCCAGCTGCGTCCCGCCGCGGCGCCGTAGTTGTTGACGAGTACGTCGACGCGGCCGGCCTGGGCCAGGGCAGACTCCGCGGCTGCGCGAGCGCCGACCTCGGTGCGCACGTCGCCGCACGCCACCCACGCTTCGCCGCCGGCGGCGCGCAGCTCCTCGGCGATCGGCTCGGCTTGGCCGGGCTCGAGGCCGTGCACGACGACGCGCGCGCCTTCGCCGGCGAGTACGCGGGCGATGCCGGCCCCGGTCCCGCGGTAGCTGCCGGTGACCAGTGCCACCTTTTCTTCGAGATTCAGTTCCATGTAGGCCTCGTGAATTCCGGTGAACGGGAGCGCCCGATGCGTGCCGCATCGGCCGCGGGTCTAGAGTACCGCCACGCGGCCCGGTGGGGCCCGGCACAGCGGGCCGCGTGGCGACGTCCAGAGAGAGAGCTCGGAGGGCGGCTTCCGCAGGGCGGGGCTATTCGGGCAGCGATGCGAAGTCGACGCGCGCTTCGAGCGGGTACTTCCGGCACGCTCCATCGTTGATCTGGGTGTATTCATCCGGCGTGAGTGCCATGCTCCACTGCACCATGTTGCGAAAGACCCGGCAGCGCTCCTCGTCGTTGCGCAGACGCGGGTCGGCGACAGCGCGCGCGAGCACGTCCGCCGTTCTGATCACGTCGTTGCCGGTGCTGAGAGCCGTGTCGCGCGCCGAATCGAAGCTGAGGTACTTCGGTGCGCCGGCTTTCGGGCTCCACGGCTTCCACTCGGGTAGGTCGCCGTCGCGTCCGCGTCCCGGCGCAAGCGTGTAGGCGAAGTTCGACCAGTAGGAGCGCATCTGTCGCGAGAGCTCTGCGGCCGACTCCAGATCCTCGAAGAGCAAGCGGCCGGCGAAGCCGAGATCCGTCAGTCCGAAGACGAAGGGCAGCTCCAGCCCGTGTGCCGCGCCCAGGAGCTCCGAGAGATCCAGGCCGAGCAGCGTCGGCTCCTCGTCCCAGTCGAAGCGATACGCCCAGACGCTGTCGCCCTGTACGCGGTGCATGGCGGCGATGGGTTCGTCGGCTCCCTGTGCGCGCCACACGAGGCCACCGTACTCGCCCTCGATGTCGTAGAGGCGCTCGTCGGTGATGTGCGTGGGGATGCCGAAGGTGCGCGAGACGTGCGGTGATGTGAGCGCGAAGAAGAGCTTGCTCTCCTCTCGATTGGTGCCTGCGATGACGGGCACCGCGTTGTAGGCGCCGGGTGTCGCGAAGGCGTCGAGCGGCTCGCGGTTCGGGATCACGGTGCCATCGCGGATCACTGTCGGCGAAATGTAGATGGGCATGGTGCGATCGCCGATGGAGGCGACGAAGGGCGCGAGGATCTCCTCCCCCGATTGTCCGCGCAGGAAGCGGACGATGGCTTTCTCGGACATATTCGCCGCCAGCCTCTTCGCCCCGTCGCGATCCTCGGCTTCGCCCGCCTGCTGGAGCAGGGCCACCAGCAGCTCGCTCGAGCTGCCGCCGAGGCCGGGGTCTTCGGCATCCGTGAACGCTTCGGCCTGGTTGCGGGTCATGCTGCTCGGCACCCCGCTCTGGGCGACGGCGGAGTGGAAGAGGCCGCGCGCGACTGGCGACAGGAGCAGTGAGAAGACGTCGATACCTCCGGCCGACTCGCCGAAGATCGTGACGCGCCCGGGGTTCCCACCGAAGCTCGCAATGTTCTCGTGCACCCATTCGAGTGCGCGAATCATGTCGAGGGTGCCGAAATTGCCCGATGCGTCCATGCGCGACTCGGCGCGCGCCCGCAGCGCCGGGTGGGAGAACCAACCCAGTACGCCGAGCCGGTAGTTGATGGTGACGACGACGACCCGATTCTCAGCCACCAATCGCGACGGGTCGAGCTGATTGCCGGCGCCCATCGTGTTGCCACCGCCGTGGATCCAGAACATCACCGGCAGCAGTTCGCTCCGCGCCAGCGCATCTGTCGGTGCGAATACATCGAGGTAGAGGCAGTCCTCGCTGCCGAGCACCGGGTCGCCACCGGCCTGCAGGCACTCCGAGCCCGAGGCCAGCGCTTCGAGGGTGCCCTCCCAGGCGTCTGGCCGCCTGGCCGCGCGCCAGCGCAGCTCTCCCACCGGGGGCCTGGCGAAGGGGATGCCGCGCCAGGCGTGCACGTCGTCGGCCTCCGAGGTCGAGCCCACCAGGGTGCCCTGAGCGATCGTGAGCTCCGTCTCCGGTGAGGGGCCGGGTGTCGCCTCGCCGCAGCCGAGCGCGAGCCAGCTGGCGGCCAGCGCTGCGAAGAGGATGCTTGCTGTCTCATGCGTTCGGGTCGAGTTCATCAGTCTGCTCCGAAGCCGGATCGCTGAGGGTCGCGTCCCGAAGTAGGCCCCAGGGCGCTCACGAGTCGAACCCGAGAACCTTGAGCGCGTTGCCACGCAGAAACTTGGGCCAGACGTCGTCCTTGAAGGGCACGTGCGGCATGTCGCTCATGATGCGCTCGAGCGACAGGCCCATGGGGAAGTAGCCGGCGTAGATGATCTTGTCCGCGCCTCGCGTGTTTGCGTAGTCGACGATGGCCTTCGGATAGTACTTGGGCGCGAAGGCCGAGGTCGAATAGTAGAGGTTCGGCCACTTGAGCATCAGCTTCGTGGCGAGCGTCTCCCACGGCTCACAGCCGTGGCGGGTCACGAAGACGAGCTCCGGGAAGTCGTACATCACCTGGTCGATCAACTCGACGTGCTGGCAGGCCATCGGCACGCGCGGGCCGGGCACGCCGGCGCATACGAAGATCGGTACGCCGAGCTCGACGCACTTCGCGTACACCGGGTAGAACTTGGCGTCGTTGATCGGCACCTGCGGGATGCTGCCGCCGGGAAAAGCGCCGAAGGCGCGCACGCCGAACTCCTCGTGCTGGCGCACCATGTCGCGGATGCAGTCCATGCCGCGGGCGGGGTCGACGTTGCCGGAGGCGATGAAGCGATCCGGATGCTTGCGCAGTGCCTCGGCGGCGACCTCGCCCTCGCAGCCGATCAGCCCCTGCTCGATGCCGAAGCGGTCCATCTCGTGGAGCGTGACGTCGATGGGGTTGCCTACGCCGTAGAGCTCCTTCGGCACGTTCTTGAACATGTACTCCACGGGGAAGTCGAACTCGTCGCGAGACTCTGCATCCTGGAGCTGGGCGCGGATGAAGTCGTATTGGGAGAAGTCGGACGCCGGAAAAGCGATCATCGTGTCGATGATTCCAATGTCGTTCGGGAAACCCATGCGGTTCTCCTGGCCGTGCTCACGGTCGGCGGATCACTCGAAGCGGAACGGCGCGCACGGGCGCCTGTCGTCGGCGATCGGCCCTTCAACATCGCACAGATCTGCGTGAGGCGGAAAGACCCTGTTCGCGCGGAGCACCGCTAGGCGAGGCCCACCTGGGTGGCGCGGGGCAGCAGGCTGCGGTGGGGTTCGGCGAGCGCGCTCCAGAGCGATTCGATCTGGCGGCTGGTGCTGAGGCCGGTCTTGCACCACGTTGCGAAGTGCTCGCAATTGTTGAAGAGGAAATCGAAGCCGCCCTCGCCGAGCCGGCTCTCGGCGCGGGCGACGACGGCCTCGCGCGAAGTGTCGACGTCGTCGCCGAGTAGACGCCCGGTGCACGCGTCGAGCAGACGCTGAAGCTGCCGGCTGCCGAGGAATTCCCAGGCGCCGCGCGGCTCGTGCGGGCGTTCGGTGGCTGCGTAGGGGCGAACGGAGATCGGGTCGCCGCCGCCGAACTCTTCCCAGGTCGCGCGCCGCACGACGCAGTGCAGCGGTGTCGGTCCGTTGTAGTGGATCACCCAGCCGTCGCCGCAGTCGATGCCGTGGTGGGTGTAGACGCCGCGAAAGCGGCTGACGAAGATGTGGTCGCCGAAGGCCATGCGTCTCGTCCAGCGGGGCAGTGGAATTAGTAGACTGTAGTCTAAATTTTTACATCAATCAAATTTAAAACTCGACACGGGCCCCCAACCAAAAGGGGGGGATACCGTGAAGACCAGAGCCGTCTCCACGGCCGGCTCGGAACCTGTCGTGTACGATGCCCGCCCCGGTGGCTCGCGACGTCTCGGGCGTTTCCGCCAGTCTGTGATCGCGCCCCGAGGCCGAGGAGGTTTCCCATGTCCAAGCTCCACTCACTCGCCGATGTCACACCGGCGCTCTCCCTGCAGCCGCTCAACTTTGCGGCTCAGGATCCCGGCGTCGGCGGCTGGCAGCCGTTGCTGGATCAGGGGCGCGCCGCCGATGCCGCGGGCATCGATCGGCTCGTCGTCTCGGACCACGTGATCCTCGGCGAGAACCTCGAGGCCTACAGCGACCCGAAGCTCGGCGGCATGGTCGGTGCCCAGCAGCCCACCGGTCCGGATGGCCAATGGCTCGACCCGCTCACCGTCATCTCCATGTGGGCGGCGCTCACGACCCACACGCGCTTCATGACGGGCATCCTGATTGCCGGGCTGCGACGCCCGGCGAATCTCGCCAAGCAGACTGCGACCATCGATGTGCTGAGTCACGGACGCCTCGATCTCGGCGTCGGTGTCGGTTGGCAACGCGAGGAGTACGAGGCCAATGGCGTGCCCCACGCCCACCGCGGTGCGCGCCTGGACCAGACCCTGGAGATCTGCCAGCGGCTGTGGACCGAGGAGCCGGCTGCTTATGCTTCCGAGGAGGTCAGCTTCGAGAAGGTCCACTGCAACCCCAAACCGCTGCAGCCGGGCGGCGTGCCGCTCTGGATCAGCGGCACGCTCAACCCGAACGTGTTGAAGCGCATCGCTCGCTTCGGCAGCGGCTGGATTCCGTGGGGGCCGGATACGATGAACCCGATCGCGGGGCTCGCGCGCATCCGGCAGGCGCTGGAGGCGGCCGGCCGTGACGCGAGTGGCTTCCAGGTGTCGAGCTATCTGCAGCTGACCCAGGGCGACGGCGGGTCGATCGATGCGGAGCAGACGATGGCCGCCGTCCCGGCGATGCTGGAGGCGGGCATCACCGACTTCCGCGTGACGTTGAACCTGCCGAAGGAGCTGGCGGCCTGTCAGGACATGCTGGCGCCGCTGGTTCAGGCGTTCCGAAAGGCCGTGGGTCGCTAGGTGTCAAATTCAGGAGCGTTGGTCACCTGAGGTGACCTCCGGAGAGAATGGGCCTGTCTCATCGGTTGGGCGAGGGCCCAACAGTCTCGATGTTTCGACCATGGATGCGCTGGTACGTTCACTCCGCCAGCACGAACGCCG
Source organism: Deltaproteobacteria bacterium (assembly GCA_019310965.1). Lineage (GTDB taxonomy): Bacteria > Myxococcota_A > UBA9160 > UBA9160 > SMWR01. The sequence goes on from JAFDDG010000003.1 coordinate 52,864, forward strand.
TCACCGCGTCGCGGAAGCCGTCGGGGTTGTCCGTCATCACTGAGTGGCCCGCCTGCGGCACCACCGCGAGCTTTCCGTTCTGCAGCTCGTCGTCGACCATGCGGTCGGCGACGTCTGGGGAGAGGATGTCGGATGCGGCGCCGCGCACCACGAGGGTGGGGCAGGGCACCTTGCGCAGGGCGTCCCACTGCTGCTGGATGGAGGCCTCTTCGAACTCCTCTGCGTCCGCGCCGTCACCCTGCATCACGCCGCGCCATTTCGGGTCCTGCTTCAGCACGAGTTTGCCGTCCTCGCGCTGCTTGCTGCCGTGGAGGGCCATGCGTCCGATCGCTTCGGCGGTGGCTGCGGGGTAGTGGAGCGAGAGCAGGCGCGCGTACTCGTCCAGGCTGCCGAACACCGGTTCCATGTTCGCGACCGTTTCGTCGCGGATGCGCAGGGAGCCGCGGGCGTCGATCTCGGGGCCGATGTCGACGAGCACGAGGCCGGCGAGGCGCTCCGGGTGGCGGCCGGCAAAGAAAGTCGAGACGCGGCCGCCCAGCGAGTGGCCGATCAGAACGAAGCGGTCGATCTCGAGGGCCGCGGTCACGGCCTCTACGTCATCGGCGAGTCTCTCGTAGTCGTAGTTGCCGTCCGGGTCCCACGCGGAGTCGCCGTGGCCGCGGTGGTCGAGGGCGAGGGTGCGGTAGTAGGGGGCGACACTCGGGGCGAAGTCATCCCAGATGTGGGCTTCGTTGCCGAAGCCGTGGAGCAGGAGGAGCGGCACGCCCTCGCGGCTCCATTCGAGCAGGTTGAGATCGAGCCCGGTGGAGCCGGTGAGGGTGCGCGGGGTCGGGGATGCCATGGCACCCATCCTAATACGCGCGGCCGGTGCTTGGTATCGGAGTGTCGAGCTCTTGCGAAAATCTCCGACTCCTCGATCCTAGGCGGCGATGCCCGCACCTCAGGCCGTGCTCGACGCCATCGACTCCCGCTTCGATGCTACCTGCGACGAGCTGGTGGCGCTGACGCGCATCCCCGGGGTTTCGGCTGCAGGCTTCGATCCGGCGGAGCTGGTGCGCTCGGCCGACGCGGTGGCGGCGCTGTTCTCGGACGCTGGCCTCGACGATGTCGAAGTGCTGCGCATCGGCGACGCCCATCCTTATGTCGTCGCGGAGAAGCGCGGCCCGGGTGCAGGATTTCCCACGGTGTTGATCTACGCCCACCACGACGTGCAGCCCCCCGGCCGGCTCGACCGCTGGCTGACGCCGGCCTTCGAGCCGAGCGTGCGCGAGGATGGGCGTCTCTACGGCCGTGGCGTCGTGGACGACAAGGCCGGCATCCTGCTGCACGTGGCCGCGCTGCGTGCCTGGCTCGCCGTCGGCGAGCCGTTGCCCATCAACGTGAAGCTGATCGTCGAGGGCGAAGAGGAGATCGGCTCGGGGCACCTGGTCGAGTTTCTGCGCCAACATCGCGAGCGACTCGCCGCCGACGTCTTGGTGCTTTCCGACACCCAGAACCTCGACACCGGCATCCCGTCGCTCACGACGAGTTTGCGCGGCATCGTGCAGGTGGACGTCACCGTGCGTGTGCTCGACCACCCGCTGCACAGTGGCATGTGGGGCGGGCCGCTGCCGGACGCGGCGACGGCGCTCTCGCGCTTGCTCGGTCGGCTCGTCGACGATGCGGGCCGTTGCGCCGTCCCCGAGCTCGACGCGGACGTGCCTGCGCCGAGCCGCGCCGAGCGCGCGGAGATTGCGGCGCTGCCCTACGACGAAGCCACCTTCCGCCGCGACGCCGGCATTCTCGACGGAGTGCCGCTCGTTGACGAAGCCGGTCGCTCGCCCTACGAGCAGCTCTGGTTCCGGCCGAGTATCGCCGTCACTGCGCTCGAAGCCGTGCCCTTCGCCACTGCGGCGAACCAGCTCGTGGACGAAGCGCGTGCGCGCATCGGCGTGCGGGTGGCGCCCGGGCAGGATCCGGAACGGGTCGCGCGGTGCGTCGTCGATTTCGTGACCACCGCGCCGCCCTTCGGCGCGCAGGTCGAGGCCCACGTCGTGGCCAAAGTGCCCGGCTGGCGCACGCGTGCCGAGGGCCCCGCCTATGTCGCGGCGCGCCGCGCTCTGGCCGCCGGCTTCGGTCGCGACGCGGTCAGCATCGGCTGTGGGGGCACGATCCCCTTCGTCGCACCCTTCGGTGAGGTCATGGGCGGTATTCCCCAGCTGCTTCTCGGCCTCGAAGACCCGCCCTGCAACGCCCACGGCGAGAACGAGAGCCTCGACCTCGACGACTTCCGCAAAGCGGCGTACGCCTCGGCGCATCTCTTGAGCGAGCTGGCCCGCCTCCACGAGTCAGGCTAGCGGTCCTCTGCATGCGCTAACGTGCGACCCCCCGGAGTGTCAGGAGGAGTCATGCCCACCATCGAAACCACGCTGGAGCTGGTGCGCTCCGTCTACCAGAAGCTCGAGCGAGGTGTCGCCGCGATTCGCGACCGCTTCGGGCGTCCGCTCACCTACGCCGAGAAGGTCTTCCTCGGGCACCTGGTGGATCCGGCCGGCGCCGAGATCGTGCCGGGCAAGAGCTATATGGATACGCAGCCGGACCGCATCGCCATGCAGGACGCGACGGCGCAGATGGCGCTCCTGCAGTTCATGCTCGCCGGCAAGGACGAGACGGCGGTGCCGACCAGCGTGCACTGCGACCACCTGATCCAGGGGCACACGGGCGCGGAGAACGATCTGCGCATTGCGAACGACACCAACCGCGAGGTCTACGACTTTCTGCGCAGCGCGGCTGCGCGCTACGGCATCGGCTTCTGGGGCCCGGGCGCCGGCATCATCCATCAAGTGGTGCTCGAAAAGTATGCCTTCCCCGGCGGCATGATGATCGGCACCGATTCGCACACCCCGAACGCCGGCGGCCTGGGAATGTTCGCCTGCGGCGTCGGGGGTGCCGACGCCGTCGACGTGATGGCCGGCTTCCCGTGGGAGGTACTCCACCCGCAGCTCGTGGGCGTCCGGCTCACCGGCTCGCTCTCGGGCTGGACCGCGCCCAAGGATGTGATCTTGAAGGTGTGCGATCTGCTCACCGTGAAGGGCGGCACCAATCGGGTGATCGAGTATTTCGGTCCGGGCACCGATTCGATCAGCTGCACCGGCAAGGGAACCATCACGAATATGGGTGCCGAGCTCGGCGCCACCACGTCGATCTTTCCGTACGACGAACGCATGGCGCTGTATCTCGAGTCGACGGGTCGTAAGGAGATCGCCGATCTCGCGAATCGATACAGAGCGCTGCTTCAGGCGGATCCGGAGGTGCACGCCGATCCGGAGCGTTTCTACGACGAGGTGGTCGAGATCGACCTCTCCGAGCTCGCGCCGCACGTCGTCGGCCCGCACACGCCGGATCTCGCGCGGCCGGTCGCGCGCATGGGCCAGGATGCAAAGGAGAACGACTATCCCCTGAATCTCACCGCTGCTCTGATCGGTAGCTGCACGAACTCGTCCTACGAAGATCTCGAGCGCGCGGCCGACGTGGCGCGGCAGGCCCGGGCGCACGGCGCGAAGGCGAAGGCCAGGTTGTGGGTGACGCCGGGCTCCGAGCAGGTGCACCAGACGATCGAGCGCGATGGCCAGATACAGGATTTCGACGACATTGGCGGCATCGTGTTGGCCAACGCTTGCGGCCCCTGCATCGGGCAGTGGAAACGCGAGGACATCCAGGCCGGTGAGAGCAATTCGATCATCAGCTCCTACAACCGCAACTTCCGGCGCAGGAACGATGGCAACGCCGAGACGTTCTCCTTCATTGCCAGCCCCGAGATCGTGGTGGCCTACGCGCTGGCCGGCACCCTCGACTTCGATCCGCTGAGCGACGAGATCGAGGCCGAGGACGGCACCCGTTTCAAGCTATCGCCTCCCGGCGACGCGCCCGAGGTGCCGTTGCGGGGCTTTGTCGAGAGCCACGCCGGCTACGCCGCGCCGCCGCCCGACAGTGAGCGCGCCGTCACGCGGGTCGATGTCGGTGCCGGCAGTGAGAGGCTCGAGCTGCTCGAGCCCTTTGCGCCGTGGGACGGCAACGATTACGTCGAGGTGCCGCTGCTGCTCAAGGCCAAGGGCAAGTGCACCACGGATCACATCTCGCCGGCAGGTCCCTGGCTGCGTTTCCGCGGGCACCTCACGAATATCAGCGACAATATGTTCGTGGGCGCCGTGAATGCGTTCAGCGACGAGATCGGTGCGGGTCTCGACCCGCTCTCTGGGGAGCGCGGCGTGGCCTTTTCCGAGGTCGCCAAGCGCTGCAAGGCCGCCGGCAAGCGCTGGGTTGCCGTGGGTGACGAAAACTATGGCGAGGGCTCGAGCCGCGAACACGCCGCGATGTCGCCGCGCCTGCTAGGCGCCGCCGCAGTGCTGGTGCGGAGCTTTGCGCGCATCCACGAGTCGAACCTGAAGAAGCAGGGCGTGCTTCCGCTGACCTTCGCAGATGCGGCGGACTACGAGAAAGTGCAAGAAGCCGACCAGGTGAGCGTGCTGGGGCTCTCGAGTCTGGCACCGGGGCAGCCGTTGCGGACCGTCTTCCGCCATGCGGATGGAAGCAGCGACGAGGTCTCCGTGAAGCACACCCTCTCGGACGAGCAGATCGAGTGGTTCCAGGCTGGCTCGGCGCTCAACCTGCTGCGTCGGAAGAACGCCTGACGCTCACTCGTCCTTGTCGGGCGGATAGATCAGCAACAGCTGTCCGGCCTCGCGACCGTTCGAGAAGATCGGTGTGACGTCGCACCGCAGGTCTTGGCCCGCCTCGCTCAAGACCGCATCGCAGTTGCGTCCGATGGCGGAGCTCTTCGTTACGGCCACGCAATTTTCGGCGGCGGGATTCATGTCGACTACGACGCCCTTGCGATCGGCGAGGATCACGCCGATCGGAAGCTGCTCGATGAGGTCGTGCTGCGAAGCCGGGAGCGCCTGAAGCAGCGGGCCTCGGTCGAGCGCGCCGCGGAGCGCGACCAGGGTCACGCCGAACAACAGCGGCGTCGGGTCATAGGGGTCGAACAGGCCGCGGGCGATGTAGGCGGCGTTGCCGGCCAGTGGGATCAGTGGTGACACGCCGACGCAGAGCCTCCGCACCCATTGCCCGGGTCGCCGCCAGCGCCAGGCCTCGATTGCGAACAGGGCACAGCCCGCCGTCACCAGGGCGTAGCCATAGCTTCCGGTCAGCCACCAGAGGGGCCCGTATTGATCCGTCTCCCCTTCGACCGTGAGCATGAAGAGTGAGCTCCAGGAGTCTGAGTACAGCAGTGCGTAGGGAACGCTGAGGGGCGCCAGGAGAACGAGTGGGAACCAGGGCACGCGTCGTGCGAGGTCGAGGCGCGTCGCGTGGGCTGCGAAGCCCAGCCACAGAGGCGGCAGTGCAAGGATGCCCAGGTAACGGACGCGGTCCGCCACGATCTCGGGCATCGGTGCGTGGTGCTGCAGGATTGCGCCCAGGCACCAGATGATGGCGGAGGCCGTCAGGGCTGTGAAGGTCGTGTGGCCCGGTGTGGCGCGCTCGCGCTGCCAGACGCCCAACCAGACCCAGAAAGCCAGCAGGATGGTCAGTTCGAGTGCAATCGTGTAGAGGGGCATATGCGCAGCCGTATCGACCAGGCGAAAACCCAAATTGAGCTTCTGGGTCGGCGAGATGCGGCGCGGCAGAAGGGGTAGCGTTCGGGCGTGCCGGCCAGGACCCTAGTGATCTTGAACCCCGCGAGCCGGGGCGGGCGCCGGGCGGGCTGGGCGGAGTTCGAGGCGCGGCTGGTCGGGGCGCTGGGCGCCCTCGAAGTGGAGCGGACTCGGGGCCCCGGAGATGCGGCGCGCCTGGCCCGGGAGGCTGCCCGAGCCGGTGTCTCGCGCGTGCTCGTGGCCGGAGGCGACGGCACGCTGTCCGAGGCGGTGAATGGGCTGCTCGCCGCGGGTCTCGGCAACGCGGTCGAGCTGGGGCTGCTGCCGTTCGGGACCGGCAGCGATTTTGCGCGCGCACTGGGGATGCCTGCGGATCCGGCGCAGGCCGTCGAGGTGCTGGCCAGCGGCAAGCCGCGGCCTGTGGACGCGGGGCGGCTTCGCAGCATCGATGCCCAGGGCCGCGAGCGCACCGTGTGGTTCGCAAATGAGGTGAGCGCCGGAGTGAGCGCCCAGGTCGTGTCCAACGTGAAGCGGGGGCTGCGCTGGCTCGGCGGTCGTGCGGCATTCCAGTGGGCGACGCTGCGCGCGCTCGTCGCCTATTCGCCGGCGGAGCTGGTCGTGCGGGTCGATGGTGCGATCGCCTTCGAGGGACCCGCCGCCCTGGTGGTGGCGGCGAATGGTGGCTGGTTCGGCGGCGGCATGCACGTGGCGCCGGCGGCGCGTCTCGATGACGGCCTGCTCGACGCGGTCGTCGTGCGAGGCCTGGCGGGCGCGCGACTGCTGCCGAAGTTGCGCAAGCTGTACACCGGTGACCACGTATCGGATCCGGCGGTGTGTTGTTTGCGCGGGCGCGAGATCTCGATCGAAGCGCGCGCGGGCGAGGTGCCGCTCGAGGCAGACGGCGAGCTGGCTGGGTGCCTGCCCGCCTGCATCGAAGTGTTGCCGGGGGCGCTCACGCTGTTGGCGCCCGCTTCGTGAGCGGCGATGTCTTTGACCGCATCCGTCTGGCCTGCGCGAGGGTCGCCGAGGTGGCGAAGCAGGTGCACATCGACGCTGCCGGCCTGGAGCGCCTTGCCGGCGAGCTGGTCGTCTCCGGCATCGAACCGCTGCTCGATCCGGTTCACGAGCCCTACGAGGATCCGGCCACGACCCTCGCCTTCGTCATGACTCTCGATGCGATCAACTTCGGCTCTGGCTGGTTTCCGCAGCTGCGCAAGCGCGACGGCTGCTCGGGCTACTTCAGCGTGGCGCTGGCCCTGCGCGAGCGCTTCGATGCGCGGGGTGCGTGGTCCGCCGCGGAGCTGCGCACGCTGACGACCCAGCAGTGTGCGGATGTCTTCGGCCAGCCGGACCCAGACGCCCAGGAGCTGATGGCGCACTTCGCCCAGGCGTTGCGCGATCTCGGCGCCTGGCTCGAGGAGCGCCACGCGGGCAGCTTCGAAGTGGCGGTGGCTGCGGCTGGCTGCTGCGCCGCGCGTCTCGTGGAAGGGCTCGCGCAGATGCCCTTCTATCGCGACGTGACGCGTTACAGCGGCTTCGAGGTGCCTCTCTACAAGCGCGCGCAGATCACTGCGAATGATCTGGCCACGGCGTTCGGCGGCGCGGGACCGGGTCACTTCGACGACATCGAGCGGCTGACGATGTTCGCCGACAACCTGGTGCCGCACGTGCTGCGCTGCGAGGGTGCGCTCGTCTACGACGCCGAGCTGGCGGGCCGCATCGAGTCGGGCGAGCGACTGGCGGTGGGCGAGCCGGCCGAAGTGGAGATCCGGGCCGTGGGCCTGCACGCCGTCGAGCGTTGCGTGGCGCTGTGCCGTGCGGCCGGGGCTTCGGTAGGCGCCCGCTTGCTCGACACCCTGCTCTGGCAGCGCGGGCAGCGGCCGGAGATCAAGGCGCACCCGCGGCACCGGGCGCGGAGCACCTACTACTGACGTCGGGGAGATCGGCGGGTACGGCTCGAGACAGCTCGTGCGGGTCGGCGTGCTCACCGCGCTGCGTGCGTTGGTCCGGTGGCGAGGCGCTCCTCGCCCGGGGCTTCTGCGTCGGAGTCGAGCGGCGGGCGCCGCGTCGTCGCGCCGTCGCCCGACGCATTCGAAGGCTCGGGCACCGGTTCGGGCTCGGCCTCTCCACGGGGTGCGAGGCTTAGCTCGCGGAGCGCAGCGCAGAGACGCGCGCGAACCTCCTCGTGGAGCCAGGCGGCGCGCAAGCCGTCCCGGCAAGCCGCGTCGACGCTGTGCGGGGCCAGCTGCGTCGGCAGTGCGACCACGAGTGCGGCGATGTGTTCGCCGATGCGCAGCAGCGCCGGCCGGAGCTCGTCGTCGAGATCCGGCAGTGTCGCCGGCGGCGCGAAGTCGGGATCGCGCACCGCTGCCATCTGCACCTCTTTCGCCGCATCCATCTGGGCTCGAGTGAAGGCGCGGATTGCCGCCTCCCGTGGCGCCGGCCGTCCCGTGGCTTCGGCGACCTCGCGCACGGCCGTGACGGTGGCGTCGAGGACCTTGCGCTCCCGCGCCGGTGCCGCGATGGGACGAGCGTTTGCGCGCTTCGCGGCGGCTACGCTCGGCATCAGTGCGAGCCGCTCGTCCATGGCTGCGACGAGCGCGGCGAGAGGGGTCGCCGTCGGTTCTCCTGCATTGCGCCCGAAATGGCGGGTGCGCAGCTCTGCCAGGGCACCGTCGGCTTCGCGTTCGAGCAGCCACGTGTCGAGGTCGCGGGCGAGATCGCCGTGCTCGGCGTACACCAGATAGGCCTTCCGGTCCCGGGTCAAGGGACCGAAGCGCCGCACGTCTTCGACGGTGGCCTGCCAGGCCGGGGCCTCCACGCTGTCGGTCACCACCGCATCGACGCTGCCGCGCGCCAGGGCGCCCAACACGCCCGCGTTGTCCGCAATGGCCACCAGCGTTGCGAGGCGGAACTGCCGCCGGGCGACCTGTTCGAGGTGGCCGCCGGCATTGACGCCGACGCGGGTGCCGCGCTGATCGAGCTCGTGGGGCGATGATGCCGTGGTGGGCTCGCGCACCAGCACGACGGCGCCGGTCTCGAGCAGCGGCACGCTGAAGCGCCCCGCAATGCTGCGCTCCGTGCGCAGCGTCACTCCCGACATGGCGACGTCGAAGCGGCCCTCGGCGAGCGCCTCGAGCAGCTCCGGCCACGCGAAGCGCACGAACTCGAGCGAGAGGCCGCGGTCCTCGGCGTAGGCACGGGCGACGTCGATGTCGAAGCCCGTCAGCCCGCGCGGTCCGGCCAGGCTGAAGGGCGCGTAGTCACCGCTGGTGCCGACCCGAAGAACGTCCGCTGAACCCGCTGCTGGCAGGCACAAGCTCAGCGCTGCGAGCCAGGCGGTGCAGCGGCGGGCACTCGCCGTCCGCCGCGCGTGCAGCCAGGCTAGAAGCTGCGTCGGAGTGTTTCGCAGGCGGCCAATATGATGAGGATAGCGGCAGGAGCGGGCTGTTGCGGTCGATGCTGCAACCGCGCGTCGACCGCAGCCTTGAGGGTCTGGCGATCGCGTCAGCGCCGAGCAGAAGCGGCACGAGAGCGGGGGATCGCTTGCGGTGGGTGGAAAATGACATGATCGCGGCCCTGCCCGCATGGAGGGCGCTCTCCCATCAATCGGGGCTTTGGGCCCTGCGCCGCGCCCCATGCGCCCGCCGCCGGCGGGGCGGGAGAGCCGTTGGTGTGCCTGTGGGTGCCGTTCACGCGGGCTCCGGGAGCCGCTACAGGGCTTGCCTCCCTCTATTTGACCGCCCCCGCAGCATCCCCTAACCTCCGGCGCTCATTGCGTTTCTTGCCATGCCGGCGAGAGCGCTCCCCGGTTTCGTCCGCCGATCGATTGCGGCATCAATGAGAGGGCCGTCGCCATGCTACGTCTCGAAGACGTCGAGGCCAGCGCCCGCGTTACGCACAAGAATACGGGCCTGCGCTACTCGATCGTGGAAGCGGGCGACGAAGAGGTTCTGCTTTCGCCCGAGTCCGAGGGGCTCAAGGATCTCGAGGTTCCGCTCAAGCTCTTCCGCGAGGAGTTCGTGCTCACGGATCGCTTCAGCGTCGCCCGCGGGCGACGTCGTGGCCGCGGCGGGCGGAGTCGTGCGCAGCGCACGGCCCCGATGCCGAGCGGGCCCCGCGTGAAGGGCCGCATCAAGAAGCTGGTGCGCGAACGCGGCTTCGGCTTCGTGCGCGGTGACGACGGCAAGGAAGTCTTCTTCCACCGGTCGGGCCTGGGCGCCACCGACTACGACGGGCTCTCTGAAGGTGACGTGGTGGAGTACGTGGTGCAGGAAGGCCCCCGCGGCGCTCGCGCCGAGAACGTGCGCCACGTCGTCGAGGGCGGGGCCGAAGTGGCGGCAGGCACGCCCTCGTAGGGCCCCGGTCAGTCCGCCGGATAGCGGTGCACGATGGGCAGCCGGCGCCCGGAGCCGAAGGCCTTGGTGGAGGTGCGCAGCACCAGCGGCGCCTGGCGTCGCTTGTACTCGTTGCGATCGACGCGCGCGATCACGTCGCGCACGACTTTGGCAGACACGCCCGTGGGTGGGCGGATGCTCGCGGCCGTCAGTCCCCCCTCGACGGCCTGCTCGAGAATCGCGTCGAGCACGTCATAGGGCGGCAGGTCGTCGGAGTCCAGTTGGTCTGGCGCCAGCTCTGCGGACGGCGGCTTGTCGATGCTGCTCTCCGGGATGCGCGGCTCCGCGGCGTTGGCGAAGCGCGCGATGGCGTACACGTCGCGCTTGTAGACATCGCCCAGCACCGCGAGCCCGCCCACCATGTCGCCGTAGAGCGTGCAGTAGCCGACGGAGAGCTCGCTCTTGTTGCCGGTGGCGAGTACGAGACGCCCCTCTGCGTTCGAGACCGCCATCAGGAGTGCGCCGCGAATGCGCGCCTGGATATTCTGCTGTGCGAGACCGTAGTTGTCGCGCTCGCCGAAGAGCGACGCGAAGAGCTCGCGGTAGGCCTCGTACACCGGATCGATCGGCGCCTCGCGGACCTCGATGCCGAGCAAGCGTCCGACTTCCAGCGCGTCGTGGATGCTGTGGTCCGACGAGTAGGGGCCCGGCATGGCGACGCCGAGCACGCGGTCCGCGCCGAGGGCGCGCACCGCCAGGTGAGCGGTCACTGCGGAATCGATGCCGCCGGAAAGTCCGACCACGGCTCCGGGCGGCAGCCCCTGCTTGCGAAAGTAGTCGCGGATGCCGAGCACCAGGCCTGCTTCGAGCTGCGCGACGTGGCTCGGGTCGGCGATGTTCTCGGGCGGCTGGCCCTCGCCGTCCAGATCCACCACTGCGAAACCGGACTCGAAGCTCGGCAGATGCGCGAGGATGCGTCCCCCTGCGTCGCAGGCGAACGACGCGCCGTCGAAGACGAGCTCGTCGTTGCCGCCGACCTGGTTCACGAAGACCAGCGGCACCGAGTGGCGCGCAGCCAGCGCCGCGATCATGCCGCGGCGGGCGGGGGCTTTGTCGACGTGCCATGGCGACGCCGCGAGATTGAACACCAGCTCGGCGCCGTCGGCTGCGAGCTCACCGGTGGGGTCGATGTTGTAGCCGAGCTCATCGACCCAACCGTCTTCGCAGACCGTGAGGCCGAGGTGGGTCTTGCCGAAGCTCACCAGCTCACGGCGCTCGGCGCGGCGGAAGTAGCGCTTCTCGTCGAAGACGTCGTAGCTCGGCAACAGCGACTTGGCGCGCGCCGCGATCTGGCGGCCGCCCGCAAGCAGGACCGCGGCGTTCACGAGCGTTCGCGGACGCCGCTCCTCCGTCGGCAGCGCGGCGCCGAGCACGATGGCCACGCGCCGCGAAGCGGCGGCCAACGCCTCGAGTTCGCGCAGCTGATCCCGGACGAAGCCGTCGCGCTCGAGCAGGTCCATCGGTGGATAGCCGGTGAGCACCAGCTCCGGCAGCGCGACCATGTCCGCCCCTGCTTCGACCGCCTTCGCCGCGGCCTCCTCGACGAGGCGTCGGTTCCCGCGGAGGTCGCCCACCGTCGGGTTCACCTGTGCGATGGCTACCCGCATCTCAGGGGAGGTACACGTAGTTGACGTTTGCAAGGAGTGCCGGCTTCGTGCCGCCCTCCACCTCGATCCGCACCGCGAAGCTGACGCGCACGCCGCTCCGCGGCATGGCACGTGCGTCGCGGATCTCGGCGCGCATGCGCACCCGCGAGCCCGAGGGCACTGGCGCGGCGAGCCGCAGCTTTTCGAGGCCGGTGTTCACGGCGCTGCTGCAGCCGTCGATCTGCAGGATGCGGTCGAGCAGGCGCGGAGTGAGCGCGAGGGTGAGATAGCCGTGGGCGATGGTGGTCTTCCAGCGCGACTCGCGACTAGCGCGCTCGGGATCCGTGTGGATCCACTGGTGGTCGTCGGTGGCGTCAGCAAAGGCGTCGATGCGCTGCTGGGACACCGGGATCCATTCGGAAGGGCCGAGCGTCCGGCCGACGTACTCCTGGATCGCCTCCAGGCACGGAATGACGGTCTTGTGCTCGGCCACGCCAGGAGGGTGGTCCCTTTCCCGTGCGGCGTCGACCCCGAGTCATTCTCGGGCGGCACGGCGCTCGAGCAGTGCATCTATACTGCGCCTTGCGAAATCGTCGCCCCTGCGTCGGGGCCTGGGAGGAAGTCGATGCTTCGTTCGCCCCGCAATGCCTGGTTCGCCGTTCTCGCCTTTGCACTCGTCGCTGGCTACTTCGTCATCGGCCCGCTCCTCAGCCGCATTCCGATCGGACTTGACGCCAGCGCTTTCCCGGCGGGCGAGGCCCTACAGCGCATCCACGCGCGTCTCGACCCGTCGATCGAGAACGCCAGCGCAGGGCTCATCTGGTTGTTGCTGTTGTTGCTCGTCGTTGCGGCGCTCGGCTTCTTCGTCGTCCGATCAGCCGTGCGCGCGCGTGGTGTCGCGACAGATCCTGAGCGGCGTCGCTTTCTCGCCGGTGCGGGTGCCGGCGTCGGCGCCGCTGTGAGCTCTCTAGTGGTGGCCGGCGGCACGGCAGCGAGCCGCAGCTTCTTCGGTGTCGGCACTGGAACGGACGGCTGGTCCGGGGTGGCGACGCACATCAACGACGGCGACGTTGCCTTCACGCACCCGGAATGGAAGGACGAGTGGCGAGGCAGCCGGATCCAGGGCCACCGTCGCTTCGGTCGCACCGAATGGCAGATTTCGGACATCGTGCTCGGCACCGGCCGCATCGAAGGGGAGCGTGGCGTCGAGATTGCCCGCGCCGCCATCGAACGCGGCGTCAACTACTTCGACACGTCTCCAGATTACTCCGCCGCCGGTAGCGAAGCGGCCATGGGCCAGGTGCTGAAGGCAGGTGGCCGCGACCGGCTCTTCATCGCGACCAAGTTCTGCACGCCCATCGGTCACCTGCCGCCGGGCACACCCGTCCAACGTTACAAAGAGATCATCCACGACAGCCTCCGGCGCCTCGGCACCGACTACGTGGATCTCGTGCACGTTCACTCGTGCGATGAGGTCGAGCGATTGCTCGATCCGAACATGCACGAGGCGTTCGTGCAGCTGAAGCGAGAGGGCAAGGCGCGTTTCCTCGGTTTCTCCAGCCACACGCCGAACCTCGTCGAGGTGGCGAATACGGCCATCGACGACGGTCGCTTCGACGTGATGATGCTCGCCTATCACCACGGGCTGTGGGCGCCGCTTGGGGACATCATCAGACGCGCGCGCACGGAGCAGGACATGGGTGTCGTGGCGATGAAGACGTTGAAGGGCGCGAAGCATCGCGGGCTCACGAACTTCCATGAGCATGCGGATTCCTACACCCAGGCGGCGCTCAAGTGGGTGCTCTCGAACCCGGACGTCTCCTGTGCGGTGATCTCGTTCTTCGAACTGCAGCACGTGGACGAGTACCTGGCGGCGTCGGGCAAGTCTTTCACCGCGGCGGATCGGACTACTCTCGACGCCTACGAAAGCCGCATCGCCGGAACCTACTGCGGACCGCACTGCGGTCAGTGCCTGAGCTCCTGCCCGGAAGAGCTGCCGATCCACGACGTGCTGCGCCACCGCATGTACTTCGAGGACTACGGCTGGGAGAAGCAGGCGCTGCAGCGCTACGCCGGTCTCGAGCGCAACGCCAGTGCCTGTCTCTCGTGCTCGGCGCCGTGCCGGGGCTCGTGCCCCGTGGGCCTCGACATCCAGGAGCGAATGGTCGGTGCCCACGAACTGCTCACCCTGGGCTGAGCCGGGCTCGCTGAGTCGCCGCTGCATCGGCCTCCTGGTGGCGGCGGGCGTTGCGCTCGCCGCCGGCGGCGCCCAGGCACGCGGGCGCGGCTCGCTGCTGGCAGCGCAGGAAGTCGCCGCCCATGCCGCCGAGCGCGTGGCTCCGGAACGCCTGCCGCTGGTGCTCGAAAAGGCCGGCGTGTGGCCGCGCCACGAGGACGCCACCAGCATCCCGGCGCCCTGGGTGTTTCCTCGCGTCGCGAAGTGTGACCCGGCCGCGAATCTGCGCGGCTGGCCGCCGGGTCGGGATGCTCCGCCGTTTCCGTTCCATGAGGGTCAGACGTTCGGGATGGCGCAGCTCGAGGCGCTGCGAGATTACCTGCCGCCGTTCATCTGGGAGCACCGCGAGAAGTTCTTCTTCCAGGGCATGCAGCTCGTGATCGGTCGCTGCTTCAACGACTATTCGCCGCCCGGGTTCTACCGTGCCGCCACCGCTGCTCACGCCGGCGAGCCGAAGCTGACTTCCAGCGGAGGGCTCGTCGATTACCGGGCGGGGTTGCCGTTTCCGCCGGATCGGATCGAGCCGACGGACCCCGAAGCCGGGCTCAAGTGGGCGTGGAACTTCGAGCTGCGTTACCAGGGCGCCGGTTTCTGGGGCGACTTCCGAACCTCGGACATGGTCGGACGCGGTGGTCGCGCGGAGCCCTTCGTCGGCGAGATCTTTCGCGCGCTGACGGCGTTTCGGTCGGAGCGTCGCCGCAAGGGCTACAAGGCGCCCGGCGCGCCGGGCAAGCATTGGGTTGCGGGTGGAGTGATGCGCGAACCGTTTGACGCACGCCACTACTCGTGGCGCCAGTACCGCGCCCTCGAGAACATGACAGAGGCCGGTCGTACCGACGATCTGCACGCCTACCTGCCGAACTTCCGCCGCGTACGGCGCCTGCCCGGCAGCGGAGTCGAGGGCATCTACATGCCGTCGTTCAGCGTGGGAGTGGTGAAGCCCATGGTGGTGGCCGGGCTCGGCGGCGGCATCGGGGGCAGCGGTGGCGGTGCGGCGGGTGTTGGTGGCGCCGTGGCCGGCAGCATCACGACCAAGCGCAGCGGCTTCGAGGGCATCGAGATGCGCCCGTTGCTGTACTCGATCCGCGTGCTCGGCGTGCAGGACATCTTGACGCCGATCAATGCGAGCACACCGGCATTTCCGGTGGACCCGCAGCGCGATTTCGGTCCGTGGGGGCTGTCCTTCGCCAACGATCGCTGGGATCTGCGCCGGGCGGTGGTGCTGCAGGGCCGGGCCAAGGAGGAGCGTGGCGGCGACAGGGTCGTGCGCTTCGTCCAGTACGTCGATCTGCAGACCCTGGCGCCGCTCTACTACGCCTCCTGGGATCACCGGGACGAGCTGATCGACGTGGGCATGCACGTGGGGCGCTGGAGCGAGGAGCGCGAGGGCTATCCCGCCTGGCCGGATGCTCCGGAGCGCCCGATCCGGGTGATCGACACCGTGGGGGCTGCCTTCGCCAACATTTCGGTGGAGGGTGGCTGGCGGCGGGAGTCCTGGGAGATCATCTCTACACCGCCTCCGGATCAGGAGTTCAAGCGATTGCTCTCGGTCGGCAATCTGACCAGACGCCGTTAGCCGCCCGGCTTCGCTGTGAAACCCTTTGAAATCAATAGGTTGAATTTCTCTTCGCCGGGTGGTATAACACCTGCCCCCTTATTGACCGATGTTCAATCATGTGGACATCGATAAGCACATGGAACGAACAGATATGGCTACAGCAGACATTCCCCACGGGATCGACGAGCGGCGCGAGCGCCAGCGGCTCGAGGCGCGGCGCGCGATCCTGGACGCGACCGAGGCGCTGGTGATCGAGTCCCAGAGCTGCGACTTCTCGATGCGCAGCCTGGGCCGGCGCAGCGGCTATTCTGCGCCCACCGTCTACCATTACTTCGGCGACAAGGACGGGCTGATCGACGCGCTCGTCGAAGAGCGGCTCGCGCGGCTCGGTCAGGAGTTCGACAAACTGCCGTCCTGCGGGGACACCTTGGAGGGTCTGCGCTCGGTACTGCTCATGTCGTTCACCTTCTGGGTGTCGCACCCCACGGTGGCGCGGCTCATCTGGAGCGTGTCGAGCAAGGGCGAGAGCCGCATGCCGGCGGTCATCGACCGCGTCTCGGACCGGGTCGGTGCCGCCGTTCGCCAGCTGGCGGAGAGCGGTCGCCTCGTGGGGTACGATGAAGAGACGGCCGGACAGATGCTCGAGGCGCTGCTGCAGGGTCTGATCTTGCAGCGCATCCACGCACCGGAACGTGTGTGGTCGCCGCAGCTCGAAGAGCGAGCCATCGACACGTTGCTGCACGGGATGACGCACCCCGCGCCTGAAGGGGATGCATCATGAACGTCCGAATGAGCAGAGCGCTCGTCGGCGCGCTCGCCTTCTTCGTGGCACTGGGGTGCGGCGAGGAAGAAGTCGCTACGCACGAGAACCTGTCGACGGTGTCGGTTGCGCGGGTCGAGTCCATCGATCTCAACCAGGAGATCCGCGCCAGTGGTGACTTGCGCGCGCGCTTCCACACGACCATCGCCGCCGAGGTGGAGGGGCGCATCACCGGCATTGCCATCGAAGAGGGCGGCGCGGTGGAGAAGGGCGCGGTGGTCCTCGAAATCGATCCCGCTCGTCGCAATCTCGATGTGGGGGCCGCTCGTGCTCGGCTCGCACAGTCCCGCGCCAACCACGTGAAGGAGGAGCACCAGACCGAGCGAATCCGCAAGCTGCGCTCTCAGAGCGTGGCGTCGGAGCAGCAGCTCGAGGAGGCGGAGACGGCGCTCTTGCTGGCGGAGTCGAGCGTCGAGGCCGATCGCGCCGCGCTGGGCGTGGCGCAGCGGGCGCTTGCGGACGCGAGCGTCAGCGCGCCCTTCGCCGGCCTGGTGGCGATGCGCGCCGTGCAGCTGGGTGAGTTCGTGCAGCCCGGCACGGCGCTCTTCGAGCTCGTTTCCCTGGACCTGCTCGAAGTCGTCTTCAGCCTGGCGGAGCTCGACATGCAGCTGGTGGAGAAGGGACAGCGCGTCGAGATCGAAGTCGCTGCCTTCCGCGATCGCACCTTCCAGGGGGTGGTCACGTTCGTCTCCCCCACCGTCGACCCCGCGACCCGCACCTTGCGCATCAAGGCGGAGGTCGCGAACGCCGAAGGTGAGCTGCGCCCCGGCCTCTTCGCCCGTGTGAGCCTCGGGCTGAACCGGCGTGAAGGCGTCTTGATGCTGCCCGTCGAGGCCGTGATGCGGCGCGCCGCCGGCGCCTTCGTCTTCCGGCTGGTGGCGGGCGACCGCGTCGAGCGCATCGCGGTCGAGACGGGAGTGCAGGATGGCGAGCGCGTCGAAGTTCGCGGGCCACTTGCGGCGGGTGACCCGATCGTGCACCGGGGGCATGCCGGCCTGGTCGACGGTGCCGTCGTCAGCGTGCGAGGAGGCAGCGGGCAGCCGGCGGTCGCCGCCCAGGGCGTGGGCGTGGGCGAAGGCTCGTGAAGCTCTCGGACATCTCCATCGAGCGTCCCGTCCTCACCTGGATGATGACGGCGGCGCTCGCGACGTTCGGCGTGCTCGGCTTCCTGCGTCTGGGCATCGATCGCTTCCCCGACATGGAGTTCCCCTTCGTCGGCGCTGTGGTGACCCTCAACGGTGCGTCTCCCAGCACGATGGAAGACGAGGTTGCGGATGTCCTCGAGGAAGCCTTCGCCACCATCGAGGGTGTCCGGCACATCTACTCGCAGTCGACGCACGGCGCCGCGACGGTGATGGTGGAGTTCGATCTGGGACACGACGTCGACGTCGCGGCCCAGGACATCCGCGACAAGCTGAATGGCGCCATGAACGAGCTTCCAGACGAGATCGACCCGCCCGGGATCGGGAAGTGGGACGTCTCGAGCCACCCCATCATCTTTGCACCGATCGGCTCCGAGCTCTCCGAGACGGAGACCACGGAGTACGTCAAAGAGCACATCAAGCCCTTCATCGACTCCATTCCCGGCGCGGCGGGCGTGACCCTCTACGGCGCCGTCGAGCGCAATATCCGCATCTGGATCGATCCAGCAGCCCTGCGTGCCCGCAACCTCGCCATCACGGACGTGCTCGATGCGTTGCGCCGCGAGCACGTCGACAGGCCGGGTGGCTTCGTCGAGGGCCGCTCGATCGAGTGGGTGCTCAAGACCGACGCCGAGTTCCGCTCGGTGGACGAGCTCGGCTCCATGATCATCTCCTGGGATGGCGACGCTCCGATCCGGCTGCGCGACGTGGCGCGGCTCGAGGACGGCGCCGAGGACGTGCGCGGCGCCGCGCACATGAACGGCGAGCCGGGTATCGCGATCGGCGTCTCCAAACAGTCCGACGGCAACACGGTTGCGATCGTCGACGAATTCAGGCGCCGCATGGAAGAGCTGCGCGAGCGG
This sequence comes from Deltaproteobacteria bacterium, assembly GCA_019310965.1. Lineage (GTDB taxonomy): Bacteria > Myxococcota_A > UBA9160 > UBA9160 > SMWR01. The sequence goes on from JAFDDG010000003.1 coordinate 71,099, forward strand.
ACACCGCCGACCATCCACATCACCGAGGCCGAGGGCTACATCGACAACTCGGAGTCGATTCGCGAGGCCTTCCAGGAGACGATGTTCGCCCTGGTGTTCGGCGGCTTCCTGGCGGTGCTGGTGGTGTTCGTCTTCATGCGCCGTACGCGGCCGACGTTCATCGTCGCCCTCTCGATTCCGCTGTCGCTCATCACCACGTTCGGGATGATCTGGATCTTCGATTTCACCCTGAACACGATGACGCTCCTCGGGCTCACCCTGGCCATCGGTGTCGTCATCGACGACGCCATCATCGTTCTCGAGAACATCGAGCGGCATCGGGAAGCTGGGCGTTCCGCGAAGGAGGCGGCGCGCGAAGGCACGCGCGAGATCACCTTCGCCGCGGCCGCCGCGACCTTCTCGGTGGCGGCGGTGTTCATCCCCGTGGCTTTCGCCGAGGGCCAGATGGGGAGCTTCCTGAAGGAGTTCGGCGTGACGGTTGCCGTCGCGGTGATCGTGTCCCTCTTCGTGGCGCTCACGCTCACGCCCATGCTGGCCGCGCGCATGCCTGCACCCAAGGAGCGTGGCCCCGATAGCATCCACCAGCGTCTCGAGCGCTGGTTTGACGCTCTCGAGGAGGGGTACCGCAAGGTCCTGACCTGGTCGCTGGGGAACCGTCTGAAGACTTTCGGGATCGCGTTGGCGGCGATCGTGCTGGCATATGTCGCGGGCAAGCAGCTGCCCGGGGAGTTCATGCCCGCGGGGGACACCAGCTTCGCGGTCTTCGAGTTTCGCACGCCGCCGGGCACGTCTCTCGAGGCGACGGTGGAGATGCTCGAGCGCAACGAAGCCTGGCTGCTGGCGCAGCCCGAAGTCATCTCGTCCTTCGCGAAGATCGGCGGCACCAGCATCTCGATCAGTGGACCCAACGTGGGCATGATCAATGCGCGGCTGGTTCCCATCGACCAGCGGGAGCGCAGTACCAAGGAGTTCACGAGGGACGCGCGCGAGGCGCTGTCCGCGATCCCGGGGCAGGAGTTCGTGGTGCTCGGATCGTTCGGTTTCGCCGAGCGCGACCTCGAGTTCGAAATCCGGGGCCACGCGAGCCTGGAGGAGCTCGACCACTATTCCGACATCATGCTCGGGCGGATGCGCGAGCAGGGCGGAGTCGTCGATCTCGAGAAGGAGATCAAGCTCGGTCTGCCGGAGGCCCGCATCGTGCCGGACCGTGAGAAGGCGGCGGCGCTGGGCATCGACGCGGATACGATTGCCCGCATCGTGCTCGCCATGATCGGGGGCCTCGACGTGGGCACCTTCCGCGATGGAGAGGAGCGGCACGACATCCGGCTGCGTATGGAGCGCGACGAGCGCGACACGCTCGACTCTGTCGGCGATCTGTGGGTGCGCACGCGCAGCGGCGATCTGGTGGACCTGCGCAATGTGGTGCGCATCGAGAAGGGCGCCACAGCATCGACCATCTCGCACACGGATCGCCTGCGCAGCGCCGAGATCATGATGAACCTCGAAGGCATCGACCTGGACGAAGCAGTGAAGCGTGGGATAGCGATCGCGGACGAGGTGTTGCCGCCGCATCTCGAACTGCATCTCAGGGGGGACGCCGAGGACAGCGCAGAGGCCGGCCGGCAATTCGGGCTGATGCTCGTGTTGGCCGTGCTGGTCATCTACATGGTGCTGGCGGCGCAGTTCGAGAGCTTCACGCAGCCTCTGATCGTGATGCTGGCGTTGCCGTTTTCGATGACCGGAGCCCTGGGTGGACTGCTGGTGATGGGCATGTCGCTGAATCTCTTCAGCATGATCGGCATCGTGCTGCTCATCGGGCTCGTGACGAAGAATTCGATCCTCTTGGTCGACTACGCCAACCAGCTCCGCGAGCAGGGGGCCACGGCGGAGGAAGCCATCCGCCGCGCGGCTCCGGTGCGCATGCGCCCGGTGTTGATGACGGCGCTGTCGATGATCTTCGGCGTGTTGCCTGCGGCATTCGGGATCGGTCCTGGCGCCGAGTCCCGTGCGCCCATGGCCGTTGCCACTGCGGCGGGCATGTTCTCGTCGATGCTTCTGACGCTGCTGGTCGTTCCGGTCTTCTACCTGACGCTCGAAACGACGCGGGAGTTCCTTCGCAGTCCGCGGGAGAACTGGTCGCGCTGGCGGCTGGCGAGAAGCGGCGCGACCTCCTGACAGCGTCTGCTTGCAGCGCGTGCGGGCCGGCGTCAGACGCCGTCGCCGCGGATGGCACTGCCGAAGGCGTCGAGTAGCGCCTTGCGAATCGTGTCGCGGGTGGCGTTGCCGTAGACCTTCCTGAAGGCCGCGAGTGGGATGATGCCCTTTGCCATCGAGCGGTGGCCGCCGCCGACGCCCAGGCCCTCGACGACGCCACGCACCACGTCGCCCGCCGCGCGCACATAGCCCACGTTGCGCACCGAGAAGGTCAGGTCGGAGCCGACGATGCCGGCTGCGACGGACCACTCGGCGCCCTCGGCTTGAAGGCCGAGGTCGGCCACCTGAGGGATTACGTCTTCCCGCACCCGGCCGAGGACCAGCAGATGGATGCCGTCTTCGACGCGGGTGCTGGCCAGTGCGCGACCCATGGCACGCAGCCCTTCGGCGGGAAGCGCCGGGCGCTCGATGCGGCGCAGCAGCGCCGGGCTGTGGTGTGCGTGCAGGTACGCGAAAGCCGACATGTCGAGCTTGCTGGTTTCACGACCGAGCAGCTGCGTGTCGGTCTTGATGCCGTAGGCGAGCGCCGTGGCCAGATTCGGGCGCAGGTCGAGTTCCGACGCGCGGATGTACTCGCACAGGATGGTCGATGTTGCACCGTAGCTCGGACGAATGTCCTTGATGACGGCATCGTAGCCGCTGCGTTCCGGGTGATGGTCGATCACGACGTCGACGGAGCGCACCCGCGCCGGCGGTCGCTCCCCGAACACGGACGGCTGCACGTCGAGCAGCGCGAGTCCGTCGAATTCGTCGAGCTCGTCCGGAGTGACGGTACGCACCTCGAGCCCAAGGGCTTCGAGCATGGCGCGGTTCTCCGGTCGCTTGACCTCGCCGAAGGAGATGAGCGGTGCCGTGGGGCTCTTGCGGCCAAGGATCGCGCGCAACGCGTAGCCGCAGGCGATGCCGTCCGGATCGGGATCGGGCTGGAGCAGGATGCCGAGCTTCTCGCGCGGCGCGATCAGTTCGCGAATGTCGACCACCCGTTTCAGATTGACGAGGTGCTCGAACTCTTCGTCGATATCGTCCCGCATCAGCGAGCGCATGCCGGCGTGCAGCAGGCAGGGATGATCCGGCAGGTCCTCGGCGCCGAGCTTGTCCGACAGCACCAGCACCGGGGCCTCGGGGGTCGCCTCGCGGATGGCCGCCACCGCGGCGCGGGCGAACGGCGCCTCTTCGCTCACCACCGCGAAGCCGTTCTCCGGCCGCGCTTCGAGTCGGGCGATCGACCCTGTCGAGAGCCCCCCGGGCAGTGCGCGAAAGCCGGGCGGCCGGGCGCGCGTCTCGTCTTCGCGGGGCACCCAGAGCAGGTCCTCGTCCTCGTCTGCGCCGATGCGCGCCCAGAGCCGAGCCAACTCGGCGCCGTCGCAGAGGATGATGCGTCGTGCCACGCGCCCCTCGAGTAAAGGGGCCCGTCCGGTGAGAGGGGCCCGCTCCAGGTCGGCGGGCAGTTTAGCCGGCCAGGCGCTTCCTCCCAGCCGACCTCACCCCGCGGGGGGTCCAGTGGGGGACGGTGTTGCTTTCTTGCCTTTTCGCGGCTGCAGCCGCGAAAAGGCAAGAAAGCAACACCGTCCCCGCGTGCCCAGGGGCGTCTGCCTCCGCGTTCGCTACCCACCCTGCTGTGGTGAAGCGCCCGATTTTTGTCGGAGATGTGCAGGGCTGCGCGGACGAGCTCGCGGAACTGTTGGCGCGGGCGACCGACGTCTTCGGCGAGGGCTTCGAGCTCTGGAGTGTCGGTGACCTGGTGAATCGCGGCCCCGACAACCTCGGCGTGCTGCGTCAGATGCGCGAGCTCGTGGACGCCGGGCGCGGGCAGCTGGTGCTCGGCAACCATGAGATCAACCTGCTGCGGGTGGCGGCCGGTCAGCGCCCCCTCGGGCCGTACGACAGCATTGCCGACGTGCTCGAGGCGTCGGATGCGGACGACTGGATCGACTGGCTGCGCCGCCGGCCGCTGGTGCTGAGTGGGGAGCTGGGGCGGGGGCGCTTCGCGATGGTGCATGCCGCGGTGCATCCCGGCTGGCGGCTGCCGGAGCTCGAGCGCCGCGCGCAGGCCGCAGCCGCACGACTGGCAGCCTCCCGCCGCCGCGACGCGGAGAGATTTCTCGCGGGGGATCGTGCCGGCGATCCGGACCTCGACGTGCTGCATCGCCTCACCGCGTGTCGCAGCGTGACGCGGGGCGGCTCCTGGTCGTCACAGCTGCCAGAACTCGCGGGAGGGGCGAAGTACCAGCCGTGGCACGTCGCGTGGAGTGCGCAGCGTCACGACTACGGCGTCGTCTACGGGCACTGGGCGCTGCAGGGGCTGCACGTCGGACCCGGCGTTCGAGGGCTCGACACCGGTTGCGTGCACCACGGGCGCGGACACGATGGATTCTTGACCGCGTGGCTGCCGCAACTCGGTGCCAGCGATGCGTTCGCGGTGCCCGATGCTGCGTTCTGGCAGGTGCCTGCGCGTCGCGCGTACTACGCGCAAAAAGACGAGCCCAAAAAGCGCGCGGTCGGTGACGTTTCTGATTGATCTCGTGTTGGAACGGGCGTACGCTTTTCGAGTACGGAGTTCGCGGCGTAGGAGACCGAGGTCTCGCTCCCGTCGGCCGAACGATTCGTCGATCGAACTTCGCACGTGATTTGGCGTCGAAGGGGGCGAGCGTAATTGATTCGTCGGAACGCCGATGAAATCGTTCCGCGAGTCGCGGCGCGGGAAGCCTTCCCGGACCCGGGAGCTTTCCACTAAAGAGAAGCCGGAGTTCGAGGCGGGGGATCCCGAGCGCGTTCCGGCGCTACCGGATTGCCGGCGCGCGGTCGCCCTCTGCCAAAGGCGTGTAAGAAGTTCGCTCGCTCATGGCGAGTGCATCGCGTCGCTCCGAACATCTCGTACGGGCCCGTCGGAGGCCCGGGAAGGGCCCGCCGCCTCGGCTACTCTCCCGCCACAATATGTGGCGACACCTCGTTTCCATCACCCAGTTCGGCCTGGTGCTGTTGCTGGCCCAGGCGATCGGCGCTTGCATCGTCAACCCGATCACGCAGCGGCGCGATGTCGTCTTCGTCAGTACCGAGGACGAGGTGCGAGTCGGGGGCGAGGCAGCGGAGCAGGTTGCCGAGGCGATGGGCCTCGTCGATGACCCGCGCCTGACGGCGCTGGTGAGTGGCGTCGGCCAGCGCGTGGCCGCGGCCGCGCCAGACCCGGGCTACGCCTACCGCTTCCAGATCGTGGATCGGGTAGAGCCGAACGCGTTCGCCCTTCCGGGGGGACACGTTTTCGTGTCGCGCGGCCTGCTGTCCCTGACGAACGACGAGGACGAGCTCGCCAACGTGCTGGCCCACGAGATCGTTCATATTGCCGCCCGTCACCACGCCCAGCGCCAGGCGCGGGCCGTCGGTGTGGGGTTGCTGGCGTTGCCCGGGCTCGTGGTTGGCGGTCTGGTGGGCGGACCGTTGGGTGACATCGTGAGCGCACCCTTCGCGCTGGCGGGGGGCGGGGCCATCGCCAGCTACAGCCGCGGTCAGGAACTCGAGGCCGACGAGTACGGTCAGCGTCTCGCGGGGCAGGTGGGGTACAATCCTGCCGCGCTCCCCGCTTTCCTGAGGTCGCTCGAGCGCGACGAACACTTGCGCGAGGAGTCGTCGCGCCAGCCGAGCTGGTTCGATTCGCATCCAGCGACGCCACGCCGGATCGACGATGCGTTGGCGCGAGTTGCAGCCCTGGCGCCGGCGCAACCGCGGACGGGCTCGCGTCGAGACTACCTCGAACGCCTCGAAGGCCTGCTGGTCGGCGACAATCCGGCCGAGGGCGTCTTCGACGGCCAGCGCTTCCTGCATCCCGATCTGGATTTCACGATCGTGTTTCCGGACGGTTGGACGACAGCGAACACGCGGCAGTTGGTCGGGGCCTTCCCCGAGGATGGCCGCGCGCACGTCGCCCTCCAGCCACAGGGCCAGAGTGGTGATCCACGCGAGGCCGCGAACGCCTTTCTCGCGGACTTGAGCGAGGAGACTCGCGTCGACGTGGCGCGCTTGGATGTGGTCGAGATCGCCGGCCGCGACGCCGTGCGCGGGCAGCTGCTGGTGGGGACCCGGCGCGGCTCGGTTGCCGTCGACGCCACTTGGATTGCGCACGGCGGCTCGATCTACCGGCTGATGGGTGTGGTGCCAGAGGACTATGGTGCCGAGGACCGCCGCATCTTCGGTGCGGTGGGGCAGAGCTTCGCCGCACTCGGTGCCGGGCAGCGGGCGAGCATCCGCGAGCGGCGTTTGCGCCTGTACCAGGCTCGCGCCGGCGAGAGCCTCGAAGCCCTGTCGCGGCGCAGCGGCAACCGCTGGAGCCCCGCGGAGACCGCGGTTGCGAACGGCGTGCCCGCGGACGCGCCACTCTCCGCAGGGCAGTGGGTCAAGCTGGCCATCGAGCAGCCCTACCGCTCTCGCTGAGCGGGAAGCGCCGCTACACTTTCGTCCCCGCAGAGGAGAGGAGCGATGCCGCAGATCAACGTTCCGACAGCCTATCGCGGCCCCACCCAGGGCCAGCCGGAAATCACAGCCCGCGGCGCCACCGTCCGGGAGTGTCTCGACGACGCGGGGCGCCAGTTCCCGGGCTTTGCCGAGCAGATCTTCGATTCGGGCGGGAAGGTGCAACGCTTCGTGACCCTCTTCTTGAACGGCGAGGAGATCGATCGCGGCGACGTCGACGTTGCCATCGCGGAGACCGACAGCATCGAGATTCTGGTGGCCGTCGCCGGTGGCTGAGCCGCCCGGCGCGGCCCCGTCTGATACTCTGAAGCGCCCGACGCAGGAGGAATTTTCGATGGGTGGACCGACCGGCGACCGGATGCTGCGCGTCGACATGACGCAGCAGACCGTGGAGATCGAACCTTTCCCCGACGCTTGGAAGCTTCTCGGCGGGCGTGCGCTCTCGGCGAAGATCCTGCTCGCGGAGTGCGACGCCGGCTGCGACCCGCTCGGCCCGGACAATGTGCTGGTGATGGCGCCGGGCGTCGTCTCGGGCACCGCGGCACCCACCTCCGGCCGCATCTCGATCGGCGGCAAGAGCCCGCTGACGGGCGGTATCAAGGAAGCCAACGCCGGCGGCAATCCGAGTCAGGATCTGATGAAGCTCGGCTTTCGCTGCATCGTCGTGAAGGGAGCGCCGGCCGATCCGGAGAAGCGCTACGCGGTGAATATCAGCCAGGAGGGGGCGGAAGTCGTCGAAGCCGACGCCTACAAGGGCATGTGGAATTATGCGCTGATCGAGGAGCTCGCCAAGAGCTACAGCGACACCGCGTCGTTCATCTCGATCGGGCCCGCGGGTGAGATGAAGCTCCGCGGTGCTTCGGTCGCCTGCACCGACCAGGACCAGGAGCGTCGCCCGGCCCGGCACGCGGCGCGCGGGGGCCTCGGCGCAGTGATGGGCAGCAAGGGCCTCAAGTACGTGGCTGTCGATGCCGGCAAGCTTTCCACACGTCAGCCCGCCCGGCGCAAGGAGTTCACGGCGGCGTGCAAACGCTGGACGAAGGAGTACCGCGCAGGGCCTCAGATGTTCAAGACGGGCACCAGCTCGGTGGTTCCCGTGGCGAACATGCTGAACACCTTCCCGTACAAGAACCGCACCGAGGGCTCATCGCCCGACGCCGCGACCCTCGACGGCGCGCGCATTGTCGAGAGCTTCGAGGAGCGCGGTGGCGGCATGCACAATTGCATGACCGGCTGCATCGTGCAGTGCAGCAACATCGTCCACGACAAAGATGGCAACTACAAGACGAGCGCGCTCGAGTTCGAGACACTCACACTGCTCGGTGCCAACTGCGCGATTGCGAGCTGGGAGGACGTGGCGGATCTCGACCGGCTTTGCGACGAGCTCGGCCTCGATACCATCGAGACCGGAGCGGCGATCGCGGTCTACATGGATTCCGGCGGACTGGAGTGGGGCGACGCCGAGGGAGCGAAGCGCATCCTGAAGGAGGTCGCAGAGGGCACCGAGCTTGGCCGGGCCATCGGCGACGGTGCGGTGGCAACCGGCAAGCGTCAGAAGCACCACCGCGTTCCGACGGTGAAGGGTCAGGCCATTCCCGCGTGGGATCCGCGGCCGCTCAAGGCGACGGGGGTCACCTACCTGACCAGCGCCATGGGGGCCGACCACACGGCGGGCCTGATCGTGAACCCGGGCTTGCCCGAGGAAGAATGGGCGCAGGCCTCCCAGGAGGTGCAGCTCGTCAACGCCGTCGCGGATTCTTCGGGGTTCTGCCAGTTCCTGGGGCCGACCCTCGACGACATCCGAGAATTCTACGGTCTGCTCTACGGAGAAGAAGTGACCCGCGAAGAGATTGCGGACCAGGGCTGGCAGTGCATGGAAGATGAGTGGGAGTTCAATCGTCGCGCCGGTTGGAAGCACGACGCGGACGTGATGCCAGACTGCATGAAGCAGGATGCCATCGGGCCCGCAGGCGTCGTATGGGACGTGAAGGAAGCCGTGGTCCAGTCCGCGTATCGGCGCTTCGCCCCGCGCGAGGAGCTCTTCGTCACCAAGTCTGCAGGCTGATCTCACGCCGGCCGGCGGGTGACGGCGCGGCAGGGCCGGTCGGGCCGGGCAGAGGGGCGGCGTGCCTTTCTGTTCTTGTCTCTTTGAGGGAGCAATCGTGCGCGACGTTCGCATGCGCGGGTTTGCGGAGCGAGCCGATGTGGAGGAGGTCGAAGACTTCCTGGTCGAACACACGCGCGTGCTGCCCGCGGAGCCGGTCGCACTGCTCGAGTGTGGCGGCCGCGTGTTGGCCGAAGATGTGAAGTCCGCCGTCGCGGTGCCCGGTTTCCCGCGGGTCGCGATGGATGGCTACGCGGTGCGCGGGGAGGCGACCTTCGGGGCATCCCCGTACGAGCCGATCTCGTTGACGGTGCGCGGGGAGGTGCTGCCCGGGAGTCGGTACGTCGGGAGTGTTGCGGCCGCCGATGCGGTGCGCGTGATGACCGGTGCGCCGCTGCCGCAAGGCGCCAACGCGGTGGTGAAGGCGGAGGTGTGCAGCGAAGTCGGCGGTCGGGTGGAGGTGAGCGAAGCCGTGGCGCCCGGCAAGCACGTCGGCGCCATCGGTGAGGACATCCGCGAGGGTGATGTGGTGTTGCGCGCGGGCCGGCGGCTGCGGCCCCAGGACACGGGGTTGCTGGCATCGATCGGTGTGGCGGAGCCGCGCTGTGTGCGCCGACCGCGGGTGCGACTCGTGGTGACTGGAGACGAGCTGTTGCCGCCGGGCAGTCGGCCGAGCGGAGTTCGGATCGTCGACAGCAATTCTGTCGTGCTCCGCGGCCTGCTCGCGCGCGACGGCGCCGAGTGCCTGCCGTTCGAGATTCTGCCGGATGATCCCGAGGTAATTCGCACCGCGCTCGCCAGTGGCGACGCGGACGTGGTGCTGGTTTCCGGCGGCAGCTCGGTCGGCACCGAAGATCACGCGCCGCGGCTCGTCTCCGAGCTCGGCTCCCTCGATTTTCACGGCGTGTCGATGCGTCCATCCAGTCCCGCGGGCGTCGGACGCATCGACGCTGCTTTCGTGTTCCTGCTGCCGGGCAATCCAGTGAGTTGTCTGTGTGCCTACGAGTTCTTCGCGGGCCCCACGTTGCGGGCACTCGGCGGACGCACGCGCGAGTGGCCTCACCGCCGAGTGCACCTGCCGCTGCGGCGCAAGATCACCTCAGAGGTCGGTCGCACCGACTACGTGCGAGTTGCCGTCGAAGACGGGCAGGTGTTGCCGATCTCCACCGCGGGTGCCTCGATTCTCTCCTCGACGGTGCGGGCCGCCGGCTGCGTCGTGGTGCCTCGGGCGTTGGAGGGCATGCCAGAAGGAGCCGAGGTCGAGGTGCTGCTCTACGACGCGGAGGAGCCAGCGTGAAGCAGGACCAGTTCCTCGAAATCCTCGACCGCGACGCCGCGGAAGCGCGTTGGCGTGAGGCGATCGACGTGGTGCCGCTGGGAGCAGAGCCGGTTGAGCTCGGGGCGGCCCTCGGCCGGGTGCTCGCAGAGGATGTGCGCGCTGAGCTCGACGTGCCGGGTTTCGATCGCTCGAACATGGACGGTTTCGCCGTGCGAGCGGCCGATACGTTCGGCGCCAGCGAAGAGGCGCCCGTGAGTCTGCGGCTCAATGCCGAGACGATTCCCACCGGTGTCGCGCCGCAGATCGAGATCTCCGAGGGAACCGCAACCTCCATTGCCACCGGTGGGATGCTGCCCCGCGGCGCCGATTGTGTCGTTCCCGTCGAGATGACCGATGTCGACGAGGCGCTCGTGATCGTGCGGAGCGCGCGGGTTCCGGGTGCGGCGGTCTCGTTCGCGGGCACCGACATCGGCAGTGGCGAGACGGTGCTCTTCGCCGGTGCGCGACTCACCTCCCGCGAAACCGGCCTGCTGGCCGCCATTGGGCGCGAGCGGGTCGAGGTGGTGCGGCGCCCGCGGGTGGCGATTCTCTCGACGGGCGACGAGATCGTGCAGCCCGGCGAACGCATGCGTGCTGGTCTTGTCTACGACAGCAACGGCCGCATTCTCGCCGACGCCGTGCGCGAGCTCGGCGGTGAGCCGTGCTTCCTCGGCGCCTTCCGTGACGACGAATCCCAGCTGTGGGAGGCGCTGGCGCAAGCGCTCGAGAGTGCGGATCTGGTGCTGCTCTCTGGCGGTACGTCGAAGGGCGAGGGCGATCTGAATGCCCGGGTGGTCGGCCGTCTCCAGCCCGGCATCGTCGTGCACGGCGTGGCGCTCAAGCCGGGCAAGCCGATCTGTCTGGCGGCCAGCGGCCGCCGCCCAGTGGTGATCCTGCCGGGCTTTCCGACTTCGGCGGTCTTCACCTTTCACGAGTTCGTGGCGCCGGTGTTGCGCGAGCTCGGCGGCATGCCGCGCGGCGAACGCCAGAGCGTTACGGCACGATTGGCACAGAAGGTCGTCTCGGAGCGGGGTCGCCTCGAGTATTTGCTCGTCGGGCTCGTGGAGTCGGGCAAGGTGCTCTCGGCCTATCCGATGGGCAAGGGCAGCGGCAGCGTCACGGCGTTCAGCCGGGCCGACGGCTTCGTGCGCATCGGGCGCAATACGGAGATCGTCGAGGCGGAAACGGAAGTCGAGGTGACGCTCGTCGGACGCGATCTCGAGCCCGCCGACCTCGTGATCGTGGGCAGTCACTGCGTGGGCCTCGACCTGATTGCTGGCGAGCTCTCCCGCGACGGCATTCGGGTCAAGATTCTCGCCGTCGGCAGCCAGGGTGGGCTCTCGGCAGCGCGCCGCGGCGAGTGCGACGCCGCGCCCATGCACTTGCTCGATCCCGAGACGGACCGCTACAACACGCCCTTCCTCGATGCCTCGCTGCGCCTGCTGCCGGGCTACGCGCGCGTACAGGGTGTGGTCACCCGCGCCGACGAGACGCGAGAGATCGACGAGCTACTCGCCGATCCGGGTCTCCGGATGGTGAACCGCAACCGAGGCAGCGGGACGCGCATTCTGATCGACGGGTTGCTCGGCGAACGCCGGCCGCCGGGCTATGCCTACGAACCGCGCTCGCACTTCGCGGTGGCGGCAGCCGTCGAGCAGAAGCGTGCGGATTGGGGCGTCACCATCGAATCGGTCGCGCGCGATCGCGGGCTGCGCTTTCGCCGCCTGCGGGACGAGCACTACGACTTCGCGATTCCGCTGGCGCGTTGGGAGCGGCCTGCGGTGGCGGCGCTGCGCCGACTATTGGAACCTGGCTCGACGCTGCACGCCCGGCTCGCCGAGATGGGCTTCGCGGTGCGCTGATCCCGGGGTATCGTCTTGGCGCTCGATCGGCGCATCGCTCGAGGGGGGTGAATGGCAGCGGTTTTGCGCAGGGGCGCACGCCTCGGGAAGTATCGGCTCGATCGCTGCATCGGGCGCGGTGGCTTTGCCGAGGTGTGGAGCGCCATCGATACCGTTGAATGGCGCCGCGTCGCCCTGAAGGTGACGCACCCGGGTGTGGTCGAAACCTGGGGCCGCAAGGCCATCGAGCACGAGGCGAAGATCGCGTGCCGGCTGGATCACCCGAACATCGTGAAGGTGCGCAACGCGGACTGGATCGAGGGGCGTTTTGTGATGGCCAGCGAGCTCGCGCGCACGCATCTCGGTCGCTTTCTCGGCGCGAGGCGCTCCGGCGCGACGGCCTTGCGCGTCGTCCGCGAGATTTCTCACGGGTTGGCGTACGCGCACGAGCGCAGGGTGATGCACCGCGACGTCAAGCCCGAGAATATCCTGATCTTCGACGATGGACGCGCCGCGCTGGCCGACTTCGGAGCTTCGCGCTTCGTGGCAAAAGTGACCCGGACCTACACAGACGCCGGAACCCTCGGCTACATGGCGCCGGAGCAGGCCTACGGTCGCGCGCGGCTGGCCTCGGACGTGTTCTCGTTGGGACTCATCGCCTATGAGCTGCTGAGCGGCGGCTTGCCGGCCTGGCCCTTCGAGTGGCCCTTTCCCGGCCACGAGAGGCTCGCTGCTAAGGCGCCGAAGGAGGTCCTGCCCGTGTTGCGCAAGGCCGCGCAGTTCGACCCACGCAAGCGCTACCCCGATGCTGTGGCCCTTGCCAAGGCGCTGGACCGTGCTCTCGAGCGCGCCGCCGAGACGTCGGCCCAGCGCTCGACAAAACGCCGCAAGCGGATCAAGGCGCCGGCGCCCTCGCCGCTGGCGGTGCAGGCGGCGGCTTTTCGCCGCACCCACGGCAGGGAGCTGGCCCTGCGCTACAGCTGCCGCCGCTGCGACGGGCCGATCAGCGAGCCCATGCGCTTCTGCCCATGGTGCGGCTCCGGGGACAATTCCTTTCTCCAGATCACCCGATTTCCGATGGTATGTCCGGAGTGCGAGAAGGGCGTGCGAGCCGAGTGGAGCTATTGCCCCTGGTGTTATGCGGGAAGATTCGAAGCCAACGGGCGCAAGCCACCGCGCGACCCCCAGGCGATCCGCAGCTGTGGGCGACGCGGCTGCGCCGGCCAGTTGCGACCCTTCATGGCCTACTGCCCCCTCTGCAAGTGGAAGCCCAAACGCCCCTGGTCGACACCGGCCCTGCCGGATCGCTGTCCGCGCTGTCGGTGGGGCACCCACCACGGCTACTTCCAGCACTGTCCCTGGTGCGGGCGACCCGAGGCGCGAGCGGGAAAGTACCGCTAGAGGCCGCGCGCCGCGGAATTGCCGCGCCCTGCGCTAGCCCGACTTCCGCAGTTCAGAGGCCGGTTCCTGGTTGGCGCCTCAGGCTTTCGAGTGGGCTGTCTTGAGGGCATCTGGGTAGAGATTCATGCCGCGGTGGTGGAAAAAGCGGCTTCCCCGTTCACGGTTGCCGACGGAGTTGCCGATACCAACTATTGCCAAACTATCGTGATTCGTCGTGCGCTGATCCCATGCAACCGAAGGAACCCCCACTGAAACACCTGAGCGTTCTCGTCTCCGACGAGCTCGACGAGTCGATCCGCAAGCGCATGGCCGAGGGCGGCTTCGGGTCAATGGCTGAGTACCTCCGGCACACGGTTCGCCAGGATCTCGAGCGCGCCGATGAGGCGAAGCTCGAGCGGCTCCTGCTCGAGGGGCTCGAATCCGGCGAGTCGGTCGACATGACCGGCAGCTGGATGCAGGAACGACGTCAGGCCTTGGCCGCACGGGTCGCCGAGCGGCGTCGCAGCAAGCGTGCGTGAGACTTCTCCACCTCGTGGAGATAGGGCGTTCAAGCTGCGTTTCCGGCGGTTCCGATAAGTAGCTTGGGCTCAACCGGTCAACGCAGCTTGACCCTGATCCGACGATAAGCTGGGCGATTCCCGTGTGCGAACCTTTTTCGGTGCAGCCAACCGGACGGTCAAGAGCGGCCGAACATGGATCACGACGGAATCGCGCCGCTCGCGTAAGCCTGCGAGTTCAAACATGATCCGACATCAGTGGGCTATGCCGGAACAAGGTGGGAAGAGTTTGCGGACCGGGAGCCGTACTGGGTGCAGCCCTTTGCCGCTCCCTGCTGCACAATAGTCGTTCCCGAGGAGCCGAAGTCTTGTACCGAGCGATATCGTGTCTGGTCCTTGTCAGCGCGGTGCTCGTGGGGTGCGGCAGCTCGGGCCCGCAGCCGGCGCGCAGCGTCATCTTCGTCACCATTGACACCCTGCGTGCAGACGTGTTGGAGATCTATGGCGGACCTGCCCGAGTGCCCGCGCTGCGCGAGCTCGCCGAGCGGGGCTGGGTCTGGGAGAGCTGCTTCTCCACCTCGATGCTCACGACCCCTTCTCACGTCTCACTCATGACCTCGCTCTATCCGCGAGATCACGGCGTGTACAACAACCGGACCGGGGTCGCGGACGGCGTGATGACGCTCGCCCAGGTCTTCCGCGCCGCGGGTTTTCGCACCGGGGCGGTTCCGTCGTTTCGTCATCTGACTCCAGAGTCGTCGAACCTGGGGCACGGCTTCGAGCACTTCGCCGAGCTGACGGCTCCCTCGCGCACCGGCAAGGCGGCGACGAAACGCGCGCTGGCCTGGCTCGACCAAGTCTCGAAAGGCGAGCGCTTCTTCCTCTGGGTTCACTACGTGGAGCCCCACTGGCCCTATCGGGCAGATCCGGTGGGGGATTTGAAGGACTGGCCCGCGGTTCAAGCGAAGCCCATGCGCGATGCGAAGGCAGCGGCTCCGCGTTCCAAGCTCATGGATCCGGCGTTTCAGCGAACTGCAAAGGCCTACGCCACCACGGAGCCAGTGCTGCGTCGCTACATCGGCGAGGTCGAGCGCGTGGACGGGTATCTCCAAGATCTCCGCAACGGGGTTCGGGCGCGCGGACTGGAAGGCGGGACGCTCTGGGTGGTGACGTCCGACCATGGCGAGAACCTTGGTGAGCATGAACTCTACTTTCATCATGGGGGGCTTTACGATGCCACCACGCGCGTGCCACTCATCATGGCGGGGCCCGGGCTGAGGCCCCAGCGCCCAACCGGGCTGACCTCCTCCGTGGACGTGGCGCCCACAATCCTTTCGCTCTCAGGCGTCGATCCTTGGTCTCCCATGTCCGGACGAAGTCTCGTCACGGAAGAGGGTGAGGCGGCACTGGCCCGAACCTACGTGTACAGCGAGCACGAGCGCGCCGTGCAGGTCGCCGTCCGAAGTGAGGACGGGACCTTCATCCTTGATCGCAAGACGTACAAGAAGTTTCCCACCCTCAAGATGGTCGAGGGTCGTTGGGAGCTTTACGAGCGACGCGAGGATCCCGGGGAGATTCATCCGATCGTCGACGGTGACCGTGCAGCGAAACTGCGGTCCGTCGTGGAGACCTTCCTGGACGAGGGGCAGCAGCTGACTCCCCGCCCGGCGACGAGCGTGGACGAGGAGGCGCTGCGCGCCCTGGGCTACGTGGAGTGATTCGCACGCCCCGCAGAGTTGATATGGGCGGACTCCCGTGACTGAATCCCGATGACAATGTCGGCTCGAACTCTCGGCCTCGGAGCTCTCCTGATAGGCTCGGTGGCCGGCTCCTTGCTGCTGGCCGAGGGCGTCGCGCGACTCGTCAGCTTTCCGCCAACTGGAATCATCGAAGTACCCCGAGACGTCCGCGCGGAGCAGCCTCTTGCCGAGGAGAACCGCACGGGGCTGCGCCTTGGAGGCTGGGGGGATGGTTCGCGTCCGCTGTTCGTGCTCACGACTACAGGTCTGCGCCTGAGAGCCAACGCCAGCCTTCGGATTCGACACTCCCTCAACAACCGCGAGATCGACTTTCGGACGAATCCTCTTGGGTATCGGAACAGTGAGATCGGACCCAAGAACGTATTCCGCGTGCTGTTCCCGGGAGACTCGATTGCTGGTGGTGACTACCCTCTGGGTCTCTCGGACTATCTGTCACAATTGCTGGTAGGTTCAATCGGTCGATGCAACATCTTCTGTTTGGGTTCACAGACCAGGAGATGGTGCAGATGACGAGACATCGACGACGGG
>JAFDDG010000017.1 GCA_019310965.1 Deltaproteobacteria bacterium
GACGCGGCGACGCCGGAGCCTGGGCCGGGGCAGCTGCGTCTTGCCGTGTCTCACGCCGGCGTGGGGCTCCCGGACCTCCTCATGTGCCGCGACGCCTACATGCTGACGCCAGCACTCCCGTTCACACCGGGGCAGGAGGTGGTGGGCACCGTCACGGCAGCTGGCGAGGGCACGCGGCATGCCGTGGGCGATCGCGTGATGGCCGTCTCGGCGTTCTTCCTGCAACACGGGAGCTTCGCCGAGGCGTGTCTGGCCCTCGATGACTTCGCGCTGCCCGTTCCCGACACCATGCCCGGACCTGTCGCCGCCGGCTTCGTGATTCCCGCGCACACCGCGTGGGTCGGGCTCGTGCAGCGCGGCGCGCTGCGCGCCGGCGAGACGCTCCTCGTACTCGGGGCCTCCGGGGGCACCGGATCCGTCGCCGCGAGCCTCGGCAAGGCGCTCGGTGCGCGGGTCATTGCAACCGCCGGAGGTTCGGAAAAAGCCGCCTTCGTCGAGAGCCTCGGTGTGGACGTCGTGATCGACCACCGGCGACAAGGCATCGCCGAGGCGGTGCGCGAGGCAACCGACGGCCGCGGCGTCGATATCGTCTACGACCCGGTGGGCGGAGACGCTTTCACCGCGGCAACGCGCTGCATCGCCCGCGAGGGCCGCCTGCTGCTGATCGGATTTGCCAGCGGCCGCTGGGGCGAGCCACGCCCGCCGCACATGGTGGAGCGCAACTACTCCGTAATCGGCGTCATGCCGAACGGATACGACCGAAAATTCAAAGAGGACGCCCACGCTGCGCTGCTCGAGCACTGGAGCGCCGGCCGCTTGCAGATTCCGATCCACGAGATCTTCCCCTTCGAGCGCGTGCCCGACGCCATTGGCGTGCTCGCAGAGCGCGGCGCGCAGGGCAAGATCGTCGTCGAGGTCGCGCCTGCCTGAGGCGGCTAGACTGGGGCGTGCCCCGGGAGGGAAGCTGCATGCAACGAGTCGAGCTCTTCGGTCCGGATGACGTGCGACTCGTCGAAGTGGGGGAGCCGAAGCCCGGACCGCGCGACGCCGTCGTCAAGGTGCACGCCTGCGGGATCTGCGGCAGCGACATCGGCTACATCAAGCTCGGTGGCATGGCGGGGCCCGGCGACAAGCCCATGCCCCTCGGCCACGAACTCGCGGGCACAGTCGAGGCGGTCGGAGAAGAAGTCGACGGTTTCGCGCCGGGCACAAGGGTGGTCGTGAATCCGTTGGCGAACGGCAACGCCATCGGCAACGGCGGGCCCCAGGGCGGCTTCGCACCCTATTTGCTGGTACCGAACGCGGCGGCCGGCGGTGCGCTATTCGAGGTACCCGACGGGATGCCTCTCGACATCGCAGCGCTCGCGGAGCCCGTCGGCGTGGGCATGAACGCGGTCGACCAGGTGGGAGCTCAGCCGGGCGACAAGGTGGTGGTATTCGGCGCCGGTCCGATCGGGCTCACTGCAGTGGCTTCGCTGCGGCATGGCGGCTTCGAGGACGTGATCGCCGTCGACCTCTCGGCTCGCCGCCTCGGGATCGCCGCCGAGCTCGGTGCTCGCGAAACGATCAATGCAACGCACGGCGACGTCTGGGAGCGGCTGCGCGAGCTGCACGGCACCGAAGCGCTCTATGGCATGTCCTGCACCGGGACCGATGCTTACGTCGAGGCCTCCGGCGCACAGCCGGTGATCCCCCAGATCCTCTCCAACGCGAAGCCCAACGCCCGTCTTTCGATCGTCGCGCTGCACCGCAGCGAAGTCCCCGTGAACTTCCTGCTCGTGATGATGAAGCAGCTGCACCTGGTGGGTGCGATGGAGTACCCGGACGACTACACCCGCACCCTCGAGCTTCTCAGCATCCGCGACATGCGCCCGCTGCTGACCCATCACTTCGCCCTGGACTGCTTCGACGAAGCGCTCGCCGTCGCAAGAGATCCGGCGGCCGGCGGAAAAATCATGATCGAGGTGAGCTAGGCACCACTGCCGTCGAGCCCCACGGCATGTCGGCCGGCGCCTCGCGGACGAGCGCCGGGTCGAGCCGCATCCGCCCTTTCACCAGATTGCGCGATGCCTGCGCCAGCTCGACGCCGGCGCCACGTGATAGAGTGGCTCTTCACCAGCGAATGGCGGAGAGTTCAATGAACGTCGCAGGCGGCTGCTACTGCGGAGCGGTACGTTACAAGGCGGAGGGCGAGGCGCTCTTCAAGGGCCAGTGCCACTGCCGCGAGTGCCAATACATCTCGGGAGGCTCGCCTGTCATCGTGATGGGCGTCGGAGGCGACGACTTCGCCTATACGCAGGGCGAGCCGAGAAGCTTCACGCGCAGCGATATCGAGAGCCCGGTGACGCGGGAGTTCTGCTCCAACTGTGGCACGCACATGACGACGAAGGTCCCGAGCATGGGCGGCGCCGTGTTGCTGAAAGTCGGGACCCTCGACGATCCGAGCGTCTTCGGTGGGCCAGACATGGCGATCTACACCGCCGAGAAGCAGAGCTGGCACTTGATCCCAGAAGGCATCCCGACGTTCGAGCACTTGCCCGGCTGAGCCGGCGCGGGAGCGCCCCCGCGGGGCAACGATCTCTGTGGCTCGCCGCACCGCGTCGCGGCCTTGGTGTTGACCCGCAGCCCTTTCACCGCGAATCTCTGGGCCGCATGCCGCTGCTCGGTCGTCTTCTCGCACTCCCCTTGCAGCAGCTCGACGCCGTCATGGCCGAGACTTGGTCAGCATTTCGGGGCAGTTCGCGCTTCTCCGAGGTGCCGCCGCTGGAGCCGAGCTTCAGCCTGCTGGGCGAGGCGCTGCTGGACCGGACGTTCACCCTCACCACGTCCGTGATGACCGGGGTGCCACTCCCCGACGCAATGCGTCGCGCTCTCGACGAAGTGCTGGCCGCGAAATCCTTCTACGGGCAGAAGGGCTGGCTCGACGACCCGGCTTCCTACCACCGGACGCCACCGCCGCTCGAGGGTGGCGAGCTCTTCGACGAGACCACTCGACTCGGGGTGAGACGCACCCACTTCAAGCGCCTCGTCTTCGACAGCGGCTTCGAGCCCTATGAGGGCGAGCCGGGCCGGGAGCGCTGGCTCGAGCATCCGAAGAACCACCGCGTGCACGCGTACGTGCTCGAACACGACGAGCCGCGGCCCTGGTTGATCGGCGTGCACGGCTTCGCCATGGGCGGCCCCCTCGCGAACTTCACGGCGTTCAACGCCCAGGCCTTGCACCAGGAGCTCGGCCTGAACGTCATCATGCCGGTGCTGCCCCTGCACGGCCCGCGCACCCTCGGACGCTTCAGCGGCGGCGAATTGCTCGAGCCCGACTACCTGCAGATGGTGCACCTCTTCGCCCAGGCCACCTGGGACGTGCGCCGGGTGATCTCCTGGGTGAAGAGCCGCAGCGATGTGCCGCCGGCGCTCTACGGCATCTCGCTCGGAGGCTACATCTCGGCGCTGGTGGCGTCGTTCGAAGCCGACCTCTCGTGCGTGATCGCCGGGATCCCCGCCGTCGACTTCCCGAATCTCGCGCGGGACAACGAGCCCTGGATCATGCAACGCTACGATGACGAGCTGCGCATCGACTGGGACACCGTGCGCGCCGCCACCCACGTCGTGTCACCACTGGCGCTCGAGCCCCAGGTTCCCCACGACCGACGCTTCATCTACGCGGGCATCGCCGATCGCGTGGTGCAGCCCGACCAACCCCGCGCGCTCTGGCGTCACTGGGGCCACCCGGAGATCCACTGGTTCTCGGGCGGCCACGTGCTGGGCGTGATGGATCGCAGCTGCACCGAGTTCGTCGCGCGCTGCCTCACACAGACCGGCCTCTCGCAGGCGGCCTAGGAAACGCGCACCAGCGCCGGACGCTCGTCGGCGACGCGCTCGAGCTCGCGGAACGACCGGCGCAGCGCCTCGCTGAAGCGGGAGAGATCCGGCATGCGATCGTAATCCGCGTTCAGGCCCCAGCACAGCTCGCCCTCGTAGACGAAGACCGAGACGCCGAGTCCCGCACGCCCCGAGAGCGGAATGTGGCTGAAGCACTCTTCGAGCTTCGCACCGCGCAGGTAGAGCGGCTGGGGAGGCCCGGGCAACACGGCGATGCGCACCGGCACCAGGGACGGCTCGGCCATGACGCGCGCCGCCGCCGCCGGCATGCCCGACTGGGCCAGGTCGTCGACGGGGAAGAGGTCGCGGGAGCGTGCGGCGGGCACACTCTCGTGCTCGGCGCGCAAGATCTCCCGCACCCGCTTGAAGCGCTTCGACGCGTCCGACTCCCAGATGGGCAGCTCGAAGACCCACTCGCCGATGCTGCCGCCACTCGGATCGTCACTCAGCATGACCGGGGTCGAAACCCGGAACTCGAGGGTGGCCGGATTCACGTAGTGGTGCGAGAGATAGCGCCCCACCGCACCGGCCAGGGTCGTCACGACCACGTCGAGTAGTGACCCGCCGAGCACCCGGCGCACGCGATCGGTGACTTCGAGCGGCAGCTTCACGTAGTCGACGATCCGATGCGGCCCGGCGGGACCACTCATGGGCAGGTCGTGCCGGCTCGCCAACGTGTATCCGAGCAGACGGGCCGCTGCATCCAGGTGCTCGCGCAGCTGCCGCGGGCCCTCGCGGCTCGGCCGGAAAGCTTCGCGCAGCAGCTGCCACCCGCGGCGGGGAAGCCGGGCCTGAGAGACCACCTCGTCGTAGAAGAGCTCGAGCCCCGAGGGCGCCGGGCGCGCGCTGAAGGGCTCCGTGCTCTCGTAGGCGGCATCGGCGTCCGGCGTCAGCAGTAGCTGCAGCGCGTCCACGCCGGAATCCTCGATCAGCGCAAAGTGGGTCTTGGTCAGCAGCGCGAAGCGGCCACCCTCGAGGCCCTCGACGATCCAGTACTCCCAGAGCGGCCGCGACCGATCCAACCGCTGCGCCTGGATGCGGGCCGCGACCCTGCGCAGCTGCTGCAGCGAGCCGGGGCGCGGCAAGCTCGTGTGGCGCACGTGATAGTCGAGTCGGAACTCGTGATCGTCGACCCAGACCGGGTGATTCTCGAGCGGGACGCGGCGCAGCCTGCGGTGGTAGTCGGGCGCCAGGGCGATGCGGCTTGCGATCGCGCCACGCAGGGCTGCGAAGTCGACCCCGCCGTGGGAATAGGCCAGGGGACCCGCAGCGAAGATCAGCGCGGCGCCGGCGTGGCCCAGGCGTCGGGAGCTCTCATCGCCCAACAGCCTTGCTGCCGCCGGGCTCAGTCGGTCGTAGGTATACCGTGCCATCGGTGGGGAGCTTAGCTCGCCCTGCGTCGTTGCCAGCGCGTTGCCAACGGCTCGCTGCGCAACGTAAGATGCGGTTTCTGTGGCCCTCGGGGCCGCTCTGGAGGGAGTCCGATGACCGGGGTTCACCGCATCTACGGAGCCGAGGTCTCGCCGTATTCGGTGAAGGTGCGTTCCTATTTCCGCTACAAGCAGATCCCTCACGAGTGGCTCGAGCGCGACGAGTCGCGGATGGAAGAGTTCCAGCGATACGCCAAGCTACCTCTGATTCCATTGGTGGTGACGCCGGACGACACCGGCATGCAGGACTCCACGCCGATCATCGAAGCCCTGGAAGCCGAGTTTCCGGAGCCCACGATCCACAGCCCGGACCCGGTGATCGCTTTCCTCTCGGCGCTGATCGAGGAGTTCGCCGACGAGTGGGGCGTCAAGTGGATGTTCCACTACCGGTGGGCGCGAGAGATCGACCAGGTCTCCGCCTCGACGCGTATCGCGAAGTCGATGATGCCGGGGCTCGATGACGAGAAGCTCGCCGGAGTTGCCGACGGCATCCGCCAGCGAATGCTGGGGCGGGTGGGGTTCGTGGGGTCCAGCGAGCAGACGGCGCCGCAGATCGAAGACTCCTTCCAGGAAGGAATCGGCCAGCTCGAGGCGCACCTCGCGACGCGGCCCTATCTCTTCGGAGCGCGCCCGTCATTCGGCGATTTCGGCCTGTGGAGTCAGATCTACAATGCCTGGACCGATCCGACGGCCGGCGCGCTGCTCCAAGAGAATACGCCGCACGTGGTGGCCTGGGCCAAGCGCATGCTCGCTCCTCGCAACGAGGGCAGCTTCGAAGCCTGGGATACGCTGAGTGCAACCCTGACACCCTTCCTCAGCCGCCAGGTCGGACGACTCTTCCTGCCGTGGTCGGACGCCAACGCCAGGGCCATCGCGGCCGCTGAGGAGGTGTTCAGCGTCGATCTCGACGGGCACACCTGGACCCAGAAGCCGCAGAAGTACCACGCGCGTTCCCTCGCCGCGCTGCGCGCGCGCTACCAGGCGGTGGGCGGCAACACGGCCCTCGACGAAATTCTCACGGCGACCGGCTGTCTCCCGTGGCTGAGGTGAAGCGACTCTTCCGCAGCGCGCAAGAGATCGAGCAACCCGCCGGGTGCAGTGATGAATTCTCGCAAGACGCACGCACTTCGCGGGATCGCCTAGACTGGAACGACCCGTCATCGAGAGGTCTCGCCGTGCGCACTTCCCGCCGCACGACCATCGGCAGCAACAGCATCGCCGCGACACTGTGCATCGCGGCGCTCGTGTCCGGCGCCGGCGTGGCCGAGGCGACCGGCGGCTTCAGCCAGTGGCTCGCCGAATTCCAGAGCGAGGCAATCCAGCGCGGCATCTCGGAGCCGACCGTGCGTGCGGCGCTCGCCAACATCGAGCCGATCCCGCGCGTACTCGAACTCGATCGCACGCAGCCCGGCGCCAAGCCGAGCGATTTCTGCAAGTACATGCAAGGCCGCCTCACGCCCACCCGCATCGCGCGCGGCCAGCGCGTGCTCGCAGAAGAACGCGAGCTGCTGATGCAGCTGACGCACGAGTACGGCATTCCGGCGCGTTACCTGGTGGCGCTCTGGGGCCTCGAGACGAACTTCGGCGATTACACCGGCGACTATCCCGTGCTCGCATCCCTCGCGACCCTCGCCCACGACACCCGCCGCCCCGACCTCTTTCGGCGCCAGCTTCTGGCGGCGCTTCGCATCGTCGACGAAGGCCATCAGACCGCAACCCGTTACAAGGGCTCCTGGGCCGGGGCCAGCGGCCACGTGCAGTTCATGCCGACGACCTTCCTCGAGTACGCCGTCGACCACGACGGAGACGGTCGCAAGGATCTGTGGGGCAGTCGCGCCGATTCACTGGCCTCGGCGGCGAACTACTTGCGTCGCTCGGGTTGGCGCCCGGGCGAGACATGGGGGCGACAGGTGTCGCTGCCCGCCACTCTGGGGCGCGAGACGGCCGCGCTCAGGAAGCGCCGTCCGCTGGCCGCGTGGAAGGACATGGGCGTGACACGCAGCAACGGACGCGCACTTCCCGACGCGAGCCTGCGCGGACGCATCGTTCAGCCGCTGCGCGGACCGGGCCCCGCCTTCCTCGCCTACGCCAACTACGACACATTTCTCGCCTGGAACCATTCGACCTACTTCGCTGTCTCCGTCGGGACGTTCGCCGACGAGCTGGGCAACCGCAGCTCGTTGCGCGCCTGCGGCCTGTAGTCGAACTCAGCGAACGGCGTCTCGGAACTTCTCGAGCGCATCGATGTAGTCGGCCGGTCCCCGGTAGCCGACTTCCTCGAAGCCCACGGCAACGGCAGTGGTGTCCATTGCGCGCAGGCTGAGCTGCGTGCCTCCGAGCTCGCGCCACGTCTCGAGCTCGGCGCGCCAGACATCGGGACCCTGGCTGAAGTCGACGGCCGCCTCGAGCCCAAAGCTCTCGGCGTCGCGCCCCGCTTCTGCGAGCAGCTGCTTCTGGCGTTCGCAGAGCTCCGCCATCCGTGTCGGCGTGCTGCCGAACATCAGGCCATCACCGAGCTGCGCCGCGCGCCGCAGGGCCACTTCGCTGAAGCCACCGAACCAGATCGGGATGCGACCGGGCTGCGGCAGAATGCCGGCGCGATCGATGCGATCGAATTCGCCGCCAAAATCGATCACGGGCTCGCGCCAGAGTCGGCGCAGCAGCTCCACCTGTTCCGAGAGCCGCCGGCCCCGCGACTCGAACGGCTGGCCCAGCGCGTCGTACTCGACCCAGTTCCAGCCAGTGCCCACGGCCAAGCGGAGTCGCCCGCCCGAGAGGATGTCGACCTCCGCCGCCTGCTTGGCGACCAGTGCCGTCTGGCGTTGGGGCAGGATCAGCACGCCGGTCGCCAGCTCGATGCGCTCGGTCACCGCGGCGAGATAGCCGAAGAGCACGAGCGGCTCGTGAAACGCGTCGCGCTCGGTGTAGGGGCCCGTGAGCGCCGGCTCGCGACCCGCGTGCACGGCGCCCAG
The DNA here is from genome assembly GCA_019310965.1 of Deltaproteobacteria bacterium. GTDB lineage: Bacteria > Myxococcota_A > UBA9160 > UBA9160 > SMWR01. Next base: position 8,282 of record JAFDDG010000017.1, read on the forward strand.
CACGTGGTCGTAGGTGACGATGCTGTCATAACCCAGCCCCTCGGCCGCCTGGGCCCAGTCGCGAATCACGGCGGGATCCGTGCCGATTTCAGGGGTGGGGAAAATGGCTCCGAGCTTCATGGCTCCTCCTCAGGCGGGTTGCCTTTCGGCCTTCGATAGCGTCCAAACACCGCGCCGCGCAAGTAGGATCGAGCGCAGCAGACGGCGCTCTGTGATACTCCCACTCGACCGGAGCCGGCGGGGGTAGCCGTCGGCCCGCGGGCGAGGGCGGGCAGTAGCCGTCCCGCGAAGGAGACGACCGTGATACAGGTGCATCTGCCGGACGGCAGCGCGCGAGAGCTGGAAGCGGGCTCGAGCGCCGCCGACCTCGCTTCACAGATCGGTCCCGGGCTCGCCCGGGCTGCGGTTGCCGCGGTGGTGGACGACGAAGTCTGCGACCTGTCACGTCCTCTATCGGACGGGGCTCAGGTGAGGCTGCTCACGAAGCGCGATCCCGAAGCCCTCGAAATCCTGCGCCATTCGGCTGCGCACCTGTTGGCGGATGCCATCCTGCGCATCTTCCCCCAGGCACAACTCGCCATCGGCCCGGTGGTGGAAGACGGCTTCTACTACGACATCTACATGCCCGATGGCAGCATCACGCCCGAGGCGTTTCCCCAGATCGAAGCGGAAATGAAGCGACTTGCGAAGGAGTCCCACGCCTTCGAGCGCTGCCAGGTGGCCGACAAGGATGCGGACGAGGCTTTCGCTCGCTATCGCGCCATCGATGGCGGCCACAACAAGTTCAAGCACGAGATCGTCCAGGACATCGAGGCACGCGGCGAGGAAATCACGCTCTACCGCCACGGAGAGTTCGTCGATCTCTGCCGCGGCCCGCACGTGCCCAACACCGGCTGGCTCAAGTTCGCAAAGCTCACCGCCGTCTCCGGCGCCTACTGGCGCGCCGATGCGGATCGCGAACAGCTCGTGCGCGTCTATGGCACGGCCTTCTTTGGCAAGGGGGAGCTCAAGGAGCATCTACACCGGCTCGAGGAGGCACGCAAACGCGACCATCGGATGCTCGGCGAACAGCTCGACCTCTTTCATTTCGAAGAGGAGGCGCCGGGCTTCCCATTCTTCCACGCAAAGGGCGCCACCGTCTTCAACCTGCTGGTCGACACCATGCGCAACTTGTTGCGACGGCGCGGCTATTTCGAGCTGAAGACACCGCTGGTGCTGTCAGAAAAGCTCTGGCACGTCTCAGGGCACTACGACAACTACCTGGAAAACATGTTCTTCACGAAGCTCAAACTTCGCGACGAGAAGGACGCGGCGACGATCCACGACAACGTCGAAGAACAGCGTCCCATGGCCCTCAAGCCGATGAATTGCCCCGGCCACGTGCTCGTCTACAAGGACCGCAACCACAGCCACAACGAGTTTCCGCTGCGTTTCTCGGAGATGGGGTTGGTGCACCGGCGCGAACTCTCCGGCGTGCGCCACGGCCTGTTTCGCGTGCAGGCTTTCACGCAGGATGACGCGCACCACTTCTGCACGCCGGAGCAGATTGGTGACGAGATCTGCATGCTGATCGACTTCTTCCGAGAGGTCTACGGCCTCTTCGGCCTCGACGACGTGCGCATCGAGCTCTCGACGCGTCCGGAAAAGAGTCTCGGCAGCGACGAGATCTGGGACCAGGCGGAGTCGGCGCTCCAGGGGGCCCTCGACGCTGGCGGCATCGAGTACCAGGTGAACGAGGGCGACGGCGCCTTCTACGGGCCGAAAATCGACTTCCACATTCGCGACGTGCTGAAGCGCTCCTGGCAGTGCGGCACGATCCAGCTCGACTTCTCGATGCCCGACCGTTTCGGTTGCACGTACGTCGGCGCAGACGGCGCCAAGCACACGCCGGTGATGATCCACCGCGCGTGCTATGGCAGCGTCGAACGCTTCCTCGGCATCCTGATCGAACACTTTGCCGGCCGGTTCCCGACCTGGCTCGCACCGGTGCAGGTACTGGTGATCCCGGTTTCGGCAAAGTTCATCGAGTACGCCCGCGAAGTCCACGAGCAGTTGCTCGACGCCGACGTGCGCACCGAGGTGAACCTCAAGGACGATCGTGTCGGCTACAAGATCCGCGAAGCCAGCCTGCAGAAGCTCCCGTACGTGATCGTCGTGGGCGAGCGCGAGACGGAGAATCGCACGGTCAGCCCGCGCAGCCGCGACCAAGGAGAACTCGACGAGATGACCGTCGCTGCCTTCCTCGAGCGGCTGACCGAAGAGCGCGCATGACGACCATCCCACCCACGACAAGGGCATCGGGACCGACCTGCCGGCGGCGCAGTGCGCCTACCACGGAGAGGAGTGGCACAAGAAGCGCCGGAGCGAGGACACCTCGCTGACCGGTGAGTGGTGTTCCAGCTGGGAAGGGGAGGGCGGGCGCCACGAGCGAAAACGACCCGGATCGGGGAGATTCAGGACGCATGCCGCCCGCCGAGCTTCGTGACACCGCCGCCCAGCTGGGGCAACGCTGGCGCCGCTTCGTGCTCACACAACACTCCGCCGCACGCTGGACCCGCACTCTCGGCCTCGCCTTCATCGTCGGCGTGGCAGCCGGGCTTGCGGCGTTCGCACTCGCCTGGGGTCTGCACTTCGGCTCCGAGCATCTGGTCGGGCGGGTCTCCGAGCCGGGCAGCGCCGCCGCGTGGCAGTTTCGCTGGGAGCTCCTGCTGCTGCCGGCCCTGGGCGCGGTGGTGGCCGGCCTGGCTGTGCGCCTCCTGGTCGGGCGCATCGGGGGACAGGGCACCGACGCGATGGTGCACGCCTTCCATCAGGAGAACGGCGAGCTCGCGCTGTCGGGGCCCACGGTAAAGGCCGCGGCGTCCATCGCCACCATCGCAAGCGGCGGCTCCGCCGGGCCCGAGGGTCCGAGCGCTGCGCTGGGTGCTGCCATCGGCTCGAGCGCCGGCGGGCTCGTCGGCGTCACGCCCCGGGAGCGGCGCACGTTGCTCGTGGCCGGCTGTGCGGCGGCGGTGGGAGCCATCTTCGGCTGTCCATTGGGCGGCGCACTCTTCGCCGCCAGCGTGCAGTATCGCCGCCCGGAGTTCGAGGGCTCGTCACTCGTATCGGCGTTCGTCGCCTCCGCCGTCGGCTACACCACGTTCTCCCAGGTCTGGGGGCGTGCACCGCGGGTACTCGCCGAGGCGGGAGGGCTCGAGTTCGCGAGCCCAGGCGAGCTGCCTCTCTATGCACTGCTGGGAATCGTCTGCGGTCTGACCGCGATCTTCTTTTCCGTCTGCCTCAGGACCGGTGAGCGCATCTGTTCGCACTTGCGAGCGGTGCCAAGCGGTCTGCGCCCGGGCCTCGGCGGGCTCGTCACGGGTGCACTGGCCTGCGCACTGCCTCAGGTGATCGACGGCGAGTACCGCGTCGTGCAGGCCGCCTTCGACGGCAGCTTCTTCGGCGCGCCGCCGGAGGCCGGCGCCTGGTTGCCGTGGGCCGGCTTCCTGGCGCTGCTCGCCCTGGCCAAGTGCGTGGCTACCGGCAGCACCGTCGGCAGCGGTGCACCCGGGGGTGTGCTCGGCCCGAGCCTCGCCATCGGCGCGTACGCCGGAGCGGCGTTCGGTGCCGGCGCGAGCGGCGTGGCACCGGGCTGGGTCGACGAGTCGCTGCGCCAGGCTCTGATTCCGGTCGGCATGGCGGGAGTTCTCGCCGCGGCCATGCGCACACCCATCGCGGCGATGGCGATGGTGATGGAGATGACCGGGAGCTTTGGCCTGATCGTGCCACTGATGCTCTGCACGATGACGGCCTACGTGGTGGGCGGACGCTTCGGCGTGGTCTCGGCGCAGATGGAAACCTCGGCCGACTCGCCCGCACACGCCGGTGATGCACTGATCTCGCTGCTCGAGCGCCAACGCGTGGCGGAGGTGATGGAGACGCGCTGGCCCTACACGGCGCGCCCGGCCACGCCCATCGGCGCGCTGCTGCGAGACCTGCGCCCGGGAGTGCACCCGACCGTGCCCGTGCTCGACGGCGAGCGCCTCGTCGGCACCGTCTCCATGGACGAGCTGCAGTTCATTCTCGATGAACCCGACGTGGGCGGCGCACTCATCGCCGCGGACGTCGTGGCCCAGCAGAGGACGCTGCTCGAGCCCGGCGATTCACTCTACGAGGCAATGCACCAGTTCGAGACCCAGGGCGCGGAAGCCCTGCCGGTGGTAAGCGACCGCGCGACAGGCACCTACCTCGGCATGCTGAGCCGGTCGGCTGTCTTCGAGCGCGTGCGGGATCACATGGACTCGCTGCAGAAAGGCTTTCGCCGCGAGCACGCCGCGCTGGTCGAATCGCGGGAAGTCACCCACCTGCTGGGCGTTGTCTCCGCAGCGGACAAGCGCTCATTGGACCACGTGCCGGTGGCTCACGACTGGGTCGGGCGCTCCTTGCGCGAACTCGACTTCCGCCGGGCCTTTGGCTCGCAGGTGCTGGCGGTGCAAACGGCGACGCGCGCGGTACTGCACCCGCCGGACCCGAGCCGTCCGCTCGAGGCTGGAGACGTGCTGCTAGTCGTGCGCGCGGAGCCCGATGCGGGCAGTGAGCTAGGAGCCTGACCCAAGACTGGCGTGGGAAGCTCCAGGCGCCGAGGCGCAACGCAGCCAGCGGTGATGCGTCGGCGTCTGGGCGTCGCGCCAGTCTTGGGTCAGGCTCCTAGGCGAGTGCCCGCAGCTTCTCTCCGGCAAAGAAGCGCCGCGGATTGTCGACAAGCAACGTCTCGATCTGTGCATCGGACACACCGGCGTCCTTCAACTGCGGCACGATGTGCTGGCTGAAGTGCGTCGGGCTCCACATTTCGCCCATCGCCGCCAGAACGGGCGGCGGAAAGGGCTCACCGCGCCAGCACCACACGGTGTCGTGGGACACCACGAGTCTATCGCCGGCGCCGACCTGGATCAGCTTCACCAGCGATGCGACGCGCTCGGCATCCGGATGCACGGATTCGAGCCCGAAGCGGTCGAAACCGAGATAGGAGCCCGCGCGCGCGATCTTCAGATGATAGGCATTGTCGGACGTGCCGCAGGAGTGCCCGATGATGACGCGATGGGCGGGCACGCCGGCTTCCGTGAAGATCTGCTGCTGCACGTCGCCCAGCGTGCCCTGGTCCGTGTGCGTCGTGATGGGCGCACCGGTCTCGACGGCGGCCTTGGCAGCAGCTTCGAGGATGGCGCGGTCGTAATCGCTCAGGGCGCCGGTTCCGGTCGCCACCTTGATGATGCCGGCCCGCACCCCGGTGTCGCCGACGCCTTCGGTCAGCTCGCGAACGAATAGCTCGGCCATGGCATCGACCTGAGGGCCGAAGTTCGAGCGGAAGTTCCAGTAGGGAGCGCCGCCTTCCGACTGCTTGTAGAGGCCCGTCGCGCATACGATCCGAAAGCCGGTCTTCTGCGCCACTCTTGCCATGAACTCGACGTCGCGACCGAGGTCGCTGGGACAGGGGTCGAGCATCGAGGTGATGCCCTGGCTCTTCATCTCCTCGATGCGATCGACGCATATCGAGAAGCGCTCCGCCGCATTCGGCCCGGGGCGCAGGCTGTCGGCTTCCCAGCCGGGAAAACCGATCTGCAGGTGCTCGTGCATCAAGGTGGGGCCGAGCTCGTCGGGGGAGATCGGGCCGGTAACCGTCTGGAGGCTGGCTTGGCTCATGCCGGCATCCTAGACGAGACGACCCCATCCGCGGAGGGCCGACCGCTGCAACGCGCCACCCGCGCCGGCAGCGGTGCCGGAAGCAGGCGCGCCGACTGGGTTTTCGCCGCGCAGCAGCAGATCGAATAGGACCCGAGCGCCCGGCGTCGGAACCCACCAGACGAGTGCGGCGCGAGGTAGCCGCGGAGGAGCGAGGATGCGCAAGGCAGCATTTCGATGGAAGCGATGGGGGCCCAGCGTGCCGGCTCTGGCGTTGGCGGCCTGCCTCAGCCTCCTGGGTGCGACGCCGGCTCGGGCGGGCAACGACCTGGCGAACGGCTTCGAGGACCAGATGGGGCGCCTGCTGGCCGTGGAGGCGTTCCAGTTCGGGCGCTTCCTCCTCTCCGGGGGTCTGCACGGCGGCCGCATGGCGCCGTACGCCACCGCGTGGCCCTCGTCCGCCGGTGTCCGCACCGAGCACAACCACGCCCTTGATCACGACGATCCGGTCGACTCGCGTCGGCGCTACCACGCCCGGCGCCATCGCGCGCGGCACGAGCGCTATGCGGATCACGGCTGCAATCACCACGAGCGCACCGAACGCTCCGAGCGACGCCCCAGCTGGGACGACTGGGACGACTAGCGCCGGCCGCACTTCCGAGACGACGGGCACAGGCTGGATCCAGCGCAGCGCGACTGCACCTGAGCCGAGCCGAAGCCGAGCCCGGCGTCGAAGCGGTGACTTGGGCCAGCGAGTCCCCGCTTCCATTCCCCATCGCAGCACGGATCGTCCATACTGCGCGCATGACGACACTCGGACCTCCGCCTCTCACTGGAACCCGCGTCCTCGACCTGAGCTCCGGCATTGCCGGGCCGTACTGCACGAAGCTGCTGGCCGACGCGGGAGCCGAGGTCATCAAGGTCGAGTCGCCGAGCGGCGATCACCTGCGCCGTTGGAGCGCCACGGGCGCGGATCTCGGCGACGAAGACGGCGCCTTCTTCCGCTTCTTGAACACTTCCAAGCGCAGCGTCGTCCTGTCGCTGGCAAGCGCCGCGGGGCGCGAAGCGTTGCTCGATCTCGCCGTCTCGGCGGACCTGGTCGTCGAGGACCTGCGACCCGGCAAGCTCGATGCAATGGGCCTGGGGCACGCGGCACTCAGCGAGCGCAACCCGGCGCTGTCTCTGGCCTCGATCACACCCTTCGGAGGCGGCGGTCCGTGGAGCCAGCGCGCCGCCAACGAGTTCACGCTCCAGGCATGGGCCGGCTCGACCCACACGCGCGGCCTTCCCAACGAGGAGCCCGTCTCCGTGTCCGGATGGCTCGGCGAATTCGTCGCCGGCGCATTCGGCGCACCGGCCGCACTCGCGGCCATCGAGACGGCGCGTCGCAGCGGCCGGGGAAAGCACGTCGACGTCTCCATCTTCGAGACGATGCTGCTCTCCTTCCAGCAGTACCGGTTCATTTTCGAGCGGTTCGAGCCGGGCTTTCCGTCGAACCGCGAAATCGACATCCCGTCCATCGAGCCGGCGAAGGACGGCATGGTGGGGTTCGCCGTCGTCACGGGCCAGCAGTGGCAGGACTTCTGCCTGCTGATCGACCAGCCCGAGTTCGCGCAGGTCGAGGAGTCCCAGAGCGTCCAGAATCGCTTCGCGAAGCGCGAAGAGGTGTGGGAGATGATCCGCAGCTACACGCGCGAACGCAGCATGGCCGAGCTGCTCGAGCGCGCGGAAATGCTGCGAGTGCCCGCCGCCCCCGTGGTCGAGGGAGCACGCGTCCCCGCGCTCGACCATTTCAAGGCGCGTGGCGTCTACGTCGAAAACCCCGCGGGCTTCCAACAGCCGCGCGTGCCGTATCGACTCGAGCGCTGTATGTCGCGTCCCTTCGAGCCGGCGCCGGCGCTCGGCGCGGACTCGGCTGCGATCCTCGCGGAGCGGCACGAGCGCGAGCCCGCCATCGTGGCCGGCGGCGACGCGGAGGTCGCGCCCCTCCGGGGCCTGCGGGTCCTCGACCTGAGCGCATTCTGGGCGGGTCCGGTCGTCGGGAATTCGCTCTCGGCGCTCGGCGCCGATGTGATCAAGATCGAGTCGACGCGCCGCCCCGACATGATGCGCTTCTCGAGCGGCTTCGTTCGCGACACCCTATGGGAGTGGTCACCCATCTATCACGGCGCCAACCCCAACAAGCGCTGCATCACCCTCGACCTGACCACGGACGCCGGCCGCGACATCCTCGGGCGCCTGGCCAAGGACGCCGACATCGTCATAGAGAACTTCTCGGCACGCGTGCTCGACAACCTTGGAATCGGCTGGGAGTGGCTTCACGCAATCAACCCGAAGGCGATCCTGATGCGGCTCCCGGCGTTCGGACTCGACGGCCCATGGCGCGATCGCACGGGCTTCGCGATGACGATCGAGCAGGTGAGCGGTCTCGCGTGGCGCACCGGGCACCCGGACGGTCCACCGCTGATTCCTCGCGGTCCCTGCGACCCGATCGCCGGCGCCCACGGGCTCTTCACGATCCAGCTGGCGCTGCGCGACCGAGAGCGCACGGGTGAGGGACAGCTCATCGAGGTTCCCCTGGTGGAGGTCGGTCTCAACGCGGCTGCCGAGCAGGTAATCGAGTTCACCGCCTACGGTGGACGCATCGGCCGGCAGGGCAACCGTGGCCGCAATGCAGCACCTCAGGGCATCTATCGCGCGTTGGGGGACGACGCGTGGGTGGCCATCTCCGTGGAGACCGATGCCCAGTGGGAAGGCCTGGTGCGCGCACTCGGTGATCCTGCCTGGGCCCGCGCCGCCGAGCTCGCGAGCGCACCGGGGCGACTCGCAGCGCACGATCTCCTCGACGAGAAGCTGTCACGCGCCATCGCCGAGCTGGAGCGCGACGTTGCGGTCGAGCGGCTGCTCGCCGCGGATGTGCCGGCGGCACCGATCATCAGCCCCAACTCCACCGGCGAGAACCCTCAGGCGCGGGAGCGGGGCTTCTTTCAGGAGATCGAGCACCCGCTCACCGGCAAGACGCCCTACCCGAGTTTTCCGGCACGCTTCGATGGCAGCTTCATCCACTGGCAGAAGCCGGCGCCGACGCTCGGGCAGCACAACGACGAGGTACTGTCGGAGCTGCTCGGACTCACCGAGCAGGAACTCGCCGAGCTGCGCGCAAGCGGCGTAATCGGCGAACGCCCGGCCTTCGTGTGACGGCCTGCCACCTCAGCTGCTGCCGAGCCACTCTTGAACCTCGTCGCGGGCCCCACCTCAGCCGTCCGTGAAATCGAAACGATACGCAGCGACCTTCGAGCCACATCCGACGGCGGCTTCGGCGAACGCGCTCGCACCCGGGACGCGCCCGCCCGCCGCACATAGCCATGGAGGACGACATGACGACCCCGTTCTGGTGCCTCTTGTTTGCGGCGGTCTTTCCCTATGTGATCACCGGCCTCGGTGTGAAGTACCGCATCGACCAGCTCGGCAGCGTGGACAAACACCACCCGCGCGAACAGGCAAAAGAGCTGCGTGACGTAGCGGCCCGTGCGGACGCCGCGCAACAAAATGCCTGGGAAGCGCTCGCGGTCTTCACGGCCGCCGTGACGGTGGCCCACCTGAGCAGTGCGGATCCCGACGCATCCGCCACGGCCTCACTCGTATTCGTGCTCGCGCGCATCCTCCACCCGATCGCCTACATCGCCAATCAGCCGACTTTGCGCGCGCTGGCATTCTTGACCGGCCTCCTCAGCTGTCTGACCCTATTCGGACTGGCGATCGGGGCGTAGTGCGGCCCCGCGCCGGCACCGAGCTGGAGTGAACGAGTGAGACGCGTGGCAAGGATTGCGGGCCTGCTGCTCGGTGCTCTATTGCTGGTCGCCGCCTGGCCTGCCTGGCAACTCTGGGGCGAGATCCGCAAGGCGGCGAGCGAAGATCCGCGCGTCTGGGAAGAGGACATCGCGGCACTCGAAGCCACGACGGCCACGCGCGCCTCGGGCAGTGGCACCGTCTTCGTCGGCAGCTCGAGCATTCGACTCTGGTCGACCCTCGAGCGCGACATGCAGCCGCTCTCCGTGATCCAGCACGGCTTTGGAGGCGCCAAGCTCGCAGACCTGGAGTTCTACGCGGAGCGACTGGTGAACGCCTACCAGCCACGCGCCGTCGTGGTTTTCGCCGGCACCAACGACATCCATCCGGGAAACACCAAGCCGCCGTCGACGCTGCTCGCAACCTACCAGCGCTTCGTCGAGCGCCTGCGGGCCGATCTGCCCAACACACCGATCTACTACATCGGCATCACGCCGTCCCCCATGCGCTGGGAGGTCTGGACGATTGCTCGGGAGACCAATCGCCTGATTCGCGAATTCTGCGCGACGCGTTCCGCGCTGCACTTCATCGACACCGGCCCGGCGCTGCTCGGCGGCAACGGCGAGCCCGACCGCGACTACTACGTCTTCGACGGGCTGCATCTGAGCGAAGCCGGCTACGCTGTCTGGACGGAGATCATCCGCGGACGGTTGCTCGCCGACCTCGGCACCTGATGGCCTGGCGCAGGCTCCTGGCCGGGCGGCGGCGGGTGTCGGCCCGCTACTCCTCGGGTAACGGTGCGAGTGCATCTGCCAGAAAGCTCGCAGCAGACATCGCTTGTCGGCGAATCGGAAAATCGTCGACGTTGGCGAAGCTGAACATCAGCACGTAGTACGCTCCGAGAACCATCTCGGTGAGCGTCTCGGCATCGTGCCGACGCGTCACGTCCCCGGCGGCGAGACCCGCCTGGATGATCGCGCCGAATGCATCGTGGAATTTGCGTGCGTGCTCGGACTTGTCCGCGGACTCGTGCACCGCATTGACCATATCCGTGAGCAGCTCGCGGTGCGTCGCGCGATCGGCCACGACCGCAAAGAAGCGCTCGAGCCGGTCGCGCGTCGTGCGCCCTTCCCTGCACGCCGTCTCGATCTCGAACAGCACCGACTCGAGGCCGAGCCCGGCGAGCTCGCGGAAGAGATCCTGCTTCGAGGGAAAGTGATTGAAGAAGGTCTTGTGCGCGACGTCTGCGCGCTCGCAGATGTCGGCTACCGTGGTTTCCAGGAATCCCTGCTCGTCGAAGAGAGCCAGGGCAGCATCGAGGATGCGCTGCCGCACCTCGAGCTTGCGGCGCTCGCGCCGGCCGGGTGCGGTGGGTTCAGGCGCGATGGGCTCGGTCACAGTGGAAAGACTATGGCGAACGTGCACGCAGCTACAAGCACAACCTTGCGGCTGACGAACAGCGGCCTACCCCGAAATCAAAAGAAACCTGCTACTTCGAAGACATGAAGCCGTCGTCTGCCGCATCGAGGCGACGCACCTGACGGTGTCCGCGCACGATTCCCCACAGAGAGGCCGGGGGCGCACGGTCCCAAGCAATCCCCTGGCCGGCAATCGGCGCCGGCACGGTCGCCACCCATTCCAGCGTGTCGCCATGCGCCGGCACGCGCAGCGCATGGAGCTCCGCCGCATCGTGCCCCGTGACGTAGAGCAGCCCGTCCGGCCCGAAACCCCCTCCGGAGCTGCTATGAGCGCCGAAGCGCTCCACCACCTCTCCGGGAAAGGCGAGGGCGCGCCCGGGGTTCCACCCCGCATCGTGCTGCACGACGCGCGAAGCTCCCGGTCCCTTGTCCGGCACACCGCCGCGCCCCTCGTAGTGCGCGAAGGCCAGCCACCAAGAACCCCCACGCCAGTCGAGCCAGGTGAGTGAGCCCGGCGCAAGCGGGAGCTCCCTCACATCCCGCAGTCGCAGGCTGGCTGCGTCGAAACGCAGAATGGAGCTGCGCATGGGAATGCCCGGATAGTTCGAGTGCGCGCAGAACAGAGTATCCCCCACCACGATGCCGCCGTTCAGGTGGATCACCCTGGGATCATCCCCCGCGTTCCAGGTGGCAACGAGCCCGCCGTTCGCGCGTGCATATTTCTCGATGCTGCGCGTGCCGATCGCGTAGAAGTGCTCCGCATCGACGGCCACGCCCTGGGTGGCCGCCGACGTGGCGAAACGCTCGACCTCGACGAAGCGTGTGGGAGGAGCGGCAGCGGACTTCGCCCCCGCGAGCCCCGCCAGACCGACCCAGAGGAGTAGACACCCGACGAGAGCTTGCCCCGTTCGCTCCATCACCGTGATACGCTGCCGCCCCCAATCGGAGTATGCAAGGGAGGTAGCGAGCAGTGGCCGAGAACGGGCGCCCGGCGGGCGGACTCGAAGGCAAGGCAGTCCTCGTCACGGGAGGCGGAACGGGCATCGGCCGCGCTTGCGCGGCGGCCTGCGCCGCCGACGGCGCAGCCGTCACCATCTGCGGCCGTACAGAGTCGAAGCTCGAGGACGCCGCAAAGAGAATTCGCCAGGACTCCGGCAACGGCGGCAGCGTGCAGATCATCGTCGCCGACGTGACGCAGGAGGACGACGTGAAGGCAGCTGTGGACACGGCGCTCGAGCCCACGGGCCGGCTGGACGGCTGCGTCGCCAACGCGGGAGGCGGCGGCGGCATGGGCCCGTACCAGGTACTGGAGCAGACGGAGTTCCTGCGCGTACTACACCTGAACGTGCTCGGCACCATGCTCTGCATCAAGCACACGGTGCCGCACATGGTCGAAGCGGGCGGAGGCTCCTTCGTCGGGATGTCGTCGATCGCCGGCCACCTGACCCACCCCTACTTCGGTGCCTACTGTGCCGGTAAGGCGGGCATCGAGGCGATGATGCGCAACGCCGCAGACGAGTTCGGGGCCAGCAGGGTCCGTTTCAACGCCATCGCGCCCGGCTTCATTGCCACCGAGATCATGGAGGGAGTTCCGCGGGACAGCGAGACCTACCGCAGCTACATCGAGAACACGCCCATGGCCGACGTCGGCGAGCCGGAAGATGTGGGCGCTCTGGCGCGCTTTCTGATCGGGCCGGAGTCGCGCTGGATCACCGGCACCTGCATCGATATCGACGGTGGTCAGCATCTGCGTCGCGGTCCGGATTTCGGCCCGTTCATCGCGCCGACGCTCGGCCCCGATGTGATGCGCGGCAAGCTTCCGAGCTGAGGAGACAGAGGCATGCTCGAGAATTTTCGCATCGACGACAAGGTCGCGATCGTCACAGCCGCGGGCCGCGGCATCGGAGCCGCCACGGCCAGAGCGTTGGCGGAGGCAGGCGCCGACGTGGTGATCGGCGCACGCACCGAGGCGCACCTGCGTGAGGTGGCGGCCGACGTAGCCAAGCTCGGCCGCCGGGCCGAGGTGGTGCCGGGCAGCCTGATTCGACGCGAGGGCATGGAGCAGCTGGTCGATCGCGCGCTCTCGGTCTTCGGCAAGATCGATATCGTCGTGAACAACGCTGGAGGCAGCGCCCCCGGCGCCTTCCTCGACACCAGTGAGCGATCCTTCAACAAGGCTTTCGAGTGGAACGTCACCACCGCGTTCAACCTGAGCCAGCTCGCCACGCCGCACATCCTGAAGGCGGGCGGCGGTGCCATCATCAATATCGCCTCCGCGGCTGGGCGCTTCGCGGATCGTGGCTTTGCGGCCTACGGCACCGCCAAGGCCGCGCTGTGCCACCTGACACGCAACCTGGCGGCCGATCTTGCGCCGAAGATCCGCGTCAACGCGGTTGCGCCCGGTTCCATCGCGACGGACGCGCTCGAGAGTCTGCTCGATGACGAGCTGCGAAAGAAGATGGTGGACGGTACGCCGCTGCGGCGCCTGGGAAGGGTGGAGGACATTGCCGCCGCGGTGCTCTACCTCGCCTCACCCGCCGGCTCCTACGTGACGGGCCGCATCCTCGAAGTGGACGGCGGCCTGCAGCAATCGAGCCTGGACACGGACATTCCGGATCTCGACTAGAAGCCCGACCCAAGACTGGCGTGGGAAGCTCTAGGCGCCGAGGCGCGCCGCTGGCAAGGCGCGCTCAGCTCTGCGCGTCGGATTGCCGAAATGCAGTGAGTGAAGATTCTCGTGGCCGACGATCAGACCTTCTGGCGCCGAGCGCTGGAGGAGGCGTTGATCGAGCGCGGCCATGCCGTGGTGGCGGCGGCGAGCGGCGACAAGGCCTGGCAGTTGCTGGGGACCGAGCCGGACATCGACGTGCTCATCACCGACTGGGTGATGCCCGGCACCAGCGGCGTCGACCTCTGCCGGCGCATTCGCGAGCAGCCGCGGGAGCGTTACCTGCCCATCTTGCTGATGACCGCGCGCACGGATCCACAGGACCTCATTGCCGGCCTCGACGCTGGCGCGGACGCCTTCCTGCGCAAGCCCTTCGACGAGCCCGAATTGCTGGCCCAGCTACGCGTGTCCGAGCGCATCCTCGCGCTGGAGAACCGCCTGGCGGCTCGCATCAACGATCTCGAGTTCGCGCAGGCGCGGCTGGCACGTGACCTCTCTCACGCCGCCGAGGTACAACGCGCCTGCATGCCCTCAGTGGCGCCCGACGTGCAGGGGGCAAGCTTCGCCTGGTACGCAGAAACCTGCGCCCACCTGGGCGGCGATCTCTTCAACGTGCTCCCCATCAACGGCGATCACGTGGCGCTCTACGCTCTCGACGTTTCCGGCCACGGCACGCCGGCAGCGCTCTACTCCGTGAGCCTTTCCCACGTCCTGCACGCGGACCCGGATCGGGGCGGCTTGTTGCGACGCCCCGACGGCGCGCTCACACCGCCCGCCGAGCTCGCCGCAGAGCTCAACCGACGCTTTCCGCTGATGGAGCGCTCCGGGCACTATTTCTCGCTGCTCTACGGCGTGCTCGAGCTGTCGACACGCCGCTTCGAGTACGTGCGGGCCGGCCATCCGCATCCGATCGTACTGACTGGCACAGACGCACGTGTGCACCACAGCGGTGACGGCGGCATACCGATCGGCGCGACGCCGGACGCGCACTACCGGGATGAAACCCTGGTGCTCGGCTCCGATGAGAGCCTGCTGCTCCTCACCGACGGCGTCTTCGAGACGCGTGACGAATCGGACACGGAGTTCGGCATCGAGCGCACGCTGGCTTCACTCGCCGGAGGCGCCGCGGTAGACGCGCAGACATGCGTCGACGCTCTGCGCCAGGCGCTCGAGGAATTTCGCAAGAACGAGCCCACCCGCGACGACATCACCTTCGTCTGCGCCCGACTCGACTGAGCCGCGGGGCTGCCCGCCTGGAAGCGCATCGAGCGCGAATGCCCGGCCTCGCGCTTCCGTGCAAGACCTGCCCGACGCTGCATCCGCCCAGAGCGGCCTCCGGACGCCCAGGCTCCTCGCAGTGGAGTCCGTCCGCTCAGAAGAAGAGCGCAAGCACGAAGAGCGCAAGCATCGCGAAGACCAGCGCGAGCTTCGCAGCCAGCCCGACGGCCATTCCCAGCCACGTGCCGAAGCCCACGCGCCCCGCCTGCGAGAGATTTCGCTGCACCGTGTATTCGCCGATCACGGCGCCGACGAAGGGCCCCACGATGGCGCCAGCGATTCCCATGAAGAGACCCACCAGGCCGCCCAGAACGGCCCCGATCAGCGCGCGCCGGCTGGCTCCCACGCGCTGCGCACCGAGTGCGCCGGCGGCGAAATCGACGGCGTAGGTGAGAGCCGCAAGGAGCCCCAATACCACGAGCATCCCCGTGCCCACGTGCACGAAGCCATCGGTCCAGGCGGCCAACAGGAGCCCGGCGAAGACCATGAGCACCCCGGGCAGCGCCGGCAGGGCGGTGCCGAGGGTGCCGACCAGAACGAGAAGCCCGGCGAGCACGAAGAGCGCAATGCTGGTCCACTCCATCGGTTGTCTCCTCCTGCAATGGGAAATTTCCGCCTAACGCACACGGGCCGTACTGCGCGCCATGCGATCCGCCAGTACGTGACTGATGTTGCGGTAGACCTGCGCACCGATGCGCGGATAGCGTTTCTGGAGACGCGCCAGGTTCTCCTGGGTGAGGCGCATGAGCATGCAGTCCTGCGTCACCTCGACGTCGGCGCTGCGCTCACCGTGGAAGAGCCCGATCTCGCCCACCACATCACCGCGACGCAGCGGCACTCGGTCGGCACCGTGCTTGCCCGGAACGATGGCGGTGAGCTCACCCTGCACCACCACGTACATCGAGTCGCCGGGGTCGGCGGCCTTCCAGAGCATCTCGCCGGCCGCGTGCTCCTGCATGCGGGTCATCAGCGCGGTGATCCGGGCCTGGCGCAGGGTGAGGCCCTCGAGCAGCGGAATGGTGTCGAGCGGATTTTCGCCGAGATCCAGCGTCAGCAGGTCCCACAGGGTCACAACCCGCATGCGCGCGGCGAGCGCCGGGGTAAATAGGACGTCTGCAAGCCACGCGACGCCGAGCGTGAAGGCCGCGAGATAGCCAAACTCCTTCTGGTTCTGGAGCGTGCTCGTCGCGATCGCCAGGAAGCCGAGACACAGCGCAAGGCTCGTGTAGGTCACCGGCCGGCCCACCGTGAGCAGTGCCTCGACGACCCCCTTGGCCTCGCTCCCCAGACGCTTGGCAGCCGAGTTGAAGCGCGCCAGGAAGTGGATCGTGTCGTCGACGGCGATACCGAGCACCAGGCACGCCACCAGACCCGTCGTCGTGTTCAAGGTGACACCCGTCCAACCGAGCGCTCCGAAATACACCAGCACCGGCAGCATGTTCGGCACCAGTGCCAGCAGCCCCACCCGGAACGACGTGAAGAGCAGGCACAGCACCGCGTAGATCGCGATGAAGGCCAGCGCCAGGCTCACCGCCTGGCCGAGAGCGACCTGATCGCTGGTCTGGTTGATCAGCACGTTGTTGCCGGTGACGCGGCCCTTCAAGTGGTCGGGCAGCCTCACCAGATATGCCTCGATGCGGTCCACGAGCTCGGTGACGTCGGCTGAATCGATGGCGCGCGAACGGGCCAGGATGCTCACGGTCTGCCAGCGAGAATCGACGAAGCTCTCCATCTCGTCGTTGCCGCCAAAGAACATCAGCTGGGCCACGAGCTCCTTCGACTCTGGGATCACCAGCTCGTCCGTGTCGCCCATGAAACCGCGGTGGATCAGCTTCACGTAGTCGACGACCGACGTGGTCCCTCCGATGTTCGGCTGCTCTTCGAGCCAGAGCTGCAGATGCTCGACCGACGCGAGATTCTCCGGCTCCTTGAACGCATCGCGGTACGGCGCCTCTAACACCACGTAGACGGCATCTGAGCCCTCGAGATTGTCGTTCACCGCCTCGAAGTCGACGCGCACCCGGTGCTGCGGATGGAAGAGCTTGACGACGTCGGTGCTGACCACGATCTGCGTGACGCCGTAGGCCGAAAAAAGCCCGATAGCAGCCCCCGTGGACAGGATCGCGATACGCCGGCGTATCGCGAACTGCGCGGTGGCTCGTGCGAGGCGGTCGAATGCGGAGGCGGCGGCCTCTGGCACAGCCTGGCGCAACCGCCGGGGGGGCCGAAGCAGGCACAGCAGGGCAGGACCGAAGGTCAGAGACACCAACATCGTGATCACGACGCCCGCGGTGGTGAAGAGTCCGAACTCGCGAATCGCGGTCAACGGACTGATCGCAAGCGAGAGGAAGCCGATGGCGGTGGTGAGTCCCGTCAAGGCCACCGGAAGCGCCACCAGGCCCAGCGCCTTCTCGACGGTCTCCCGGTGGGTCTTCTCCGCCTCGCCGGTGCGCAGAAGATCGTAGTACTCGGACACCACGTGGGCGGCGTAGGCGAAGCCGATCGCCAGGATCAGAGGCGGCAGCACCACCGTGATCACGTTCAGTGCGCGTCCGGTAGTCACCAGAATCGCCAGCGTCCAGAGCAGAGCGATCCCCACGGTGATGAGAGGCACCAGTGCACCGAAGAACGAGCGGAAGGAGAGAAACGCCACCAGCGTGATCGCGAGGGCCACCAGCGGAATCGTACGCAGCAGATCCGAGAGCAGCGCGCGGCTCATCTCGGCCTTCACGTAGGCCTGCCCGGTAACCCAGATCTGCGCGTCGCCCCGTTCTTCTTCCGCGATCCGCCGGATCTGCTCGTCGATGCCGCGCGCGAGCAGCTCCCGCTCGGTCATCTCCATCAGGTAGATCATCAGCGCCGCGGTCCTGCCATCGCGGGAGACGATATTGCCGGCGTAGATGGGGTTCGAGAGCGCCTGTCGGCGGATCTCCGCGAGCTCTGCCGGATCGTCCGGCACCTCCTCCACGAAGGGCTCGATCGCGAGCCCCGACTCGTCACCCCGAATGTTCAGCGCCGTCGACAGGCTGACGACGTGGTGGATGCCCTCGATCGCCTCGATGCGCTCGCCCATGCGCTGGATGCGGCGCAGATGCTCCGCGCTGAAGATGTCCTCAGCACTCACCGCCACGAGGATCGTCTCGTCGCTGCCAAAGACCTTGCGCACATGGTCGTAGAAGAGCCGGCCCTCATCCCCCTCGGGCAGCAAGGCGTTGGTCGAAGGATCGAAGGAGATGTGGATCTCGCCCGTGCGAAAATCCACGATTCGCGACGCCGCGAAGAGGGAGATGGCGAGCACCGTGGTCAACACGGTGACCGGCTGGGCTGTCACGAAACGAAGCCAGCGACTCATGCGCCTCACGACCTCAACGGCCGCCCTGGTCGAGCTCCTTCTGCGAGAACAGCTTGCGGGGCACCTCGAGCCCGATCTCGAGCTCCTCCACCCGGAGCGTGGTATCCGTCTCGTCGCGACGATCGTGCATCACAATCTCCCGTGCCACCCAGACATCAGCCTCTCGCGAGACGCGTTCGTACGGCGCCGTCATGATCTTGCGCGGTTGGTCGCCGCGCTCGTAGAACTCCGTCCGCAGCGCGACACAAGTCTGCTTGTCGATCCAGGTCTTGATGCGCTCGTAGCTCGACTCCTCTTCCGCGGCTGGAGTCGCCGAAGTCACGTACATCTCACGTCCGCCGATCTCGTCGTCCTCGAGACGTTCACTGACCCCATCCAGCTTCATACCCTGGATGCGCTCGAACTCCTCGTAACTGAAGTCGGTTCCGAACATCGACCCGGAGCTCATGTGCTTGCTGATCCGCTTGACGCGACGCAGCTCCGGGAGATACATGAACAGATCGTTGCGCTTCTTCTTCTCGATCATGAGCAGGCCCGCACCGCGCAGATCCGCCGGCTTCTCGAAGCGCATCATCACCTTCGATAGACCGTCGTCGAACTTCTTCCAGTACAGGGTCGCACGCGACGTGGTGACGGCGCCGATGCGGTCCTTGGCGCTCAGCGTCACCGTCTGCACAGCGGTCGAGTCGGGAAAATTGCTTTCGTAGCAGGCGTCGATCTCTTCAGCCGTGGTCAACTCAGCGGCCACCGACAGAGAAGCCTGCGCGAAACCAGTCATCAGAACGATCGTGAGGCGCCCTAACGTTTGGTTGAACATCGATCCCCTCCTGCGGACAGCAGCCAGTGTAACCCGCGGAGCGACTCGAAAAGCAACTTCAGTCGCGGCGGAGGTACACCTCCAAATCCTCGATGCTGAAGGCCTTTTCGTAACCGTCCGCGAGCCAGGCCGACAGCTCTCCAAAGCTCCCGAGCTCCGTCGCGCTGTCTCGCAGACTTCCCGTGACGCCGGCACGCACGTCGTTTCTCAGCAGCACGACCGCCGCCGGAGGCTGCCCTTCGAGATCCTGCATCAGCTCGGCCCGCGCCCTTTCGCGGTGGCTCCACTCGAGCCGCTGGGGCACGTTGTAGATCCAGCGGCTGGCCGGTCGGCGCCCCGCCATCTCGTAGAGCATGGGCTCGAAGCCCCAGACATAGATTGGCGCATCCGGGTCGGTGCGCGTCGCCAACCAGTCCGCCACACGCCGATTCGCGCCGTAGTGCACATCGCCGGCGGTGTGCAGGAGGTTCACAGCGCGAGGATCGACGGCGCCTGCCAACATCCGGCCACGCAGTCCGACACGCTGCCAGAAGCCCGCCGCGCCGTAGCTTGGGATCTCTGGCGCGGGCCACGCCAGCAGCGCCAATGCGAGCAACCCTGCGGCGACGCCGAGTGGCGCCGGGCGCGCGCGCAGCCAGACCTTCCACAGCCCCCAGCCCGCAGGCAGGGCCAGCAGCGTGAGACTCGCGGCAAAGTGGTAGGGGTAGAAGCGCCCCTGATAGGCGACCCCCAGTAGCTGCAGCACCAACACACCGCCGAGGTGACCGAGCGAGCGGCGCTCCCGCGTGCTCAGAGGAGGCAATAGGGCCAGCGCCAGCAGGCCGGCCGGCAGCAGCGCCGTGTAGCCAAACGCAGCGTCGAAGAACGCCCGCACCGCAAAAGTGGGCAGCCGCGCCAGCTCGAAGCGCAGCGCGTGATAGGCGGGCAGGAAGACCGCGAAGGTCTCGAGCGTCGCCGGACCGGCCCCGGCCGCCATGAGCCACGCGGCGCAGGCCAGAAGCCCCAGCACCGCACCGGCGCTGCACGCAAGCAAGGGCGCCCACGGCGAAGCTCCCCGGCGGCGAGCGGCGGAGCAAATGACCCAGGCGCTCACCGCCAAACCGACACCCAGGTGCGGCTTGAAGAGGCCCGCCGCCGCGTAGAGCAGCCCGGCCGCAAGACACGCCCGCAGCCGGACGGCCGCAGACGCCGCATCTTCCGCCCGCACCGCGCACACCAGGGCCCAGACGACCGCGGCGCCTGCGAAGCTCTCGGGCTGTGCCGTGTCCCAGTACTCGAGCTGAAGTTGTGCGTAGAATGCGACGAACGCGGCCAACACGCCCGGCCTCGGATCGCCCAGCCAGTGGCGGGAGAGCGACATGAACGCGGGCAGCTGCGAAGCGTAGACAGCCATCTCGAGCAGCCGCACTGCGCCCATGCCCGGGCCGAACACGCCGCGCGCCGCGGCATAGACGACGAAGATGCCGGGGGGTTTGAAATCCCAGGCGTCGAGATAGGGCGCTCCACCGCGTGCCATCGCCGCTGCGACGGTGGCGTAGATTCCCTGATCGCGACCGTACTCGTAGCCGAACAACAACACGCAGCCGGCACAGGCGGCGACACCCAGCAACACGAAGAGCAACCGGTCGGCGCCGCTGCTCATGCGCTCGTGCTGTGCAGGCAACCCCGGGGCCATGGCACTCCCACTCAGAGCGTAGCCGCTCCCGGCCGCGGCAGCGGCGTCACGCCGAAGCGCTCGGCGACCCTCAGTCCCGCAACCACGTCGTCGACGAGGGGAAAATCCACACCGGCGGCCAAGAGCGCCGCCACGTCCGAGTCCGGCGCGCAGAAGAAGTTGACACCCAGCCCCGCGGCACGAGCCGCATCCATCTCCGCCCGACTCGGTTCACCTCGCAGGTGATGGAATTGCACGAAGCGGGCGCCACTGGCCGCCGCATGCGCCACGTACTCCAGGCGGCTGTGCTGCCGCGTGAGATCGCAGACCAACACGTCGGGGTGCGCGGCCCGAGCATCCCTGGCGGCGCCGCTGTCGCAGGCCAGAAACGCATGCTCCAGCCGGCCCGCGCGGACGAGCTGCAGCGCCACCTCTCCTGCAATCGGCTCGCCGTGCTTGATCTGCAGGTTCAGCCAGCGATCACGCGGAACCGCCTCGAGAAGCTCCTGGAGAGTCGGCACCTGCTCGCCGGCGAAGGACATAGCGAAGTGTGCGCCGGCATCGAGCCGGCGAAGCTGCTGGAGGGTGAGCTCTGCAACGGCACCGCTCGAGCCGGTGGTGCGCGCCACATCGATGTCGTGCATCACGACGATGGCGCCGTCGGCCGTGCGGCGCAGATCCACTTCGATCTGATGCGCGCCCAGACGCAGCGCTTCGCGCACCGCGACCAGAGTATTCTCCGGCGCATGGGCGGCGCCGGCCCGATGCGCTGCCACGCCGCGCTGAGGCAGGACGCAGGCGCTCACCGGCCCATCCGAGAGAAGTGCGGCCAGACCGGCGCGTGGAGCAGCAGCAACGGCCGGGCTGCGCCGGGGCGCGAGTTTCCGGCATCAGAGCTCATCGTCGCAGCATAGCGGCGGGCCCGGAATGCCGAGCCGAGGTATGCTCGCGATACATCGAGCCTGAAGGGAGTCCGGACAATGAGGCTGTGGATCCTTGCTGGGACACTCGCCGTCGCCCTCTGCGGTGCGGCGACTGCGGACGACATTGGGGCGGGCGAGGTGCCCATCCCGGCGCCGGAAGCCGCCGAGCCGGAGCTCGCAGTGACGCCGCCGGCCACAGCCGCACCGATACAGCCCTATACACCCCACGACGGTCGCTCCGCCATCGACGCGTGGGACGAAATGCGCGACTACCGCTACGGCACCGACATGATCTTTCCGCTCACTCGCGGCATGGAAGAGGCGGGCATCAGCGGCTGGGCGCGCTGGCCCATGACCGCCCTGACCGTGCCCCTCGACCTGGTGATGTTGCCGACCGGCCTCATCGCGGGCCTGTACGGCAGCTGACCTCGGCAGGACGCCGCGCTCAGGCCTCGGCCGTCGTCGCGTCCGCTGCCCAGCGGTAGTCCGCCTACCGCTCGGGCTACACGATCCAACCCATTTCATTTTCTGATCGCCCGGCAGAAGCACCCGCATCAGATCCTCCGACACGGGCAGGCGCCCCGCATCGGGTCGAACCCACCCGTCCGCATCTTTCCCGCCACATCCCGGACCTTCACCGCCATGGCCTCAGTGAAGACGATGAGCGGTCGGCTACGCTCGGGGGGTTGGCGAGGAGGTCGAACACTGTGATGGGGTCGAGTGGAGCGCTTCGCGGGTCTGTCTTCGTCGTCTCGTTGGCGTTCGTCTGCCTGGGAGCCGGAGCGGCGTTGGCGGAGGAGTGGGACGTGAAGCGGGCGCTCGAGCTCGCGGTGGAGCTCGAGGACACCCTGGCCCAGGCGCTCGAGGCAGCGGAAGCGGCTCCGCAGCAGGAGACGGCAATGCAGGAACGCACGCGCGACGCTGCCGTGGTTCAGATGAGGTACACCCATCGGACGAGCCGCGAGCTCGTGACGAAGCTCCGCATCGGTGGCGAGCGTGATGCCACAGAGCCGTTCCTCATCCAGGTAGAAAGCGCCTACAGGAACGCCATCGAGACGGCGCGCAACGCCGTGCCGCAGGCGGCCGTCGCGCCGCTGCTGGAGAAGGCAGAGTCCCTGATCCTGTCGCTGCAGAAGCTCTACGCGCTGGAGTGAGACCGCCGCGCAGACAGGGCCCCCGGACAGTCGATTCGAGCGCGCTGCGCCACGTCAGCTGCAGCGCCTTCTGAGAGCCTGCTCTGGCTCGCGTGACCACTTGAATCTTCCAGCATGGTGGCCTCACACCGTCAGGTTCGAGCCCCCGCCGTCGCCTGCTCCTTCGCCCAGCGATAGTCCGCCTTGCCGCTCGGACTGCGCTGGATGCGGTCGCGGAAGATGACGGCCTTGGGCAGCTTGTAGCGGGCCACGTGCTTGCCGGCCTCCGCGATCAGGTCGCCCTCGGTGGCAGTCGCTCCCTCGCGCAGCTGCACCACCGCCACCACCTCGTGACCCCAGCGCTCGCTGGGACGCCCGGCCACCACCGCATCGTAGACGTCCGGGTGCTGCTTCACGGCCGTCTCGACCTCTTCGGCGAAGATCTTCTCGCCGCCCGAGCTGATGGTGACCGAGTCGCGCCCGAGCACTTCGATCACACCGTCGTCCTTGTAGTGGGCACGATCGCCCGGCACGGAGTAGCGCACGCCATCGATCACCGGAAAGGTCTTGGCCGTCTTCTCGGCGTCGCCCAGGTAGCCGAGCGGCACGCGTCCTTGTTGCGCGAGCCAACCCATCTCCTGATCCCCCGGCGGAAGCACGCGCGTCATATCCTCCGACACGACGCAGGCGCCCGGCGCCGGTTGGAACCTGCCGGAGGAGACACCGGTGTCCTTGTTGCTCGGATTGCTGGCCTGCACACCGGTTTCCGACGAACCGAGACCGTCCATCACGGTGATGTGGGGCAAGAGCTCGATCATCGCCGCCTTGCTCTTCTCCGACAGCGGCGCTCCGCCCGACGCGATGACGAAGAGCGACGAGAGATCGCGCCCGCCCTTGCGCAGCTCGTCGAGCAGCGGCTGAGCGAAGGCATCGCCGACGATGGTGAGCGACAGCGCCTTCTCGCGTTCGATGAGATCGAGAGCCTGCGCAGCGTCGAAGCGCTTCACCTCGTTGGTGAACAAGAGCGTGCTTCCCATGCCCAGGTTGATGAACGCCCCCCACTGGGCGGCCCCGTGCATCAGCGGAGGTCCGACCAGCGCCTTGATCGCGAGGCCTCCCGCGGCATTCTCCGCCACGTCTTCGAGCGAGGCAGCCAGGTGGCCGTCGGCCCTGCGACCGCCCATGGCCGCCATGTAGATGTCGGCCGAACGCCAGAGCACGCCCTTCGGCATGCCCGTCGTGCCGCCGGTGTAGAGGATGTAGAGATCGTCCGGCGAATGGGCGACGTCCGGCAGCTCAGCCGCTTCGGCGGCCAGGGCATCCTCGTAGGCGAGCGCCCCCGGCAGCAAGGGGTTGTCCGAGTCGTCGTCCACCTGGATCAAGAGCTCGAGTTCCGGCAGACGCTCGCGCAGGGCTGCCACGCGCGGCGCGAATTCGGCGTGGTAGACGAGCACCTTCGCCCGGGAGTTCTGGAAGAGATAGAGGAGCTCCTCATCCACGTAGCGGTAGTTCACGTTGAGCGGTGCCAGCCGCCCCATGAACGCCCCGAGCATGCTCTCCAGGTACTCGTTGCCGTTGTGCAGGTAGAGGGCCAGATGCGCCTGGCCGGACTCGTGCCCCGCGAGCCCGCTGCGCTCGCCCACATCACCCAGGCCGTGCCGCAGCAGCACCTGCGCCAGCTGCCGGCTGCGATCCCGCAGCTGGGCATAGCTGAGACGCCGCTCCCGGAAGACCACGGCCTCGCGGTCGGGGATGGCAGCCGCGATGGCCTCGAACACCTGGGGGAAATGAAACTCCATCGCACGCACCTCCAACGGACGCCGGAGAAGCCGGACGCGGACCGGGGCGGCCGGCTCAGCCGAAGACGCCGCCTTCGCGCAGCTTCGCGATCGTCGCTGCGTCCTTGCCCAGAACCTTGCTCAGCACCTCTTCCGTGTGCTGACCGGCGGTCGGCGCCATGCTCGGCACCGGCAACGGCTGGTGGTTCACGAAGACCGGCAGCGGCAGCTGCTCGCAGCCCACGGCGTCGATGGGCAGAAAGCCCATGCGCTCCTGGAACTGCGGATCGTCGGCGAGGCTCGCCCGCGTGTTGAAGGGCGCGATCGGCGTGTTGTGCTCGCTGCTGAAAGCGAGCCACTCCTTCACGCTGCGCGTGAGGAAGATCTGCTTCAGCTCGGCCTGCAGCTCGAGATTGTTGCGTGCGTGATCGGCGACTCTCGAGCCGGGCCACTTCTCGAAGAAGTCCATGCGGCCGATTGCCTCGCAGAAGTTCTTCCAGAACACCTGCTCCGAAGCCATGAAGAGCACGTGGCCGTCCGTGGCCTCGTAGGCCTGGTAGCGCACGCCGCCCCACATGCCGGCGAGGCCGGCCGGCCGCCGTTCGTAGTTGTCGGATGGGTTGCCCGTAACCTCGTCCTCGGGCCGCAGATACGCCCGCTCGGATTCGATCCGATACCAATCCATGTACGCCGCGGCATCCGCCTGGGCAAACTCCATTTCACAGCCCTCACCGCTCTCGCGCGCCTTGATGACACCCGACAGGATGGCGATCGCCGCCAACATCGGCCCCACATTGATGCCGACGTTCGGCATGTCCGGTGGAATCCGCGTGAAGCCCTCGTCGTCCTTGATAGGCTGGACGATGCCCGACCAGGTGTCGAAGGCAATGCCGTGGCTCGGCATGTCCTTGTACGGGCCCGTCGCGCCGTAGCCGGAGAGCGTGGCGAATACGATCTTCGGGTTGACCTTCTTCAACACTTCGAAGCCGAGCCCGAGCTTCGCGAGCGATCCGGGTCGCATGGCCTCGACCACCACGTCGGCCGTCGCCACCAGCTCCTTGTAGAGCGCGAGGCCATCTTCGCTCTTCAAGTTCAGCGTGATGCTCTTCTTGCCGCGGTGCGTGTGCAGGTGGAGCAAGGACACGCCATTCACGATCGGCCACGTCATCTGCCGGATGTAGTCGCCAGCCGGCGGTTCGACTTTGATGACGTCGGCCCCCATATCGGCAAAGAATGTCGCGACGAAGCCGGGGCCGAGCAGGCTCGACTCGATCACGCGAACGCCGGAGAGCAGAGAAGAATTGTCGGGCATGACGCTTTCGGTTCCTTTCGAGAGCTTAGAATTCGATCGCCACGAGGGAGCCCTCTAGCGCGACAGGTCGAGTCGCCGGGGACAGCGAGGCAGGGGTGGTCATGGTGGCGACTCCGATCGGGATCCGCGCCCGCCGGTGGCGGAAGCGGGAGGGCCATTGTGGAGGAAAACGCCTCCTCGCGCCGCCCCTCTACTTCACCTCGAACTCGGAGATGCCGTCCCAGTCCGGCCCGGGGGGGTGCAGCTCGGACTGGCGCGCCAGTCCGAGAAGGCGCTGCACCGAGAGATCGTCCGGCCGCAGCTCGCAGAGGCTCTCGAGGGCAGCGACCGCCGCGCGGAACTCCCCCGCGGTGTACGCCTCGAGGGCGGCCTCGTAGGCGGCGGCGAATTCGCGCTGCGAATCGGACACCTCGGACTCGTTGCCGAGGAGCTCGAAGATCTCGACTGGCTGCTGCTTACCCTTCACGCGCACGCTGTCGACCCGACGCCAGACCACGCC
This sequence comes from Deltaproteobacteria bacterium, assembly GCA_019310965.1. Classification (GTDB taxonomy): domain Bacteria; phylum Myxococcota_A; class UBA9160; order UBA9160; family SMWR01. The sequence continues at coordinate 34,561 of JAFDDG010000017.1, forward strand.
GGGGCCAGCCGCATCCCGGGTCGCGCGGGATGCGAGCGCCGAGACTCCGTAGAAACGGCCGAGCCCCTCCAGGCGGCTGGCGAGGTTCATGGTGTCCCCCATGCCCGTGTAGACGAGCCGGGAGCGTGCGCCGACGTTCCCGATCACCGCGGGGCCGCTGGCCAGGCCAAAGCGGGTGGGGAGTTCTGGCAGACCTCGGGCCTGCCAGAGCGCGGCCAGCTCCCCCAATCGGTTGCGACAGCGCAGAACGGCTTGCGTGGCATGCTGGGCGTGCGCGGCGTCGTCGATCGGAGCCCCCCAGAGCGCGATCAGTCCGTCGCCGTTCAGCTGCGTGACCGTACCGAAGCCGTCGCCCTGGATGATGCCGAGAAGCTCCTCGAAGTATTCCGCCATGTGCGCGGTCAGCGCCTCCGGCGCGAGACGCTCCGCGATCGAGGTAAAGCTCCTCACGTCGGTGAAGAGCGCCGTCACACTGCGGCGCTCCCCGCCGATGCGAGCGGCCTCGCCCCGAGCCATCAGCTCGCGGACGATCTCCATGGGCACGTAGCGCGAGAACGAATCGAGGGTGACGCGCATGCGCTCCTGCTCCGTCGCGAGCTGCTGCAGCTCGCGCAGCCGCGTCTGCACCGGTGCGATCCCGCCGAGCTCGAGAGCGCCGATGCGTTGGCTGTTGCGCGCCAGAGCGGCGAGAGGCACTCCGTAGCGACGCGCGAGCCAGAACGCCATCGCGACCGCGACCGCGAAGCCCAACAGCGCCGCGCCGAGCAGGAAGAAGCGCTGCTGAGTGATGGCGCCGACCAGATCGCGCTCCGGCACCGCGACCACCATGCGAATCGACTGGTTGGCGCCGAGTTCGACGGTGCGCGTCTGGACCCAAAAAGTCTTGCCTTCGCTCTCGAAAGAGAACAGGGTCGGCAGCCGCTCGGGAAAGCGCTCTGCCAGCGCACGCCCCCCGTCGCGCAGCAGTTCGATGCCGATCTCACCCGGGCGCTGCAGGAGCGCACGCTCCCGTGCCGCATCGTTGCCCAGCTGCGCGAGGCCCGGCAGACCGAGAAGGCGCGCATCGGCATCCACCACGAAGCCGAAGCCGTTCTCGCTGACCTCCAGCCGCTGGGTGAACTCGGTCAAATCGCTCAGCAGCACGTCGAAGGCCAGCACCAGCTCGCGACCGGAAGCATCGGTCACGTGCACCGCGGCCGTCACACCCAACTGACCAGTCGTAAAGAACCGGTAGGGACGAGTCCAATAGATCTGGTCGGGAGCCGCCTCGCCCGGTGCGCGAGCGGCTTCGACCACCTGGTACCAGTCCCGCGTGCGCGGGTCGTAGCGCTCGTCTTCCGGCGGGTCATCGACGGTCCAGCGCGTCTCCGGGGCGTCGTCAGACCATTCGCGAAACTCGAGGCGATGGCCCCAGCGTTCGGTCCAGACCTGCCGGTTGCGCCAGCGATCCGGGAGGCGCAGCAGCAGAAAGCCGCGTCCCTCGGCATCCCCGATGTTCACGGCAGAGATCTGTGGGAGATTCTCGATCATCGGCACGAAGACGCGGTTCAGGCCGTCGCCAGCGTCGATGTCCAGAACGCCATTCTCCAGGAGATCGCGGGAGAGGAGCAGACTGCGCTCCACTGGCATCAGGAAGCCCGCGACATCGGCCTCGACCTGGCCCATGGCCCGCTCGATCAGCGCCTCCGACATCGAGCTGCGGATCCGCTCTGCCGTGATGACGGTGGTGAGCAGGATCGCGCCCGTCAACACGATGATCAGCAGACAGAGGTTGCGAATCAGGCTTCGGCGAATCGTAATGCTGCGACGGGGAGCGCTGGATCCGGGTTCCGGTGAGGCTTCGCCGTCTGCCATCCCATCGAAGACTACCACTCCGCCGTCGCCCCGCCCTGATGCCGAGACCCCCCGGGCGCGCGACACTGGGTAGATGGACACGGTCGTCCGCCGGGCACGCGCGTTGCCGCCGGGCCGCAGCCTCGAGAACGTGCGCAACCACTACGAGGTGGAACGCCGCATCGCAGCCAGACTGTTGGCGGCGCCGCGCGCCGAGCGCAGCCAGATCTACCGCACCATGTACGATGAGCTATTCGCCCTCGTCCCCGATCACCCGCGGCTCTTGCGACGCGACGACCCGGCCCGCACCGCGCTTCACAACCGTTCGAAGCTCGACCTGCTGCGCGGCTTTCTCGAGCCGGCGCAGAGGGTCGCAGAGTTCGCACCGGGCGACTGCCTCTTTTGCCTCGAACTCTGCGGGCACGTCGCCTCGGTCACCGGCATCGACATTTCCGACCAACGCGGAAGCTGGAAAGACGAACCGGAGAAATTCCGCCTGCTGGTCTACGACGGCTATGAGCTGGGGCTCTCCGATGGCTGTCTGGATCTGGTCTTCAGCGATCAACTCGTCGAACATCTGCACCCGGAAGACACGGAGCTGCACTTTCGCCTGGTACGGCGCATCCTGGCGCCCGGAGGCGTCTACTTCTTTCGCACGCCACACGCCCTCTGTGGGCCGCACGATGTATCCCGCTTCTTTTCGGATACGCCGGAGGGTTTCCATCTCAAGGAATGGACCTACACGGAGCTGGGCCCGCTGCTGCGGTCGGCGGGTTTCACAGCGCTGCGCGCCTACTGGAACGCGCGCGGCGCGCGGGTGAGATTGCCTTGGCGCCTCGTCGTAGCGCTCGAAGCCGCGATGGGTGTGTTGCCAGCGCGGCTGCGTCGGCACGTGTCGCGGGGGTTCCTCCCGAACGTGACGATCGCCGCCGGCCGCTGAACGCGCCGCGCGGGCCAACCTCCGCGGGGAGCGCGGCGCGAGCGCGGACGCCTCCCCTGTAACATGCCGAAATAGCTAAGCATTATCCAGTCTTCGAGATTGCTGATCCGCTTTCCGCCCGCCGCAGACCTATGGAGCATGGAACGACGACGCGACCCGCGACTCCGGCCTGCCGGGGGGGCTCTCGTGGCTGCCGGTGCCCGTGATCGAGCGACGGGCGCCCGGCCCCGAGCCTGCGTGGACCACGCCAGAACTCCGAAACCCGAGCTCGTTGCAGCTCGCGACTTCCGCAAAGGAGAACCTCATGAAGACCCGAAACCGACGCAACGTCATCGCCACGGGCCTCGCCCTGGCACTCGCCTTCCTCCTGCACACCGACGCACGAGCATTCTGTGGTTTCTACGTTGCCAAGGCGGACACGAAGCTCTTCAACAAGGCGTCGCAGGTCGTGCTGGTGCGTGATGGCGATCGCACGGTCATCACGATGTCGAACGATTTCCAGGGCGATCCGAAGGAGTTCGCGATGGTGATCCCGGTGCCAACGTTCGTAGAGCGCGAACAGATCCACGTCGGCGAACGCGCCGTGATCGAGCACCTCGATGCCTACACCTCGCCTCGCCTGGTCGAGTACCACGACAGCGACCCGTGCTCCCCGGTCTACGAGCGCTCGATGGCACCCCGCACAGTGGCAAAATCCGACGCGGCAGAAGAGAGGCTGCGGGCGGCACGCGCGGAGGGCGTCAGCATCGAGGCATCCTACAGCGTCGGCGAGTACGACATCCTGATTCTGTCGGCGCAGCAGAGCGATGGCCTGGCACGCTGGCTGCGCCAGAGCGGCTACCGGCTTCCCGACGGCGCGGTGCCCGTGTTGTCGAGCTACCTGAAGCAGGGCATGCGCTTCTTCGTGGCCAAGGTGAACCTCGAAGCGCAGAGCAAGCTCGGATTCAGCTACCTGCGCCCGCTCCAGGTGGCCTACGAGTCGCCGAAGTTCATGCTGCCGATCCGCCTCGGGACACTCAACGCCAACGGAAGCCAGGAGCTCTTCGTCTACACACTGACGCGCAAGGGTCGTGTCGAGACGACGAACTACCGCACGGTGAAGCTGCCCACCGGCATCGAGGTGCCGACCTACCTGAAGGCCGATTTCGGCGACTTCTACACCTCGCTCTTCGACGAGCAGGTGCGCCGCGAGGACATGCGCGTGGTGTTCACGGAGTACGCCTGGGACATGGCCTGGTGTGACCCCTGCGCGGCGGACCCGCTGTCGCGGCAGGAGCTGCGCGACCTGGGCGTCTTCTGGGTGGAGCCCGGCGTTGGCCCCGCACTCGACGTATTCGTGACGCGCCTGCACCTGCGCTACGACGCCGAACGCTTTCCGGCGGACCTGGTCTTCCAGGAGACGGGCGACCGCAGCAATTTCCAGGGACGCTACGTACTGCGGCACCCCTTCGCGGGGCCGGCCACGTGCCCGGCGGCACAGCAGTACCGCGAGCAGCTGGCGCAGCGTCGGGAGCGCGAGGCACAGACCCTGGCGTCGCTCACCGGCTGGGACCTGGCAGAGATCCGCCGTCGCATCGGGCTCGGCGGCAACGGGCCGTCGTCCGGGGCGGCTCGGCGCTGGTGGCAGAGCCTCTGGCACGACTGATGGGGGCCGAGGAAGAGCCGGGGCCTGTGCTGGGCGGTGCGGGGGCACGAGGCCCTGCCGGGCCCCGGCTCGATCGCGCTGCAGTCGGGCTATCGTGAGCGGCGCAACATGGCCGCAGCCGCTTCGCGGATTCTGATCGACGCCACCATGGCCCGACGCGGCGGTGGGTTCACCTACCTGGTGAACCTCCTGCCGCGGCTGGCGGAGCTGGCGCCGGAGCGCCGCTTCCGCCTGCTGGCGCGCTCCGCCTCTCTTCGCCAAAGCCTGCCGAAGGCGCACAATCTCGAAGTCGTGGCTCTGCCGGACGCCGGCTTCGCGAGACGTCTGGCTTTTAGCTGGTTGAGCGCTCCCCAGATGGCACGGCGCTGGCGCGCTGACGTCTACTTCGCGGCTGGCGATATCGCACCGCTGTTGGCGCCTTGCCCGGTGATTGCGAGCTTCCGCAACCCAAATGTGTTCACTTCGCTGGATCAGGGCTGGTACGCGTTTCAGGTATTCCGCCTCGGCGCATTGCGCCGGCTCGCACGGGTCACGGCGCGCTCGAGCGCCCGCATCCTCTTCGTGAGCCACGACTCGGCGCGCTGGATCGGGGAGTCGATCGGGCTGCCCCCAGCGAAGCGAGCCGTGATCCACCACGGCATCGATCCCGAGCGCTTCTCAGCCAGCCCGGCGCCCGCGCCCTACCCGCGTCCGTATCTGCTCTCGGTGAGCTCCATCTATCGCTACAAGAACTTCGTGCGCCTGATCGAAGCCTGGACGTTGCTGGCGCGGCGCCGTGCCGACACGCCGGATCTCGTCATCGTCGGCGACGACATGGATCCCGACTACTCGGCCCAGATGCGCAACGCCCGGGCCGCAGCTGGCTCCCTGCAGGAGCGCATCTGCATCGTAGGCGCGGTGCCCTACGCGGAAGTTCCGGCGTGGTACCGCGGAGCGCAGCTATTCGCGTTTCCGTCATACCTCGAGACGTTCGGGCACCCACTGCTCGAGGCCATGGCCTCCGACGTGCCGGTGGTCGCGGCGGACATCCCGGTATCGCGAGAGGTGGCGGGAGATTCGGCGCTCTACGCGCCCCACGACGACGTGGCAGCACTGGCCGACGCACTGGCGTGCGGCCTCGACGATGCGGCCTTTCGCGAACGCGCACGTGCGCGCGGACGGGAACGCGTGGCCCACTTCACCTGGGACGCCTCCGCGCGCGCACACCTGGCGCTCTTCGACGAGTCGGTCGCCACGCCAGCAGCGACTCAGACCGGGTAGCCGAGGGCCTCGAGGCTCGGGGCCAGCGCCGTCCCAAGCCGGCGCTGCTCCTCGACACTCAGCGACTCGCGCCACTTCTCACCCACGGGGCGCACGCCTAGGGCTGCAATTCGCTCCGCCTGTCGCGGATCGGCTTCGAGGTCGCACCACTCGGTCAACTCGGCCAGCGCAGCCGCCGGGCCCTCCACGAACTCCTCGTAGCGCAACTCGCGGTAGCGGTCTCCGATCGTCGCACCGGCGGCGCGAATGTTCTCCACCAGCAACTTCCACTGGATACCAGCAAGCACCGCGAACGAGCCGTCGCTGGCGCGCCACAGCTCCTCGTGCTCCTGCGATAGTGGCCCCCAGCGCCACTGGGAAGGTCCCCGCCAGCCCTCCCAGAAGCCCACCTGGAGCAGCGACGCCGCAACGGCGCGCCCGTCGCGAATCACGTGCAGGTAGCTGGCGTCGGGAAACGCGCAATCCATGAAGCCGATGCGCGACCAGCCGGTGTATTTCGCGGTAAAACGTGGCTTGCGCTGAACGGCCAGGTGCCGCGCCACCAATCGCCGCATGCGTAGGCGACTCGCGTCCGAGCAATCGCGCGCATCGAGATCGCGGGCGGGCCGATTGAATCCGTCGAAGCAGTCCATCCAGGGCCGGTAGCCCTCGACGGGGCGCGGCCGCCAGCCGTGTTTGCCGAGCGCCCGCACACCCGGCGCATGACGCAGCTTCGCAAGCCGGAGCCAGAACGCAGCATCTCCAAAGCGATTCGACCAGTTCGAGATCCACGCCAGCGAGGGATGCTCCGCGAGCGCGTGAAACACCACGGTGGTGCCAGAGCGACCGCAGCCGATCACGAAGATCGGCCGCTCGACGCCGGGAGATCCGGAGGGCTGCGCCATGCGCTCCGGAGTCTAGCCGCTGGGGTAAGATGCGCGCGCAACCCGACGGGAACGTGCATGATCTTCACCGGCAATCGCCGCGGCCACGAAGAGAGCTGTCGCGCGCGGACATCGCGAGCCCGACGCTGAAGGCGAGCGGGTGGAGCACCGACGGTCGCCGCGAGAGCAAGGTGTGAAACGCGCCGGCATCGCGGTGGCACTGCTCTGGCTGGGCGCCTGCAGCCCGGACCCGGAAGCCGCACCAAGCGTCGCCGAACGACTCGACGCGCTCGGCTACGTCGGCTGGGCGCCGGTCACGACACAGGAGGCACGACGCAGCGGTGTCGTTCATCACGACACCGCTCTCGCACAGCCAGGGCTCAACCTGTTCAGCAGCCGCGCCGTCCCGGGCGCCCGGCTCGTGAATCTGAACGGCGACGTCGTGCACGAGTGGCACGCCATCGCGAAACCCGGCCGTGGCTGGAACCACGTGGAGCTGGCGCCGGGCGGGGACATCATCGCCCTCGAACGCGTCGCGGCGTATCTCACTCTGGGCGGACGCCGCACGCGCGTGCTCGGGGAGAACGTGCTGCGCTTGACGGCGGAAGGTGAGGTGCGCTCCCGCACAGCGCTTCACGATCTGCTCGGCGAGCACTTGAGCGCCGAAGGGCTGGCCGCGGCGCGGCGTCGACGCCCGATCCGCGTTCCGCCTGGCAACGCATGCGCGATGGGTGGCGCCCACCTCCCGCCGATCTATTCCACGCCAACTCGATCGAGATCCTGCCACGCGACGTGCCGGGACTGGGGCCCGCCGGCGCGGCACTGGTCTCGCTGCGCAATCTCGACCTCGTCGTGGTGCTGGACCTCGCGGAACCCGCCGTCGTCTGGAGCCTCGGTCCCGGTCGTCGAGATCGATCCCATCGGCCGCGAGGTCGTGTGGGAATACAGCGGCACGCCGGAACGCTCGTTGCGCTCGCGCTCCCAGGGTGGCGCCGAGGGCCTCGCCAACGGCAACGTGCTCGTCGTGGAGTCCGAGCGCGGTCGCGCCTTCGAGGTCACCCGCGATGGTGCGCTCGCCTGGGAGTTCCTGCACCCCCGACTCGATGCTGCCCGGGGCGCGCGCGCAGCGATCTACCGGATGACGCGCACCGCAGCACCCCGCTAGATCAGCTCCGCACTCGAACCGCCGCGTTGCTGATGATCGGTGCGTCGCGCTCCTTCGACTTCACCGACAGCACGATGTCGTCCCCCTCACGCCACCATGCAGTGAGGTACGTCTCGCCCGGGTAGGCGACCCCGCGGAAGCGTGCCTGGTAGCGCGCAACGCGGGTGGGATCACCGTCGAGCAGGTGATCCACCACGGCCTTGCAGACGAGGCCATACGAGCAAAGGCCGTGAATGATCGGAACGTCGAAACCCGCCAACTTCGCGAACTCGGGATCCGCGTGCAGGGGATTCTTGTCGCCGCTCAACCGGTAGAGAAGTGCCTGCTGCGGGAACGTCGTCGTCTCGATGACACCATCCGGCGCGCGATCCGGCGGCTCGTTGCCGGGCGCGGGTCCGGACGGGCCGCCGAAGCCACCCTCACCGCGGATGAAGGCCGCCATCCGCGTCGTGAAGACGAGCTCGCCGTCGGCATCCCGCGCCTCGTTCTCGAGAACCAGCACCGCCGCCTTGCCTTTGTCGTAGACGTCGGCCACGCGGCTGCGGCTGGTGAGCGTCGCCTTCACCGGCAACGGCTTGTGGATCTCGACCTCCTGTTCGCCGTGCAGGAGCTGCGTCATGTTGAATTCGACGCCGGGAATGTTGAGGCCGCCACCGCTCGTCGGGCGACGCCCGCCGGCGACGATGGCGAAGCTCGGCAGCACCTTGAGCCCTTTCTCGTAGGTGTATCCGAGCTCATTGGGGTCGGTCGCCGGCACGCCCGCGCCCACGCCGAGGTGGTAGAGAATGACGTCATCCGCCACCCACGTGATCTCGCGTTCCCCCAGCTCCGCACCCACGGCCTTGTCCCGATCGATCGGCATCCCATCCTCCACTCGGCACACTGCCGGAAAAGTGCGGCCTTGCAGCAGGCCGAGCACACGCGCAGGATACACGGCCGCGGAGGAGTGTATGCAAATCACTTTCCAGTCGGCCCGGTGGCTCCTTCTCGCTGGCCTGCTCGCCCTCTCGGCGTGTACGCCGGCGTCGCGACCGCCGCCCCAAGAAAAGCAGGAGCCCGAGCCGGAAATCATTCTGCAGACCGAGGCCCACGACGAGCAGGCCGGCGCGCGCGCCGCCCGCGAAATCGCGGCGCAGGTCGGCATCGTCGACGATTCCATTCTCTCCTCCTACGTGGCGCACCTGGGCCGCCGGCTGGCGCGGCACGCACCGCAGACCGATTTTGCCTACCAGTTCCAGATCGTCGACGAGGATGCGCCCAACGCGTTCGCGCTGCCGGGCGGCTACATCTATATCTCGCGAGGGCTTTTGCTGCTGGCGAATTCGGAGGATGAACTCGCCAACGTACTCAGCCACGAGATCGTGCACGTAGCCCGACGCCACGCTGCGGCGCGCCAGAGCCTGATACGCGGACTGCCCCCGATCTTCCAGTTTTTCTTCATGGGTCACGTGGCGAGCTACAGCCGCGACCAGGAGCGCGAAGCCGATTCTGTCGGACAGGGGATCGCAGGCCTCGCCGGCTACGACCCGGACGGCATGTCCCGCTTCCTGCGTAACCTCGAGTTCACCGAACGCTTGCGGCTCGGGTTCTCCCGCCCGCAGGGCTACTTCGATTCGCACCCGGCGACGGCGGAGCGGGTCGCCACAGCCGGCGCCCGCGGGCGCTCGATCCAGTGGACACAGCAGCCAGGGGTGCTGCCCAACCGCAGGGCCTACCTGCGTCAGCTCGACGGGCTGGTGGTCGGCATCGGAGCCGCCGAGGGGGTCGTCGAACGCAGCCGTTTTCTTCACGCCGACCTCGGCTTCAGCATGCGCTTTCCCGACGGCTGGGAAGTCGTCAATACGCACAGTGCCGTCGGCGCGATCTCGCCCCAACGCAAGGCACAGGTCGTGTTGCAGCTCCAGGGCGCAGGCGACGACGCTCAGCAGGCCAGTCTCGAGTACCAGGACGACCCCGAGCTCCACCGCTTGCGGATTGCCAGCCAGCAGCCCGTCCGGCTGGGCGACCTCGATGCCTACCGAATCGAGGGCAGCGCACAGACCGCCATGGGCGCCGTCGGAGTGCACCTCACATGGATCGCACGCGACGGCTCGATCTACCGGCTCACCGGAATTACACTCGGACAGAAGTCACGCAGCGGAATCTTCGCCAACGTGGCGCGCAGCTTCCGTCCGTTGACCTCCAGAGAGCGTCGCTCGATCCGCGAGACGCGCTTGCGGGTCGTACCGGCGTTGGCGAGCGAGAGCCTCGGCGAGCTCTCCTCACGCACCCGCAACGCCTGGAACCTGCAGCAGACGGCGGTCATGAACGCACTCTTCGCCGACGCCCAGCTCGAGGAGGGACAGCTGGTGAAGATCGCCGTATCCCAGGCCTACTCGGTAGCACCGAACGAATAGCTGGAGGCGCTTTCTCGAGCTCGCCGCAAATCATCGGCAACACGCTCGGCCGCCGAGCGCGGGCTGCGAGCGCCTACGGCGCCGCATCGGCAGGAGCCGGGGCGCCTGCTGCTTTCACCTGCGCGTCCATGGGCAGACTGGTCAATACTGCCATGCCGACCCCGGTGGCCGCATCTTCGCGGAAATGCAGGAGCACACGGCTACCCTGCCAGACGAACTCGACGGCGTTGCCCGCCACGGCGGCACCAGGGCCGTAGGACTGCCGAAACCGTGCCAGCACGGCCTGGGTATTGCGCTGCCCGCTGGTGAAGATCGTCACGAAGTAGAGGCGCTCTCGAAAGAAGGCGTAGGTCACCCCGTCGAGTCGGGCATCGCCGAGCTCGAGCGATTCGTCCGGGCGAATGTAGAGCTGGGTTCCCGCGGCGCCGCTCTCGGTCAACAGCTGTAGACCGTCCAGGGCGTCGAGGGTCGTGCCGAAACGCACGTTGCGGAAGCCGTTCTCCGTGTCCAGCGCCTTCACATCGCCGCCCCGAGCCACCGCCGGCAGCAGCAACCAGAGCACTCCGAGCAGCGCGAAGGCACCCCTCATCGGATCGGCGCTCCTCTGAGTTCGTCGGGCAGACCCTCGCCAGCGTGTCGGCGAGGCGAAATGCGGACTTGACGGCCGAAGCACGTCATTTGCGAGCTGCGGCTCGAGCCCAATGCGCTGCAGGTACGTCGCTTCAACTGGGATCTGCCCTCAGCGCCGCACCAAAGTAGAATCCCTGCCCATAACGAACGCCCAGCTCGCGCAGCGCGCACAGCTCGCCTTCGGTCTCGATGCCTTCGGCGATGACCTGGGCGCCGATACCAAGCGCCACCGAGTTGAGGGCGCGCACCACCTCCTGACGCGAACGGTCCTCGTCGATGCTGCGGACCAGCGTCATGTCCGCCTTGATGAAGTCCGGCGCAATCTCCATGATCGACTCCAGGCTGGCGTAACCGGTGCCGGCGTCGTCGATCGCGATCCGGATGCCGAGTTCGCGGCACGAGTCGGCCACCTCGCGGAATGCACCGAAATTCTCGATCGATTCGCTCTCCGAGATCTCGAGTACCAGGTCGCTGGGCTGCAGATCGAAGCTCTCGAGCAGCTTGCGCAGACCGTCGTCGCGCAGGTTTGGATCGCCGATGGCGGTCGGCAGACAGTTGAGAAAGAGAGTGCTGCCTGCCGGGATGCGATGCGCGCCCTCGAGTGCGGCCTTGCGACACAGGCAATCGAGCTCGAAGAGCAGCCCCGCATCCTCGGCCCGACGAAACAGCTCGCGGGGATTGCTGAGATCGCTGCCCTCCGGCCCGCGCGACAGGGCTTCGTAGCCGAGCGGCTGGGCGTTGTGGATGTCGACGATCGCCTCGTAACGCACGTTCAGATCGCCCGACAGGATCACGTTCCGAAGTTGGCGGCTGTGCTCTCGATCGCGCAGCTCTCGCTCGAGCAACGCGTCGCGACGCGCGTCCTCCATGGCCTGCAGAATCTGGCGCTCTGGCTTGACCGTCGGGTTGAGGAGCACGACGCAGCAGCCGACGGGCAGATCGATTTGATCCTTCAGGTACGGATACACCGCGCGGCGCGCCCGGAGCGTGAGCTCTCGGGACATGCGCCCGGTGAGCTCGTCGAGAGTGTTGGCGTAGAACGCATAGTCGCTGCGTGGGCAGAAGATGAAGGCAGCAATCGTCGCGCGGGAGCGTTCCTCGGTGACGAATATCTCGATGCCGGAGACGACTTCCTCGCACAGCTCGGCCACCAGCCCCTGCAGGTTGTCCATGCTCGAGCGGTAGGCCTCGCCACCGTAGCGGCGTTCGATGCGCTCGAGGGGCTCTGCGTCGACCAACAACAGCGCGAGGGCACCCGCGCCCGAGAGACCGGCTGCGATGCGATCGAGTTCCTGATCGGGCTGCAACGAGAGCACACCACCCTCCACGAGCGGCCTCCATCGCTGACGACCGCAGCCTGCGTATCGGCAGGCGGCCGCACGCAGCTTGAGGCCCCCGCGGGGCTGATCCGGCGGCGGGCACCGAAACCCACAACACAGCGTTTCGCGGGCGTAGACTTCCCATTGGAGAACAGGAGGGCGGCCCATGCGATGGCGGAACCCGAGCACCTGGCTCCTGATCCCCTGGCTGGCGCTGGCATGCGGCCAGGCTACCCAGGAGCCGGAACCCTCCGCGGAGCCGGCCGTTCCGATCAGTGGGCTGTACAAGGTCACCGGCAAGACGGTGACCCTCGTCAACGGCGACACGCGCGAAATCGCAGGCACGGTCACCCTGAACGAGACCGAAGCCGGCTACACCGCCACGTTCAGCCTCAACACGACGGCCCCGGGCGCGGATCAAGCCATGCCAGCCGAGGTAATCGGCATCGGCCAGGGCCAGATCGAGGGCCGCACGCTCACCGGCACCGCGGAGACACAGTTGGTGATGTCGACCGTGCCGGGCATCGACCCGGGCTTCGCGTTCATCCCGCGCAGCGTGAGCACGAGGATCACTTCGACCTCCACCGCGACAGTGGCGAACGACGGGAGCGTGACCATCAAGATCGAGAACGAGGGCATTGCGGGGCACGAGTATCTGCAGACGCGCACTTCGCTGCGCGGCCGTCGCATCGCAGACGCCGCCATCGGCGGACCCGAGCCGCCGAACGTCCCGGCAGTCGCCTTCGATGATCTCGAGGACTACGACCCGTCGGACTACGTGGACGAAGAGCTACCCGAGGACGACGAGGAATAGGCTTTCCCGGACAGCGGCTCGTCATCGCTGCGGTCCTCGTGCCGCTCATCTCGGCCTAGTCGAAGCAGCCCGGCTCGAGCCGGCGCTCGACGAGGTGCGGCGACTGGGGCGGGCAGCACAGCGACTCCGTCTGGCCATGACCGGCGCATCCCACTCCGATCACCCTGCTAAAGTGCGATGGGATGAGCAATGCCTACCCGGCGCTCGCCAAGGTCCTCACCAGTCTCGACCTCGAGACTCTGAATGCCGATCTCTTCCTCGGCCACCCCGGCAGAGGCAGGGGTCCGCTCTACGGCGGAATGGTGGCAGCCCAGAGCGTTGCCGCCGCGTGCCGAACAGTGCCACCGGAGCGGCGCATCCACTCGCTCCACTCGTACTTCCTGCGCCCCGGCCGCCACGATGTGCCGATCCGCTTCGCCGTGGATCGCATTCGCGAAGGGCGCAGCTTCACGACCCGGCGCGTCAATGCACACCAGGCCGGCGAGACGATCTTCAGCCTATCGGCCAGCTACTGCAAACACGAGGATGGCATCGCGCACCAGGAGCCAATGCCCGACGCCCCGCACCCGGACACGCTCCCCGACTGGGACACCGAGCGCGCGAAGCTCGTCGACGGGCCGCCGCCGGGCCTCAACGCCGTCGAGATCCGCATGGTCGACCCGTGGTCAAACGAAAAGAGCGCGCCCCGGCAGCGCAGCTGGGTGCGCGTGCGCGGCCCGCTGCCAGACGATCCGATCGTGCGCGTGGCGATGCTGGTCTACCTGAGCGACCGCACACTGCTCGGTACCGCGGCGCGGCCCCACGGCATCCCGTGGCAGAAACGCACGAACTCGAGCCTCGACCACTCGGTGTGGTTTCACCACGAGGCGCGGCTCGACGATTGGCTGCTCTACGTCTGTGAGAGTCCCATCGCGCACTCGGCCCGCGGCCTCACCTTCGGCGGCCTGTTCACACCGGGCGGTGTCCGACTCGCCTCGGTCGCGCAGGAAGGCCTGATCCGCACTCGCCGCTAGGCGTCGGCGACTCCCACGTCTCCGGAAGAACGGTAATTCCCGCTTCGAACAGCGCGGTGCGCCTTGCGCGCAACGACGCCCTACGCTCCTGTTATGCTGGTTCCGGATCACCAGCGATCGGCGGGAGGACTTTCATGCTCTGTCGTTGCGGTCTGGCATTCGCCCATCCGGCGCGCAGCGCCGCGCTCGTGGGTTTCACCGCGGCCCTGCTCGTCGGCTGTGCAGGCCCCACGCCCACCTACCCGGGCCCGCGCAAGGCGCCTTCGGAGGTGGCGATCGTCAGCGGCGACGTCAAGGTCAAGATCATCAAGATCGACGGAACCAAGGTGAACGGCGGAGCCTTCGAGGTGCTTCCCGGCGAACATCACGTCGATGTCAAGATCACCTTTCTCGGCGAGGAGATCTCCAGCTATCACAAGGGCAAGCGCAAGACCTGTTACGCCGACGCGAAGTTCATCGCAGACCCCGGCCAGAAATACCGGGCCATGCGGAGTTCGAAACGAGGCAAGGGTGGGTACTTGTCCACTCAGAAGTATGACGCGTGGCTACAGAACATAACGACGGGAGAGAGGCTGGATGATGCGATGTCGGAGATGAACTGCGGCGTGTAGTTGCTAGGCGTCGCTGAAGACGGTGTCGCGCGCCTCAAAGGCGCCGTCTTCGAGCGCTTCGTCCTCCAGCAAGCTGTGCGCCTTGCAGCGCACCGCGCTCAGCACGTCCGCGAGGCCCGGCGCCAGGCGCGCGAGGGTGGCCGGGTTCGCCGCCAGCGTGAGGCTCTCGATTTCTCTGCCCATGGAGACGGCCGCCTCGCTCTTGGCCTTCATCACCGCGCGCCAGCCCTCGACGGCGACGTCGAGACTGGCGGCGTCCGCCGGTGCGGCGACCCCCGCGAAGTCGCGCTCGTCGGGCCAGGCCGCCGCGTGGATGCTCGGGCTGCCGGTCTCGTCGGCGAACGCCCACGACCAGACTTCCTCTGTGATGTAGGGCAGCACCGGAGCGAAGAGACGCAGCAGAACGGAGAGGCCCAGGCGCAACGTCGCCACGGCCGAAGCCCGCCCCGCGGCATCGCTCTCATCGCGCGCGCGGTGTTTGAGCAGCTCGATGCCCGTGTCCGTGAAGCGTTGCCAGAAGAACGACTCGGTCTCCTGCAGCACCTTGCCAAACTCGTAACGCTCGAAATCCGCCGTCGCTCGCTCGACCAATGCGCGCAGCTCCGCGATGAACGCGCGATCGATTTCTTGGCTGATGGCACCCGCGTCGGCCGTCTGGGCCAGCACGAATTTGCTGGCGTTGAAGAGCTTGGTGACCAACCGCTTGCCAACCTTGAAGACCTTTTCGTCGAAGGCGGTGTCGACGCCGAGCCGCGCGCTGGCGGCCCAGTAGCGCACGCCGTCGGATGTGTGCTGCTCGAGCAGGTGCAGCGGCGTCACCACATTGCCCTTGCTCTTGCTCATCTTCTTGCGATCCGGATCGAGGATCCAGCCGGAGATCAAGACGTTGCGCCAGGGCACAGAATCCTCGTGCAGCATGGACTTGGCAATCGTGTAGAACGCCCAGGTGCGGATGATCTCGTGACTCTGGGGTCTCACGTCGGCGGGAAATAGCTGCGCGTGGCGTGACGCATCGAGTGGCCAGCCCGAACCGATCTGCGGCGTGAGCGAGCTGGTGAACCAGGTGTCGAAGATATCGCTCTCGCCCTCGAAGCCGCCGGGCTTGCCCCGCTGGGCTGCGTCGAAGCCCTCCGGTGTGTCGGTCATCGGGTCGACGGGCAGACGCTCCGGCGACGCCACGATCGGATTGGCGTAGTCGCGCTCGCCCGAGTCGTCGAGGCGGTACCACACGGGGATGGGAACGCCGAAGTACCGCTGACGACTGATGCACCAGTCGAGTCCGAGGTTCTCGGTCCAGTCCCGGTAGCGGTTCTGCATATGTGCCGGGTGCCACTGGATCGCCTCGCCCTTGGCCAGCAGCTCCTGCTTCTTGTCGAGCAGGCGCACGAACCACTGGCGGGTCGGCAGGAACTCGAGCGGACTGTCGCCGCGCTCGTAGAACTTGACGGCGTGTTCGATCGGGCGCGGCTCGCGCTGCAGGGGCGCGCCGCCACCGGTGGCGCTGCCGGCGGGATCGGCCAATAGCTCAACGATCTTCTTGCGCGCCTTCGGCACCGGGAGTCCAGTCAGCTCGGCGTAGTAGTCGTTGGCCGCCGCCGCGTCCAGGCTCTCGAAGCCCTCTTCACCGAACGTCACGGGCACGAGCCGCCCATTGCGTCCGACCAGCTGGCGCAGCGCCAGCCCTTCGCTGCGCCACCACTCGATGTCTGTCTGATCACCGAAGGTGCAGACCATCAGAACACCCGTGCCCTTCTCCGGGTCGGCCTTGTCGCTGGGAAAGATCGGCACCGGCACGCGGAACAGCGGTGTGATCGCGCGCTTGCCGAAGAGCGGCTTGTAGCGTTCGTCTTCCGGGTGGGCGGTCACGCCAACGCACGCGGCCAAGAGCTCGGGCCGGGTCGTCGAGATGACGAAACCACGGTCTTCGCCCTCCACGGCGAACTCGATGTCGTGGTAGGCGCCCCGAAGCTCGCGGTCCTCGACCTCGGCCTGGGCCACGGCCATCTGGTAATCGACGTCCCACATGAAGGGAGCGTCGTTCTGATAGACATGACTCTTCTGGAAGAGATCCCAGAACGAGTACTGCGCCAGCTGCCGGCAGCGCGCGTCGATGGTCGCGTACTCGGTCGTCCAGTCGACCGAGAGGCCCACGCGCCGCCACATCTCTAGAAAGGCCTTCTCGTCTTCGGCTGTCACACGGGCGCACAGATCGATGAAGTCCGGGCGCGAGATCACGCGGTGCCGCCCCTTGCGCAGCTTCGCGGTCGCGGGCTCGAGTTCGAGAGCCGGATCTCGCGGCAGCGTCGGATCACAGCGCACGTGGAAGAGGTTCTGCACCCGACGCTCGGTGGGCACGCCGTTGTCGTCCCAGCCGATCGGGTAGAAGATGTTCTTGCCGCGCATGCGCTGGAAGCGCACCACCACGTCGGTGTGCGTGTAGCTGAACACGTGCCCCACGTGCAGCTCGCCGGAGGCCGTCGGCGGCGGCGTGTCCACCACGAAGGTCTCCTGCCGCGGGCGCGAGGGATCCCAGCGGTAGACGCCACTCTTCTCCCACGCTGCATCCCAGCGCACCTCGGCGGCGGCCGCGTCGAAGTGCTTCGGCAGCGCGGCCACATCGATGCTGCGCACGGAGGCCATGGCCCAAGGGGATTAGCACAGCCGATGAAGCGAGAATCGAGGTTCTCGGTCGATCTTGCGGGAGCGACAGTCGCGCCCGCGGCGCCGCGCAACGCGGCCCGCGGCCACGCGGCCACCCGAGGAGCAGCGCTCGAACGCCGGAGTCCTTCTCCCCTCGGGGTTTTCTGCCGAACGCTTGCCCGTGCCGGGGGTTCGGGATAATGTCCCTCGTTCTCAGCCCCCGAGAGGACTCCGATGGCAAAATCATCCCAGATCAACCGCGACAACCGGCGCAAGGCACTCATCGCCAAGTACGCCGAAAGACGCGCCGAGCTACGCAAGACGCTGAAGGACCAGAACGCTTCGATCGACGAGAAGCTCGAGGCCCAGGAGCAGTTCGCGAAGCTGCCGCGCAACTCCTGCCCGACTCGTCTCAACCGGCGCTGCGCGATCTCGGGGCGCTCGCGCAGCTACTACCGCAAGTTCGACATCTCGCGCATCGCCCTGCGCGACCTGGCGCTGGCCGGCATGCTGCCGGGCATGCGCAAATCGAGCTGGTAGGAGCACTCGCGTGAAGCAAGGCATCCACCCCGACTACGGCAAGGTCCTCTTCATCGACTCGGCAACGGGCGAAGAGTGGATCACCCGCTCGACGATGAAGTCGAAGGAAACCCGTGAGGTGGATGGCGAGGAACTGCCCGTCGTGCGGCTCGAGATCTCATCGGCGAGCCACCCGTTCTGGACCGGCAAGCTCCGCGAGCTCGACGCCGACGGCAAGATCGATCGTTTCCGACGGCGCTTCGGCGGCGGCAAGAAGAAGGACTAGTCGTGGCCCGCCGTTGTCAGCTTACCGGAACCGAGCCGCAGTTCGGTCACAACGTCTCGCACTCGAACGCCAAGACGAACCGCCGCTTCGAGCCGAACCTCCAGAGGGTGACGCTCCAGAGCGATGCGCTGCACCGCAAGGTCTCGCTGCGCATCACCACGCGCGCGCTGCGCAGCGTCTCCCGAGCGGGTGGCCTCGACGCCTTCCTACTCGGCGCCAACGACAACAAGTTGGCACCCCACGGCCTGCGCCTGAAGCACCAGCTGAAGAAGGCGCTCGCCGGCAAGAGCGCCAAGTCCAACTAGGAGAGCCTGACCCCAGGCTGGAGCGCCACCCACCGGCGCATCACGTCTCCACCGCGCGTCGGCGTTCCGCCCGTCGGTAGAGCGTCTTGCGGTCGATGCCGAGGATCTTGGCGGCACGCAGCTTGTTGCCGCCGGTGCGCTGGAGAATCATATCCGTGTAGCGCTCCTCGAGCTCGCGCAGGGTAAGACCCGCATCGGCGGCTTCGCGAACCCCGGCGTCGAGAGAAGCCGCTGCCGGCGGTGCCTCGTGCTCTCCGACGTGCAGGTCCGCAAGGCCGATTTGCGGCGAATCACTGAGCGCCAACGCGCGCTCGATGTAGTTCTCGAGCTCACGCGCGTTGCCACGCCAGGGCTGCGCCGCCAGGTGCCGCACGGCCTCCGGCGAGATGCCGCGTCCCTCCCCATCCGCGTGGCGACGCAAGAACACCTTCACCAGTGTGGGAATATCCTCGGGCCGTTCACGCAGCGGTGGAATGTGGATCGGGATCACGTTGAGTCGGTAGTAGAGATCCTCGCGGAAGCGTCCGGCCTCCATCTCCTTGTCGAGTTCCTTG
The DNA here is from genome assembly GCA_019310965.1 of Deltaproteobacteria bacterium. GTDB lineage: Bacteria > Myxococcota_A > UBA9160 > UBA9160 > SMWR01. Next base: position 53,354 of record JAFDDG010000017.1, read on the forward strand.
TTGGTCGCCGCGACGATGCGTACATCGACCTTGACCGAGGAGTTGCCGCCCACCGGGCGGATCTCGCGATCCTGCAGTACGCGCAGCAACTTGCCCTGTAGCGCGGGGCCCATGTCGCCGATCTCGTCGAGGAATAGCGTGCCCCCGTTGGCCTTCTCGAACAGACCCCGTTTCGAGGTATGCGCGCCGGTGAACGCACCGCGCACGTGACCGAAGAGTTCGCTCTCGAGCAGGCCCTCGGGCAGCGCCGTACAGTTAATCGGCACGAACGGGGCATCCTTCCGCGCACCCTGATAGTGAAGCGTGCGCGCCACCACCTCTTTGCCGGTGCCGCTCTCGCCGGTGATCAACACACTGCTGCTGCCGCCGGCCACCTTCTTGATCATCGCGACGATCTCTGCGAGCGCCGGACTCTCGCCCCGCAGGTCGCCGAGAGAGGTGGAGGTCGCCACCGCACGACGCAGCCGCCGGTTCTCCTCCTCCAGCTCGCGGTGCTCGAGCGCCCGCTCGAGCGTCACCATTACGGCCTCCGGCTCGAACGGCTTGGTGATGTAATCGAAGGCACCGGCGCGCATCGCATCCACGGCCGCATCGACGCTGCCGAATGCCGTCATCAGCACCACGGGAACCCCCGGGCGAAAGCGACGCAGCTCGCCCACCAGCTCCACGCCACTGCGGCCGGGCATGCGCACGTCGCTGAGGACGGCGTCGAATTCGACTTCCCGGGCCCGTTCCAGAGCCTCGTCCGCGGAGGCCGCCTCCTCCACCGGGTAGCCCTTCTCGCGGAAGAGCGAGGCCAGCATCTCGCGCATGGCAGTGTCGTCGTCGACGACTAGGAGAGAGTGGGGTTGGGCCATAATGGAACAGTTCTAGAGCACGTGGCGTGCCAGTCTGGGTGCGCTCCGGTCGCGTCTCAACGGCCGGGGTGAGTCAGTATGCCACATTCGAGATCAAAAGTGCAGGATATGGCCTCAGACGGGCGCTGAGGCCCCGGCACTGCCGGCAGCGCCGGCAAAAGGAAGTCGCAGCACGAACTCGGCCCCCACCTCCCGGTCGTCCGAGAGCTCGATGCTGCCCCCGTGATCCACCACGATGCCATGGGCCACCATCAGGCCCAGGCCGTTGCCCTCACCGGCGGCCTTGGTGGTGTAGAACGGCTCGAAGATCCGTTCCCGCACCTCCTCGGGAATGCCGGCGCCGTTGTCGGCGACGCGCACCTCCACCGAGCCATCCGACGCATCCGTCAGCGACACCTGGAGCTCACCGCCCTCCTGCATGGCGTCCGCCGCGTTGAGAAAGAGGTTCAGGAACAGCTGCTGCAACCGCTCCGGATCGCCGACGATGCTCGGCGCGTGGTCGAAGTGGGTCTCCACGCGGATGCTGCGACGGCGCAGCTTCTCCTGGAGAAACGACAGGGACGACTCGATCAACGGCACGAGTTCCACGGGCAGCCGCGGGGAGCGCCTCGGTCGCGCCATATTGAGCAGCGTCTGGATGATTCTCGAGATGCGGCCGATCTGCTCCTGAATGGTGCGCAGCCGCCACCGCGCGGACTCGTCGGCGACGGCGTTCTCCAGCAGCTTCGCGTGCCCCTGGATCACGCTCATGGGCGTTCCGATCTCGTGGGCAAGCCCGGCTACGAGTGCGCCGACGGAGGCGAGCTCCTCGGCGGCACGCGCCCGCGACTCCGTCGTGCGCAGCGCCGCGGCCTGATCCTCGAAGTCACGCTCGAGCCGGCGCCCCTCGTTGGCGAGCTCCTCGGTCAGGTACTCGAGTTCGCGATGGTGACGCGCAATGTACCCATCCATGGCGATCTGGGCGTCGAGAAACAGCAACTTCTGGATCGCCATCACGGTGCACTCCGCCTCGTGGCGATCGTGCTCCAGGGCCTTGAAGATGAGCGGCATCAGCAGCGACAGATAGAGCGCGTAGGCCCCCAGATACCAGCGCGGCTCGAGACCGACGCGGTCGTGGGTCTCGCCGATCTGTCGCCGTTCGTCGAAGTACTGCGCATCGAGGCTGGGGCTGGCCAGGCTGAGCAGGTAGCGCCGCTGCACGCTGATCAGCCGATCCTTGACCACGGGGTCGCGCAACAGTCGCCGGGTCTCGGGAAAGGCCAGCAGGTGTCGATAGAACGCAGCCACCAGTTCGTCGGAGTGCTTCTCCAGCACCGGAGCCAGCACCGCGAGTCGCTCGCGATCCTCGGAGCCGAAGTTCAGGAAGGCGAGGCGATCGTCCGTTTCCGAGACCATGGCTGGAGCATCCTCCGTTGGCGCGCCGCGTCAAGCCGCCGGCACGGGAGTCACGGCTCCACGCCTTCACCGGCTCGGCACAGCGCTCCCGCCACGTCCCGCACCGGGCAATCGAGCGATTCGTACACGGCGACCTCAGTGCGACAGCGCGCTTTTCAGCCTGCGGTAGCCCCGACGCAGCTCCTCAGCGAGATCCTCCGCAACGTCGCGAACCTCTTGCAGCGGCTCTCGAGCTTCCTCCCTGAGCGTCGTGGCTCGGCGCTCGAGCTCCTCCCATTTGTGCTCCAGCTCGTGCCAGAGATCCTGCGCATCCGCCTTGCCCAGGTGGATCTGCACGCGCAGCTCATCTCGCGCCCGCCGCAGCACGTCCAGGTCGTCCCGGAAGCGAGCCGAAACCGGTCGAATGCTGCGCCGCGCAGTGTCCGGAGACGCGCTGGAGGGCCCATCGGAGCGCTCCAGGTAGGCGGCGCGCACCAGGTCGGTCTCGGTTACGAGCCCCAACAGATTCGTATCGCGATCCACGACCGGAACACAGCCGATCTTCTGCTCGCACATGAGCTCGGCAGCCGTGGCCAGAGACGTATCCGGCATCACGGTCAGCGGATCGCGGGTCATCACCTCATCCGCGCTCACCGAACGCAGAAAGGTGCGCCGCTGTGTCGGCTCGAAGTCCATGGCCTGGCTGAGCGATGCGGCCAACAAGTCCCGCACCGAGACGATGCCGACCAGCCGCTTGCCCTCGACCACTGGCATGTGACGGATGCGTCCCACGTGCATGATGTCTTCCGCGAGATCGAGCTTCTCGCCCGTCTCCAGAGTGGCGAGATCCGTGGCCATCACGTCGGCCACCACGCGCTCGTCCGAACCGCTCATGCCGTTTCCTCCATCGCCCCGACGCCGAGCATCGGAGCAGCCCGCTGTCATCTCCGCCCGGTCCGGGTGCGGCGCGGCACGGCCCGGTGGGGCACCGCGCCCCGGCCACCGCCCGAGTCGTCACTCCGCATCGGGGGCCTTCACCGTCAGCACCGGACACGTCGCCGTGCGCACGGTGCGCTCCGCGACACTGCCCAGCAGCACGTGCTGGATGCCCGAGAGCCCGCGCGTGCCCATCACGATCAGATCGGCCCCGAGCTCCTTCACGCAGCTGGCAATGCCCAGCGACGGCGCGACCGACATCAGGCGGGTCTGCACCGTCACGCCGTCGCCGGCGGCCTTCTCGCGCCACCCGTCGAGCTGGCTCAGCGCCGCGTCGCGAAGCTCCTGGTCGATCTTCTCCGGCAGCACGATGCCGTACGGCGAGATGCCGCCCGGATTGATCTGGTAGCAGTGCAGCAGCGTGATCTCGGCTCCCAGCAACCCTGCGAGGTCGGTGGCCACCTCGTAGGCGTGGGCCGCGTCGGCCGAGAAGTCCGTGGGGACGACGATCCTTCGGATCTTGAGCATGACCTCCTCCTGACAGCCATTTCGAAAGCATGCGGCGTGCCAACGCGAGCCTGCCCCAAGGGCCGGGCCCACACGGCGGAACCCCGCCTGTGGCACAATACCGCAAACGAGAGCGCCAGCACTTCGGCCCGTCACTTGCATGTGTATGCGGGAAGGAGAGGTGCCAACGATGCGTCCCGAAGAGATCCGGACCGAAGTCCTGCAGCAACACGGCGCGATCCGCGACCTCCTGGCCCGCACCGAACTCGCCGCCAGGCCCATCGCATCCGGTGATCGCCGCAACCTCGGCCCCTTGCGCGCCCGCTGCGAGCAGCTCCGCGAACGCGTGGTGCGCCACATCGACTGGGAGGACCGACACCTCCGCGACGCGCTGCTGACCGCCAATGGCTGGGGCAAAGGCCTGGCCCGCAAGCTCGAACACGACCACGGCGAGCAGCTGCGCGTGCTCGAAGAGATCGCGGGCATCTGCCGTCGAGACCGGTTCCCGACCTTCGTGGCGGCGCGGGTTCTCGAATGGGCGCAGGAGCTGCGCCGCGAGATGCAGCGCGAGGAATCTGCGATTCGCGATCGCCGCGCGTTTCCGGCCAGCATCGAGCCCACGTCGACGACGACCGGTTGAAGCGCTCGGCGCAGATCCCAACGAGCCCCGGTGGCCGCGCGATCAGGGGCAATGGGCCACACCGTGCGCCCGTCACCTGTCGCGCGACTCGAAGCTGCTGGCACCCATCCTGCAGTCGAAGCCATCGATGGAAACGCGACGCTCAGTCCGGCTGCCGAGCCTCGTCCGGCTGGCGGGCCTCGGAGTAGACAGCCGTCTCTTCGCGGGCCTCGTGCAGCGACAGCGAACGGCGCAGCTCGTAGAAGGCCGCCCTCCAATCGGCTGTCCCAACCTCGTCGACAGTGTCGGCCAGTCGCCGCAGCTCGGTGAAGAGCATCACGTGTTCGTGCAGCATGGTCTCGATCACCTTGCCATTGCGCGGGTCGATACCGTGGAGGGCAGGAAAAACGATGTCCTCTTCGAGCGCGAAGTGAGCGCCCAGGGCGTCGCAATAGTGGGCCACCGAATCGGCGGCGCTGGCAGTGTCGCCGCACGCCAGCGCGTCGTTGATCTCGCCGACGATCTCGCGCAGCTGATCGTGTTGCGCCGCGATCTCGCGGGCGGCACGGCGCATTCGCAGCCGCAGGCCCCGGCGATCGGCCGGGCTCACAGCCCCCGAGGCGGCCGAGACACCCGCTACCCAGGCCGCGGCACCCGCGCGGTGGATGCGATCGACCAGACCCCGCAGGTCGTGCACCGTGCGAACACCGTGGGATGCGCCGAACGCCAGCACGCGCAGACCACCGGCCGCCAACAGCGACAGGTAGCCACGCCGGACCAGCCGCGAAAATGGCGCAGCCACCCGGAGCTCGACTCCCTCGCCCGGATCCACGTCGACCACGAGATGGAAGAGTCGAACGGCGATGTCGCCGATGTCACCGGAGGCATGCGACAAGTTCTCAACGCTCTTGGGCGTGAAGCGGAAGATCAGGTCCGGGTCTCGCGCCGCTCCGGACCGCAGCAACGTCTCGCCACCTCGGCGCTCGAGATGCCACACCGCATCCGGCTGCGACGTAAAGAGGAGGTCGCTGCTGGCGCCCTCTTCGAGATAACGCGCTGCGTCACACCAGGCCGGGTGCCGGCGGAACAGCTCGGCGAGAAGATCGAGCGGGGAGTCGTGTTCGCGGGATCCAGTCTCGGGCACGTCGCGGAATCAATGCATGGCGCATGCCGACGCGCAGCCTTCGCGTCGGAAACCAAAGGCGCGGTTGCGAAAACAAGAGCTGGAAGGCCCCAAGGCGCCCCGCACCGAGGCACGCTGGGACGCTCCCCGACGTGCGCAACGCATCGGCACCGGTAACGTTCCGGGCACTTTCAACCCGCGGCGCGGCCGCAAGGAGGAATCGCATGAGGCTCCAGCTGGTCCTGCTGCTCGCAATGCTGGTATCGACCGGCGCCACCTTCGCCCAGGCAGCAGACGAGACGACTCGCGCCGCGATGAGCCGCATGGTGGACGCGCTTCACAGCGTGCTGCCTCTGAGCCTCGACAACCGCACTTTCTCGGCCACGGAGAATCGCGCGGCGATCCAGGCGGCGCTCGAAGCCCTCGCCCGCAGCGGTCGAGAGCTTCCCGATCACGCCTCGCCCACCGACGCCGGCTTTGTCTTTCTCAGCCGTTCGCTGGCGCGAGACACCGAGGCCATCCAGGCGCGCTTCGAGGCCGGCCGCTGGCAACAGGCGCGCTTCCTGCTGCATGAGGTCACGGAGAACTGCGTCGCCTGTCACTCGCGGCGGCCCGACCCGCTGACGCGACCGCTCGGGCGCCGCCTGGTCGACGCCCAGGCGCTGGCGGAGCTGCCACTCACCGAGCGCGTACGCCTCGAGATCGCGACGCGCCAGTTCGACCGCGCACTGGAGAGCTACACCGAGCTCCTCGCCTCCCCCGACTTCTCACCGGCGGATCTCGACCTGATGGGCCACCTCGACGGCTACCTCGAGTTGTGCCTGCGCGTCCGGGTCGAGGCCTGCCAGCCCGCGCCGGTCCTCGCCCGGCTGGCGGCACGCGACAACGTGCTGCCCGTGTTGCGTCGCAACCTGGAAGCTTGGCAGGGCTCCTTGCGCCGGCTCGAGCGTCGCAGACCCCTGCAGCCGGATCTGGCCGAGGTGCGCAGGCTCGTCGCGGAGGCCGGCGACCGCGACGAATTTCCCGACGATCGCAGCGGACTGGTGCTCTACTTCACCGCGTCGGGTCTCGGCAGTCGCTACCTCGATGAGGGCGAGCCGGGGCTGAAGGAGCTGAGCGAGGCCTACTACTGGCTCGGCTTCGTCGAGACCCGAGTCGGCCGCGCCTTCTGGCCGTCCGAGGGGGAGTATTATCTCGAGGCCGCCATTCGCGTGGCTCCCGGCAGCGACACCGCCGAGCAGGCGTACGACCTGCTCGAGGAAGTGGTCGCCATCGGCTATTCGGGATCCGAGGGCACGCCGCCGCCGGAAGACGTGCGCGTGCGGCTCGCCGAGCTGCGGCGACTGAACGTCGAAGCGGGCCGGCTCGTGCCACCGGCTGAGCCCGCGGTCCGATGAGCCCTGGCCTCCAGACCGTCGACCTCCCCCCGCTTTCGCTCGAATCGTTCGCGCCGCTGGTCGGCGCAACGGCGCTGCAGGAATTGCACGGGCGGGCCGAGGCGGTGCGCAGGCTGCTGCGCGGCCGGGTGTGCTGGAACATCAACTCGACCGCTGTCGGCGGCGGCGTGGTCGAAATGCTGCAGCCACTGCTGCGTTACACCCGCGGCGCGGGCATCGACACGCGCTGGGCCGTGATCCAGGGCAGCCCCGAGTTCTTCCGCATCACCAAGCGTCTGCACCACGCGCTGCACGGCTCGAAGGGGGACGGCTCCGAGCTCGACGCTGCGGCACGACGCAGCTACGAGGGCACGCTCGAGGCCAACGCGCGCGAGCTGTGCCGAGTCGTGCAGCCACGGGACATCGTCATCCTGCACGATCCGCAGACGGCGGGCCTGGCCGCGGCCCTGCTGCAAATCGGGGCACGGGTGATCTGGCGCTGCCACATCGGCTGCGACGACCGCAACGACGAGACCGAACGCGGTTGGCGCTTTCTCGCACCCTTCCTCGCAAACGTCGACTGCTGCGTCTTCTCGCGCGCGGCCTATGTGCCGTCTTCACTCGCGACATGGCCGCATCGCGTGATTCAGCCCAGCATCGACCCCTTCTCGGCCAAGAACCGCGAGCTGGAGGAGGCGGTGATTCACACGCTGCTGGTGCAGAGTGGGATCGTCGAGGGTCCACCGCCGGATCCGGCCCGCGCCGACTTCCTGCGTGCGGACGGCAGCGCGGGTCGGCTGGAACATCAGGCGGACGTCGTACGCATGGGACGAGCACCCGCCTGGGACACGCCGCTCGTCGTGCAGGTCTCCCGCTGGGATCCGCTCAAGGATCCCAGCGGCGTGATGCGCGGCTTCGCGCAGCTCGTCAACGGGCACGCGCCATCGAACGCGGAGCTGGTGCTGGCAGGGCCCAACGTCAGCGCGGTGCGCGACGATCCAGAAGGCGCCGAAACCTGGGAGAGCACCATCCGGGCCTGGCGTGCGCTGCCGCACACCGTGCGCAACCGCATCCATCTCGTCTGCTTGCCAATGGCCGACATCGAAGAGAACGCAATTCTCGTGAACGCGCTTCAGCGGCACGCCCGCGTGGTCGTGCAGAAGAGTCTGCGCGAAGGCTTCGGGCTCACCGTTTCCGAGGCCATGTGGAAGGCGCGGCCGGTGCTGGCCAGCCGCGTCGGCGGCATCCAGGACCAGATCGAAGACGGGAAGAACGGGGTGTTGCTGCGCGACCCGAAAGACCCGGACGAATTCGCCGGGCGCCTGCGCGTCCTGCTGGGCGACTCGGCCACCCGCACGCGCCTGGGCGCAGCCGCTCGGGAACGCGTCGCCGAGCGTTTTCTCAGTATCCGACATCTGAACGAGTACTCTCGACTCGTCACCGAGATCGATGCGGTGGCGGAGCACGCACGATGACGCGACACGACGCGTCCAGCGGAACCATCCTGCGTTTCCTGGGCGGAGCCGGCACGGTCACCGGCAGCCGTTTCCTGGTCGACACCGGACGCGCGCGGGTACTCGTCGATTGCGGGCTCTACCAGGGCGCGAAGGCACTGCGCGAACGCAACTGGGCGCCCTTCGAGGAGGACCCGGCCTCCATCGACGCGGTGCTGCTGACCCACGCACACGTGGATCACTCGGGCTACCTGCCGCGACTCCACCAGCTCGGCTTTCACGGCCCGGTCTACACGTCTCGCAGCAGCGAGCAGCTGTGCAACGTGCTGTTGCGCGACAGCGCACGCCTGCAGGAGGAAGCCGCCCGCTACGCCAATCTCAAGGGCTTCTCGAAACACGACCCCGCGCTGCCGCTCTACACGGAGGCCGATGCCGAGGCCGTGCTGAAGCGTTTCCGAGCGGTCGAATTCGGCGATCCGCTGGACGTCGCCGAGGGCGTGAATGCGAGCTTCGCCCGGGCGGGTCACATCCTCGGCTCCGCGACGCTCTGCCTGGCCGTCGAGGCTGGCCCGCGCATCGGCTTCAGCGGAGATCTGGGGCGCGAGGCGCACCCCTTGTTGCTGCCGCCCGAGCCGCCGGCCGACGTCGATGTGATGCTGGTCGAATCGACCTACGGAAACCGCACGCATCGAGAAGATCACGCCGTGAACAGGCTCGCGCTGGCAATCGGACGCACCGCGGCGCGCGGTGGCGTGACTGTAATCCCGGCCTTCGCCGTCGATCGCACGGAAATCGTGCTGCTCACCCTGGGGCGCTTGATGGACACCCAGCGCATCCCGCGACTACCGATCTACGTCGACAGCCCGATGGCGCTGGCGGCACTCGCCATCTACCGGCGCGAGATCCAGAGTGGCTCCCAGGAGATTCGCCCGGAGATGCGGGGCCAGGGCAATCCCTTCGACCCGGGCACGCTCGTCGAAACCCCCTCGGTGCAGGAGTCGCGCGAGATCAATGACATCACGGAACCGGCGATCATCATCTCGGCATCGGGCATGGCGACCGGCGGCCGGATTCTTCACCACCTCGCACGCCGGCTGCCGGATCATCGCAACAGCGTCGTGCTGGTCGGCTACCAGGCCATCGGCACCCGCGGCCACCGGCTGCTCTCCGGCGAGAAGACGCTCAAGATGCTCGGACGCTACATTCCGGTGCGCGCCGAGATCGTCGACATCTCGGAGTTCTCGGTGCACGCAGATCGCGACGAACTCGTCGCCTGGTTGCGCCGGGCGCCTTCACCGCCGGCGCTGAGCTTCGTCGTCCACGGCGAAGCGGACGCCGCCGCCGGTCTGCAACGTGCGATCTCCGACTCGCTCGGATGGTTCGCCGTGGTGCCGAAGCTCGGCGAGCGCGTCCGCGTCGGGCCGCGCTGAGGGCAGCCGCGGCACCCATGGGTCGGACCGCTCCATCCCGAGGCATTGCGCCCGACGCGCGCGGACCGGCCATCCCGAACGCAAACGGTTCCGAGACGAGGCACGTCGGATACATTTGAATTCTGCAGGAGGGCGCCCCATGACATCCGCCGAGACTCCCGTCCACGTTTCATTCCCGCGACGCATCGGCGGCGCATTGGGGCTCGCTCCCGAGGTCTTCCGCGACATCGAGCGCGATCCGCGAGCCCTGGTCCAGGCGGCCGCGGTGGTGGTCGCGGCCGGCGCGGCGCGGGGCATCGGTGCCTTCTCCGACGAGGGCAGGGCCGGCCTCGTTGGGAGCGCCGTGGTGGCGGTCGCCACCTGGCTCCTCGCGGGCACGCTGATCTGGCTCGTCGGAGTGAAGCGTTTTGCATGTCGCTCGGAGCTGCCCGAAGTGCTGCGCACTCTGGGCTTTGCCGCCGCCCCGCTGTTGCTGCTGGCGCTCGGCGCGCTGCCCCTCGGGCCCGCCCACCCGTGGCTGTGGGTGGGCGCACACGTCTGGGCGACGCTGGCACTCGCCGTCGCCACACGGGAGGCTCTCGACGTCGGCGTCCACCGAGCGCTCGCGGTCTGCGTGCTGGCGCTCGCCGTGGGCTTCGCCTTACTCGCACTGATGGGCGTGCTCGTCGCGAAGTGGGGCGCCTTTGATTGAACGCTGGCGACTGCCGTACAGGAGCACGCTCTCACTTCTCGGCGCCGCGTTCGCGCTCGAGTTCGCGATACTGGCCATTGCACCGGTCTCCCGGGGCGTCTGGCTGGCGGAGAACCTGCTGGTCTTCGCACTCGCAGCGGCCCTCCTCTCGAGCTATCGCAGGTTCCGCTTCTCGCGCGTCTCCTACACGCTGATGTTCGTATTCTTGGGCCTGCATCAAATCGGCGCGCACTACACCTACTCGCTGGTGCCCTACGACGCCTGGACGCGGAACGCGTTCGGATTCTCGTTGGACGAGATGCTGGGTCTCGAGCGCAACCACTACGACCGCTTCGTCCACTTCGCCTACGGCCTGCTGATGGCGTACCCGATTCGCGAGGTCTTCCTGCGCATCGTCGACGTTCGCGGCTTCTGGGGATACTTCCTGCCGCTCGACCTCACCATGTCATCATCGATGGTCTTCGAGCTGGTCGAATGGGTGGTCGCCGACGTCTTCGGCGGGAGCCTCGGCCACGAGTACCTGGGCGCCCAGGGCGATGTGTGGGACGCCCACAAGGACATGGCGCTGGCGAGCCTCGGCGCCATCGTCGCGATGGCGACGACGCTGAGCTTCAATCGCGCCTGGCAGCGAGACTTCGCGGCGGAGTGGGCGGACAGCTTTCGCGTCAAGCAACGAACGCCGCTGGGAGAGAACGCCGTCGCCCGCATGCTGAGCGGCACATCCGACGACGGGGCGTGACTTCTCGGTGGATCTCGACAGAGATGTTTTGCCCCATTGCATCTTCGACCGGGATAAGATGCCACAATGCGCAGCACCGACGGGCACTCCGCGGCGTGCGATCTTCCCCGCTTCGGCACACCCGTTGCAGTTGGATCGGAACGAGGAGTTCTCATGCGAGCCAGGGAGCAGGAGCCGCCGCTGAAGGCCCGGGTGCGGCAGCCGCCCGTCTGCATTCGAAAGCTGGAGTGCGAACTCGCCGCTGAGCCCGACGCCGTTGCGACTGCGTCGCACCAAAGGAGAACCTGATGAAGTTCGACTGCATTCTCGTCCCCACGGATTTCTCGGACGACGCCTCGCGGGCCCTCGAGACGGCCATCCAGCTGGCGAAGCTGCAGTCGGGCCGCATCGTTCTGCTGCATGCCTACCCGATCGACCTGCCGATCACGTATCCGGGCTTCAGTGGCGGCGCGCTGGTGCCCGACGAGTTCTACCGCGAGCTGCGAACGCAGGCCGACGCGCACGTCGCGCAAGCGGCCCAAGAGGCGGCGCGCTCCGGTGTCAGCGTGACCGGCAAGGCAGTCACCTCGCCCGCTTCGGCGGCGATCATCGCCGAGGCGGAGCATCTGCCGGCGGACCTGATCGTGATGGGCACGCGCGGACGCACGGGCTTGAAGCACATCCTGCTCGGCAGCGTCGCCGAGCGCGTCGTGCGCGAGGCGCCATGCCCGGTGCTCACCGTCAAGGCAGAGCACTGAGGCCAGCACCAGGGGAGCCGACCCGAGATGACGATCCAGGCTTTCATCGTCTCACTCATCGGCCTCGCGATCTTGTGCGTCGGGCTCGCTGGCGTGGTCTCGCCGGCAGGGCTCATCGCCCTCGTCTCCAACTGGCGCCCGGCGTGGCGCATCCCAATCGCAGCCGCGCTTCGCATCGTCTTCGGTGTGGCGCTGTGGCTGGCGGCGCTCGACTCCCACGCGCCGGCTGCGCTGCGCGCGCTGGGCGCACTCTCATTCGCGGCGGGGCTGGCACTTCCCTTCGTCGGACGAGCACGTGTCGACGCACTGATCGATTGGTGGACCCAGCGCTCTGCGGGGACCATTCGCTGCTGGGCGGGTGTGGCCGCGCTGCTGGGCGGCTTCTCGATCTGGGCGGTGCTGCCGTGAAGCAGGTTCTGGCAGCGATCGACTTCTCCGAAGCCACATCGGAGGTCCTTCGCTGCGCGGCAGAGCTGACCGAGGCCTTCGAAGCGACGCTGATCCTGGTGCACGTGGCTGCGCCCAACCCCGAATTCGTGGGTTACGAGGCCGGCCCGAGCAGCGTGCGCGACTCCCGCGCCCGGGAGCTGCGCCGCGAACACCGAATGCTGCAGGAGTACGCCGAAGACCTTCGGCAACGCGGCATCCCGACCAAGGCGCTGCTGGTGCAGGGCCCCACCGTGCAGACGCTGCTCGACGAGGCCCGCAGCCTCCGCGCGGATGTGATCGTGATCGGCTCGCGAGGACACGGGGCCGTGCGACGCGTGCTACTCGGCAGCGTGAGTCGCGGCGTGCTGGGCGGCGCCCTGTGCCCCGTGCACTGGGTTCCCATTCGGGCGGCCGCGCCGCTCGGGCAAGCGAAAGGCGTGGCGTGACGCGGCACCGGCAGATCTGGCTCCCGCTACTCGCACTGCTGGCGGCGGCGTGCGCGGAGCCCGAGGTCGCGGAGCCCGACGGGAAAGCGACTCCCGGATGGGTGGCCTACGTGGCCCACTGTCAGGGCTGTCACGGCAGCACCGGGGACGGCAGCGGCGAGGCGGCGGCGTACCTGGACACGCCGCCGACGGACCTGACGCGCTTGTGGGAGACGTACGGATCCCCCCTCGACCGCGAGCGCCTGGCGGCGGCCATCGACGGACGCGGGGCGCTGCGCGGGCACGGCCCGCAAAGCATGCCGCTGTGGGGGGAAGAGTTCTTCGGCACAGCCCCGCCGAGAACGACGAATCTCGAAGACGTGCGCACCGCCGTCATCGGCGCTCTCGTCGACCACCTCCAGGCGCTCCAGCCAGCTGCGACCCGCAACGCGCCATAAATCCACTAGACTGCTTCGACCCGCGCAACCTCGGCGCGACACACACCCGAGAGGAGACAGCATGGCAGCCGGCGACCAGATGATTCGCGTGGACATGACGAAGCTCGAGGTCATGACCGAGCCCTTCCCCGAGGAGTGGGCACTGCTCGGCGGCCGAGCGCTCTCGGCGCGCATTCTGGTCAACGAGTGCGAGCCCTCTTGCGATCCGCTGGGGCCGGACAACGTCCTCGTGCTGGCACCCGGCGTGCTGTCGGGCACGACGGCGCCGACCTCGGGACGCATGTCCGTCGGCGCCAAGAGTCCGCTCACCGGTGGCATCAAGGAAGCCAACGCCGGCGGCAACCCAGCCCAGGACCTGATGAAGCTCGGCTACCGCGTGATCGTGGTGAAGGGCCAGCCTGCGGACCCCGACAAGCGCTACGCCCTCGACGTCGACGAGAGCGGCGTCTCGATCAAGGAAGTGCCGGACTGCAAGGGCCTCTGGAACTACGCACTCATCGATCAACTGGCCAAGAGTTACAGCGCGACCGCGTCGTTCATCTCGATCGGTCCCGCCGGCGAGCTCAAGCTCAAGGGCGCTTCGGTCGCCTGCACCGAGCCGGATGCCGAGCGCCACCCCTCGCACCACGCGGGCCGCGGTGGACTCGGCGCCGTGATGGGCAGCAAGGGCCTCAAGTACGTCGCCGTCGACTCGGGCAAGCTGCCCGCACGCACCGCCGCCGACAAGAAGGCCTTCATGGCGCTGTGCAAGAAGAAGTCGAAAGAATACCTGGCCGGGCCACTGATGATGAAGTGGGGAACCGCCGCGTCCGTGCCGATGGCCAATATGCTCAACACCTTCCCGTACAAGAACCGAGTGGAAGGTCAGTCGCCCGACGTCGAGACCCTCGATGGCGCGCGCATTGTCGAGAGCTTCGAGGAGCGCGGTGGCGGCATGCACAATTGCATGACCGGCTGCATCGTGCAGTGCAGCAACATCGTCAACGACGCGGATGGCAACTACAAGACGAGCTCCCTCGAATTCGAGACTCTCACGCTGCTGGGGGCCAACTGCGCGATCCAGAACTGGGAGGACGTCGCCGACCTCGACCGTCTGTGCGACGAGATCGGTCTCGACACCATCGAGACGGGCGCGGCCATCGGCATCCTGATGGATTCCGGCGGCATGGAGTGGGGCGACGCCGAGGGCGCAAAGCGTCTGCTGCAGGAGATCTCCGACGGCACCGAGCTCGGCCGGCTGATCGGCAACGGTGCGCTCGCCACCGGCAAGAAGCGCGGACACCACCGCATCCCGACGGTGAAGGGCCAGGCCATTCCCGCGTGGGATCCGCGGCCGCTCAAGGCCACTGGCATCACCTACCTGACGAGCGCCCAGGGCGCCGACCACACCGCCGGGCTCGTGGTGGCGCCGGGTATGGCGGTCGAGGACATGGCCCGCGCCTCCCAGGAGAACCAGCTCATCAACGCGCTGGTCGACTCGTCGGGCTTCTGCATGTTCCTGTCGTGCAGCATGGACGAGATCAAGGATCTCTACGGCGCCATGTCCGGCTCGGAATTCAGCCGCCAGGACGCCCTCGACATGGCCTGGCAATGCATGCAGGACGAGTGGGCGTTCAACCGGGGGGCGGGCTTCGACGCCGACGACGACGTGATGCCGAGCTGCATGCAAGAAGACGCCATCGGGCCGGGCAAGGAGGTCTTCGACGTGCCGGCCGACGTGGTGGCGCAGGCCTACCAGCTCTTCGAGCCCCGCGACGAGTTCTGGACGAAGTCTGGCGCCGGCTGAGCCGGCGCGTTCCTCCCCCACGGGGCAGATGCAGCGAAGCGTTTCCGGGTGCAGTGAGATCACTGCACTGCGCCGGCCTCGCACGCCTTCCGCTGCCGTCCGAGGACGGCACGCCGCTTGCTTTGGTGGGTGGACGGAGGTATTTCGATGCACATGTACGAAGACGAGATCGCCGTCCGCCGCGCGCCCCATCCGGGCATCGCCGCCGTCCTGTCGGTGCTGATCCCGGGCCTCGGCCAGGTCTACGCCGGCAACCTGCTGACCGGCGCGCTCTGGTTCCTGGCGACCGGCTTCTTCTACTGGATGATCCTGCTGCCCGGCTTCCTGTGCCACGGTTTCTGCGTGTGGTCGGCCTACCAGGCCGCCAAGCACTGGAGAGGCTACTAGGGGCCATCACACCCGATGGTTTCGTCCCGGATGTGACCCGATCCGTCACACCCGCTGCCGATCCTGGGCCGTGCAGCGCCTGTGATACGTTGCGCGGTGGGGGTCTCGCATGGCGGCGGACGGCGGCGATCCGGGCTCGCAGATCGAGCTCGTGCTGGGCGAGTTCGGGCTGAGCTTCAGCTCGGCCGAGACCGCGTTCGTGGTCGGCCTGCTGGCCGCCGGCGTCGCACTGCTGGTTCTCACCAGCCTCTTCGCACTCGCTTCCTGGCGGCGGCTCGGCGCGCGCTCCGCGGCTCTCGACGAGCGTTTCGCGCAGCTCGACCGCGCGACAGAACGCAGCGAGCGAGCGCTGCGCGAGGAGCTGACCCAGAGCCGCGAAGAGACGTCCGGCAACGCGCGTCACCTGCGCGAGGAGCTCGCCGCCTCCCTGAAGGGGATGGGCGACCTGCTCGCCAATACCACGAGCCAGAGCGGCGCCGCGCAGAAGGAGCAGCTCGACTCCTTTCAGCAGCAGCTCCACCTGCAGGGCGATACGAACGCGAAGCGCATCGGAGAGCTCACGACGGTGGTGGGCGATGGGCTCGGGAAGATCCGAGAGGAGTCGGGCAAGAAGCTCGACGAGATGCGCGCCACCGTCGACGAGAAACTCCAGGGCACGCTCGAGAAGAGGCTCGGAGAGGCATTCCAGCAAGTGAGCGAACGGCTGGAGGCGGTGCACAAGGGTCTCGGCGAGATGCAGAACCTGGCCATCGGCGTGGGCGACCTCAAGAAAGTGCTCACCAACGTGCGCTCCCGAGGTGCCTTCGGCGAAGTCCAGCTCGACGCCCTGCTCGAACAGGTGCTGGCCCCCGGCCAGTACGAGCGGCAGGTGATCACCCGGCCGGGCAGCGCCGAGCGTGTGGACTTCGCGGTGCGCCTGCCCGGCGCCGACGACGGCGAAGGCGCACCGGTCTGGCTGCCGATCGACGCGAAGTTCCCGCACGAAGACTTCGAGCGGCTGCTCGATGCGCTGGAACGCAGTGACGCCAATGCCGCCGAGGTGGCGGCTCGCGCGCTGGAGCGGCGCATCAAGAGCGAGGCCCGCTCGATTCGCGACAAGTACGTATCTCCGCCGCACACGACGGATTTCGCCCTGCTCTTCGTGCCGACGGAGAGCCTCTTCGCGGAGCTGCTGCGACGCCCGGGCCTCATCGAATGGCTGCAGCGCGAGTGCCGCGTCAGCGTCGTCGGGCCCACCACCTGCCTGGCGCTGCTCAACAGTCTCCAGATGGGTTTTCGCACGCTCGCGATCCAGAAGCGTTCGAACGAGGCGTGGACGCTGCTCTCGGCGGTGCGCACCCAGTTCGGAAAGTTCGGCGAAATGTTGGCGAAGGTCGACAAGAAGCTGCAGGAAGCCTCGAACACCATCGGCGATGCCACGAAGAAGACGCGCTACATCGAGACGCGGCTGCGCAAAGTCGCCGAGCTGCCCGAGAACGAAGCGAGCGCACTGTTGCCCGAGCTCACCGAAGAGGCGAGCACGGCCGAGGATTCGGCGGCTGCGGCCGACGACTAGTGGCGCGAGCAACCCGACTGGCGTGTGTGGCACTGTGTCTGCTCACCGCGCCGAGTAGCGCACGCAATCCCGATACGGCTCTGCTGGAGCGTGCACTCGCCGCCGGCGCCCAGGGCGACACGCAGCGCGCCAGGGAGCTCGCCGGCCAGGCCGCTGCGGACTGCGGCGACGCGGAAGACGCAGCTCCCTGCAGGCTTGCCACGCACGTCCTGCTGTCGCGCAACTTCGCAGTGCGCGAGCTCTACGCGCTCTCGCTCGAGCAGGCCCGCGAGGCCGTGGCGGTGGCCAGGACCTCGACAAAAGCAGCCCAGCTTCCGACCCTGTTGATCGTCGCCGGCGCAGCCGCTCGTGCCGGCGAGCTCGCAGAAGCGGAGGCCGCCATCGCCGCTGGGCGCCGGCTGGCCGACGAGCTTGCGGCGCAGGCAACACCGGAGAAAGCCCACGACACGAGGCTGCTGCGCGGAATGTTCGCCGGGCCCCAGGCGCTGGTCTACTCCGCGCGTGGCGAGCAGGTGCGCGCAGCTGCCTCGCAGCAGGCCCTGGTCGAGGCCCTGCACTCGTTCACCCCGGACCATCCGAGCCTGGCCGCCGAGCTGGCCACTCTGGCCGACCTACAGGCAGATGCCGCAGACACGAGGGGCGCCCGGGAGAGCTACACCGAGGCGTTGGCACTCGCGCAGCGCCACCACAATACGGCCGTGCGCGACAGAGCTCAGGCTGCCCTCCGCCGCCTCGGCGCGGCCACCCCCGAGTAGAGGCCTTCACAAGGGTGCGCGCTGACGCCGGCTGACGACCGCACGGCATCCGGCATAAGATGGGCCGCGCCCCAGGCACCCCGGACAGCAGAGGCCCCCCATGCATTTGCCGCAGCGCGGGACGCCGCGCGAAGACGTCATCGCGAAGATCCGCGCACACAAGCAAGGCGACGCCGATTGGCGCGGCGGACGCACCTGGAGCCTGATCTACCCGACCGGTGACGACGTCGAGATGACCGGCAACATGCTTGGCGCGGCGTGACGCGTCCCGAGACGCTGGTGCCCTACTCTGCGCATCCTGCGTTCGCCAAGGCGGCCAAGGTGCTCGGCGTCGAGCTCCACCAGATAGCCCTCGACGACGCCTGCCGTGCACGGGTCGACGAGGCGGAGAAGCTCGTCAACGAGAACACCGTGCTGCTGGTGGGCTCGGCGCCGAACTACCCCTTCGGCACCGTCGACCCGATCCCCGAGCTCTCGCAGCTGGCCCATGCACGCGGAATCTCGTTCCACACCGACTCGTGCCTCGGGGGCTTCTTGCTGCCCTTCTACGAGAAGCTCGGCGAGCCGGTGCCGCCGTTCGATTTCCGCGTGCCGGGGGTCACGACGCTGTCCGCGGACGTACACAAATACGGCTACTGCACCAAGGGCGCTTCCGTGATCCTGCACCGCGAAGACGCGCAGCTGAAGCAGCACCAGCTCTTCTTCTGGGATCGCTGGCCGGGGGGCCTCTACGCATCGCTCGCGATGGCGGGCGCCCGACCGGCCGCGCCCATCGCCGCCGCCTGGGCCGTAATGCAATACCTGGGCGAGGAGGGCTGGCACCTGGATCGGCAGAAAGACCCCGACGCGCTGCACCTGATGGTCTCGCCGGAGCACGACCGCATCGTCGACCTCTTTCTCGGCGACCTGCGCGAGGCCGTCGCTCACCACGGTATTTCCAAGGGCGCTGAAGCCCGCTACAGCTAGGAGCCCTTTGCACGCCATGGCGTACCAGACACTCGACGTGAAGCAGGAAGGCGGCCTCGCCTGGCTGACGCTCGGCCGACCCGAGCAACTCAACGCGCTCAACGGCACGATGGTCGACGAGCTGTGCGACTACTTCGGTGCGCTGCAGAACGACCGCGCAACGCGCGTCGTGCTGCTGCGTGGGGCCGGGCGCGGATTTTGTGCCGGCATCGACTTGAAGGATCCGCCAACACCGGAGGGCACGGGGATCTCGGATTACCTGCAGGTCCAGCGCCGTGTGAGCCGCATCGCCATGCTCATGCACCGCGCACCACAGCCGATCGTCTCGCTGGTGCATGGTCCCGCCTGCGGCGGCGGATTCGCCATGGCACTGGCCTCGGACGTTCGCATTGCGGGCGAGTCGTCACGCATGAACGCCGCCTTCATCAAGATCGGGCTCTCCGCCTGCGACGTGGGCGTCAGCTACTTTCTGCCGCGACTGATTGGCGCTTCGGTGGCATCGGAGCTGATGCTCACCGGGCGCTTCATCCATGCGGAACGGGCGCGAGAGCTCGGACTCGTTTCCCGGGTGGTAGCAGACGGCGAACTCGAAGCCGCCGGACGTGAGCTCGCCAATGAGATGCTGGCGACCACACCCCTGGGACTGCGCCTCACAAAGGAATGTCTCCAGGCCAGCATCGACGCACCGAACCTCGAGGCTGCGATCGCGATGGAAGATCGCAACCAGGTTCTCTGCGCACAGTCACGGGATTTCCGCGAGGGCATCCAGGCTTTTCTCGAGAAGCGACCTCCGAAGTACCACGACGCCTGAACCTCATGTCGAACCACCCGGAGGACACTGCCTCCGACGCGCACGCGTTCGTCGCCCGGCCGCACCGCACTTTCGCACTGCTCTCGGCGCCGGTGCTGGCATCGCTCATCGTCGAGCCGCTCACCGGCCTCGTCGACACGGCCTTCGTGGCGCAGCTCGGCGCCGTACCGCTCGCCTCGCTCGGCGCCGCCACCCAGGTGCTCTCGAGCCTTTTCTGGATCTTCAATTTTCTCGGCATCGGCACGCAGACGGAGGTCGCGCAGGCAGCGGGACGCGGCGACACCCGGGGCGGCCGCGAGGCCGCGAGCCTGGCGCTGGGCCTGGCGTTTCTCATCGGCATCGCCGTGGCACTGCTCGGCTGGCTCGGCACACCGGCGGCGCTGGCGTTCATGAGCGATGAAACGCCGGTCCGCGAGAGCATGCGCAGCTACCTCGTGATCCGCCTGCTGGGCGCACCCGCCGTGCTGGTCATCTTTTCGGGGTTCGGCGCACTGCGCGGCCTGCAGCAGATGCGCGCACCGCTCTGGATCGCGGCGGGAGCAAATCTGGTGAACCTGGTGCTCGATCCGCTGCTGATCTTCGGCGCCGGCCCGGTGCCCGCGTACGGCGTCGCCGGCGCGGCGGCGGCCTCGGTGGCTGGGCAGTGGATCGGAGCGCTGTGGACACTCGCTGCCGTGCGCAGGCTCATCGGTCTCTCGCCGCGAGTGCCGTGGCAGCACGCGCCGGCGTTGCTGGTGGTCGGGCGCGATCTATTCCTGCGCACCGGCTCGCTCACGCTCTTCCTGCTCTTCGCTACCCGTGCGGCCACCCGTCTCGGTGCCGACGCCGGCGCAGCGCACCAGATCGTGCGTCAGGTGTGGTTCTTCACGGCCTTCCTGCTCGATGCCTACGCTGCCGTGGCGCAGAGCCTGGTGGCGGGATTTCTGGGAGGAGGCCACGCGGCGCTCGCGCGCCGGGCCGCCCGGGTCGCCGGCCAGTGGGCGGTCGCAACCGGGGTGGTGCTCACCGGGCTGATGGGACTCGGGCAGGCGACGGTGGCCGCTGCGCTGGTTCCCAGCGCCGCGCTGACGTTCTTTCCCGCGGCCTGGTGGGTGCTCGCGTTGGCGCAACCGCTCAACGCCATCGCCTTCGTCACCGACGGGATCCACTGGGGAACCCGCGACTATGCCTACCTGCGCAACGCCATGTTCGTCGCGACCGCTGCAGGGCTGCTCGGCATTGCCTCCTTGCCGCGCACGCCAGACGCGCTGGTGTGGATCTGGCTCGTCACCGCCGGCTGGATCAGCCTGCGCGCCACGTTCGGCGTGCTGCGCATCTGGCCCGGCATCGGGGCAGCGCCGCTCGGCGATTGACCCGGCACCCCGCTCACCCCGCAATCGGTGAACCGGCCGGCGGCGCCTCGACGGCCGGGCGCTGCGGCTCAGCTGGCCGAGACCTGGACCTCGGCCTCGTGGGTCAGCGGAACGGCGGGCGGAGCCTTCGCCTGAGGCAGCATTTCGCGCTTCAGCTCGTCGAGCTCCCGCCGCGCCGCGTCTTCCCGCGCCTCGTCGCGAATCGCGCGCAGGCGCGTACGCAGGCCGTCGTCTCCGAGTTCGCGATCGAGGCTTCCTTCGGTCGAGATGCGGGCAATGTGCTCCCGCACCGTCTCGAGCGCCTTCATCTCGACGTCGACGGACAGACCCTCGAGCGCCTCCTGGATGCGACGCCGAGCCCGGGCGTTGGCGAGAGTCGCGAGCATGCGGCTCTTCTCGCGCACCAGGGAGCGGATCTCTTCGCGAAAACGCACCAGGTTGGCCTTGGCTTCCTCCGCCTCACAGCGCACGCTTTCGAGCTCTCGCTCCGCGCGCTCGAGATCGTCGAGCAGCGCCTGCTTCCGCGCGATCAGACTCACGGAGAGATCGTCGTACCCGCGCCGCACGGCGCGTTTGATGTCGTCGTGCAATCGCGCAATCTCGGCACGACGCTCTGTGATCTCCGCTTCGAGCTTGTTGCGCATGTAGAGAATGCCGGCGACGGCCTCCTTGAGCTCGCGGTACTGCCTCGTACGCTCATTGATCGCCTGCTCGTACACCGCGCGCGGATTCTGGATCTCGCCATCGCGGATCCAGCCGGCAAAGAGCGCCCGCACCAAGTTGCGGAACCTGCCAAAAATGCCCTGGGGTCGGTCTCTGGGTTCATTCGTCATGGGGTCTCCCTTCTAGCGGTCAACATTGCTCCAGTCCTGCGAGCGCAGATCCAACTCGCGGATCTTCTGCTGGAGGCTCTGGCGCACCATCCCGATGGCCTCGGCCGTCCGGGAAATATTGCCCTCGTGCTTGCGCAGCGCGGCGAGCAGATAGCCGCGCTCGAAGCTCTCGACGGTCAGCTTCTTGGCGTCACTGAAGGGAAGCCCAGCGACCTCCGAGAGCGTGCCAGCAGACGTGGGGCGTGTATCCGGCAGGTTGAGATCTCCCACCTCGATGTCGGCGCGGGGCGCCAGCACTGCAGCCTGCTCGATCACATTCTGCAGCTCCCGCACGTTGCCGGGCCAGCTGTGACGCACGAGCATCGCCATGGCGTCCTCCGCGATGCACTTCTTGTCGCGCCCCAGGCGTTCCGTCACTTCTTCCAGGAAGCGCAGCGCCAGCGCGGGAATGTCCTCTCGGCGCTCGCGCAGCGGAGGCAGCTCCACCTCGACCACCTTCACCCGGTAGTAGAGGTCCTCGCGGAAGCGGCCAGCCTCGACCTCGGCTTCGAGATTGCGATGCGTCGCGGCGATGACGCGCACGTCGACACGAAGCGGCTGGTTGCCGCCAACGCGCTCGAAGGAGCGCTCCTGCAGCACCCGCAAGACCTTGGCCTGGGTTTCCACGGGCATGTCACCGATCTCGTCGAGAAAGATGGTGCCGCCGTCCGCCGCCTCGAAGCGCCCCTGGCGCCGGGCGTCAGCGCCGGTGAACGCGCCCTTCTCGTGACCGAAGAGCTCGCTCTCCACCAGCTCCCGACTGATGGCCGCGCAGTTCACCGCAACGAAGGGCCGGTTGCCACGCTGACTGCGCTCGTGCAACGCCTGAGCCACCAGCTCCTTGCCGGTGCCGCTCTCGCCGCGCACCAGCACCGTGAGGTCGGTCTCCGCCACCTTCTGCAGCGTCTCGAAGATGCGCCGCATCGCCGGCCCCGTTCCGATCAGCTTCTCGAAACCGAACTGCCGCTTCACCTGCTCGAGCAGCAGACGGTTCTCGCGCTGGAGCCGCGTGCGTTCCAGCGCCCGATGCACCACGAGCCGGATCTCGTCGTTGTCGAAGGGCTTCGGCACGTAGTCCTCGGCGCCGCCCTTCATGGCTTCCACGGCCACGCGCTCGGATCCGTGAGCGGTGATCATCACCACGGCGGTTTCCGGCCGCAGCTGCTTGGCCGTGCGCAGCACGTCCATGCCCGAAGCACCGCGCCCCAGCGCGAGATCCGTGAGCACGAGATCGAAGGCGGCGTCCCGCAGCGCGGCGATGGCGACGTCACCGGAACCCGCCACCTCGACCTCGTAGCCCTGGCGACGCAGCAGCCCGGAGAGGGCCAGCTGGATCGCCTTCTCGTCCTCGACCAGCAAGATGCGCGCATTCATCGCGAAACCTCCTGTTCCCGCTGTTGCTTCGGCAGGGTCAGGAGAAACTCGGCGCCGGCACCCGGCTCCGAGACGATTTCCAGCGTGCCGCCGTGCGCGTCGACGAGCTTGCGGCAGATGGGTAGGCCGAGCCCCGTGCCGTTCGCCTTGGAGGTGTGAAACGGGCTGAAGAGTCGCTGGCGAGCCTCCTCCGGGATGCCCGGGCCGTTGTCCTTGATGCGCAGCCACACATCGGTGCCCGCAAGGTTCTCGCCGGACGCGATCTCGAGGGTGGGCTCGGCGATGTCGACTTCTGCCAACGCGTCGACTGCATTGCCGACGAGATTGATGATCACCCGCCGCAGCTTCTCCGGATCGCCACGCAGCTGGCTCTCGGCGTCGATATCGCACTCGACCCGCACGCCACCCCGCTCGAAACGGTCGCGAAAGGTCTCGAGCGCAGAATCGATGAGTTCGGCCATCACGATGTCGCTGAAGCCCATCTCTTCGTCCCGCGCGAAACGCAGCAAGTGCGAAACCGATCGCTCCACCCGCTGCAGCTCCTCCAGCGCGACCCGCGCGTACTCGGTGTTCTCCCGGGAAGTCGGATCCTCTTCCATCTGCTGCACGAGACTCTTGGCCGCGGTGATCGGGTTGCGGATCTCGTGGGCGATCGAGGCCGATAGGTGCTGCATCGAGCGGGCGTGCTCGGTCTCGAGGCTGCGCCGCTCCTCGCTCAAGGTGGCGTGCACCTGCCGCTCCACCTCCTGCTCGACCAGGTGCTCGCGCAGCGCCGGCTCGATGAAGAGCCGGTAGGCGCGCTTGGCCGGCCTCCAGCCCCAGACGCAGAGAACGATCAGCCCCAACGGCGGGATCCAGAGCAGCAGGCCGAAGCCGATCAGGAGCACCGGCAGCGCCTCCGATGCAAAACGAGTCTTTTGGTCCGCGATGCGCCGAGCGCGGCGGTAGGCGCGCTCCTCCGGCGAGAGAAGGGCCTCCTCCTCGATCGCCCGTCGCTCCGCATCGAGCTCGACGTGGCGTCCCCGGCGCCTCGCCTTGCGGCGCCACTTGCGCTTCGTGCCTCTGCTGTCGTCGTCCCAATCGTGGCTCACGGCCCACCACCCGCTCTGCGTTCGAGTTCGATCCCGCGTCGTCTGCTGCATAGGGTCACACACTTCCCGCAACGCGCTGCCGCGGAAATGTGAGCACGAACTCCGTGCCATCACCGGGCCGCGAGTGGGCTTCGATGGAGCCACCGTGGGCGTCGACCAGCTTCTTCGAGATCGCGAGCCCGAGTCCGGTGCCCGAGTCTTTCGAGGTGTAGAATGGACTGAAGATCTCGTTGAGCGACTCCGCATCCACGCCGGGGCCGTTGTCGATCACCCGCACCCACAGCTCGGATCCCGCCAGGTTCTCACCGGCGAGGATGCGCAGCCTGGGGTCGCGCGTGCCCGCACCCTCGAAGGCGTCTAGCGCGTTGCCCAGCAGGTTGATGATCACGCGGCGCAGCTTCTCGGGGTCGCCGCGCATGCTGCCCTCGGTGTCGATCTCGCGCTCGATGTGGACGCCGAGCCGCACCATGCGGTCGCGAAAGGTCTCGAGCGCCGAGTCGAGCACGTCGACCATGCGCAGGTCGCAGACGTGCACCTCTTCTTCGCGCGCGAATTTGAGCAGGTGCGAAATCGAACGCTCTACCCGATCGAGCTCTTCGAGGGCCACCTTCGCATAACCGACGTTGTCGCGCGCCGCCGGGTCTTCGCCCATCTGTTGCACCAGGCTCTTGGCCGCGGTGATCGGATTGCGGATCTCGTGCGCGATCGACGCCGATAGCTGCTCGAGCGAGCGGGCGTGCTTGTCCTCGATGCTGCGCCGCTCCCGCGGCACCGTCTCCGCGACCTCCCGGCTCACCTCACGCCGGATCAACCGCCGGCGCAGATCCGGCGCCACGAGCGCGCCAAAGAAATGGCAGACGAGGCCGATGCCCCAGGCCAGACCCATGATGAATGCAGGCCGGAAGCCCGCCACGAAGAGCACCAGAACGAAGACGGCGGCGTAGACGATCGCGTGGCTGTAGAAGCCGAGCCGCGCATTGGCTCGGCGCCGAGCGTCGCGATAGGTGCGCTCTTCGGGGCTGAGCCGCTCTCGCTTCTTTGCGCGGTGGCGCCGAGGTCGCGACCGCGCGTCGTCGTCCCAGTCATCGGACATGACCGGCCTCCCCCGGAGGGCTGCCTCCGGCTCACTGGACGCGGGTTCCCATCCTACACAGCGCATGCCGAAAACAGAGAGCAAGCTGCGTGCCCAACTTCACAATTGAGAAAAATCAACTACTTACACGCCCCCGACCCGGACGAAACCGCAGCACCAGAGCTGCACTGCAGCCCGAATACTGCACCTTGCGGACCGGGTGCGACAGCCGGGGGACCAACACGGCTACATTCGCGAGGGCATGCTCTTCGAACGAGCGGTGGACGCGGTGAAGACGCGGAGACACTCCGAAGCAGGCACCGCTCTGCCCAGGCGCGCGGCTCTGCTGCTCCTGCTTCTCGGCATCGCCGCGCCCGCAACCGGCATTCTGGTCGACACTTCGACCCCGGAGCTCTACGAGCGACCGCCGCCGGACGACCCCGGTTGGCGCAACGTCGGCCGTCGCGGCGCCACCAGCGCCATCTACCTCGGCAAGGGATGGGTGCTGACCGCGCGCCACGCAGCCGCGGGCGCCGTGGAATTCGATGGCCAGACATTCCTTCCCGTCGAAGCCTCGGTGCATTGGATCTCGTCGCCAACGGGCGGGCTCAAGGCGGACCTGCTGCTCTTCCAGGTCACTCCGGAGCCGGACCTGCCAGCCCTCGACCTGCGCCGCCAGCCGCTGCACCCCGACGGGGAGACCGTGATGATCGGCTACGGCCTGGGGCGCGGCGATCCGGCGCTGTCCGGGCCGGGCTTTCGCTTCGACGGCCGAGGCGTCAAGCGCTGGGGCTCGAACCGGATCGCAGCCAGCGGCGTCCAGGTCCGCGGACCCAAGCAGACCCTGACGC
This sequence comes from Deltaproteobacteria bacterium, assembly GCA_019310965.1. GTDB lineage: Bacteria > Myxococcota_A > UBA9160 > UBA9160 > SMWR01. Next base: position 79,381 of record JAFDDG010000017.1, read on the forward strand.
AGTGCTTCTCGATGGTCTTCTCCGCCGGCGGCTCCGCCCACGAAGCCCAGGCCACCGTCGGCGACTCCGGCGGAGCCGTATTCCTGCGCGGTCCCAAGCGCTGGCAGCTGGCCGGCGTGTTGCTCTCGATCAGCGGCCGGCCGGGGCAATCGAGCGGCGAAGCGCTCTTTGGCAACACGACCCACGCCGCGGACATCGGTGCTTACGCGCCGGAGATCCTGGCGGTGCTCGAAGGCAGGTTCTCCCCTCCGACGCCGCAGCCCGCTGCACGCGGGGTGCGGTGACTCCGATCACCGGGCTCGTTCGAGAGCCGGTCGATAGGGCCCTCCACGGGAGGACCATCATGCCCTGGTTCCGACGCCGCCCCCAGTACGATCGGGCGACCATCCTCGATGCGGCTGCACGCGCGCGTGCGCGCAAGAACCGCTCCCTCGCCATCGAGCTCTACCGCCGCGTGCTCGCGGTGGAGCCGCACAACCCCGACCTTCATAGCAAGCTCGCACCCCTGTTGGCAGCGACGGGACAGGGCTTCGATGCCTGGCAAGGCTTCCGGGCGGTCGCGCGCTCCCACTTGCGAGAAGGCCACATGGACCAGGCGCTGGCGGTGTACCGCGAGGCAGCGCTCTACCTGCCCAAGGAGATCCAGGCTTGGCAAGCCGTCGCACGGCTGCAGCATCGCGCCGGTCGGCAGCGGGAGGCTCTCGAGACCCTTCTCGAAGGCAGCCGCAACTTCCGCACCCGCTGGTTGCGACCCCAGGCCATTGCGCTGCTGCGCCGCGCTCGCGACATCGACACCTGGGATTTCGAGATCGTGCTGGAGCTGGCACGGCTGCTCACCACGGACGATCAGGGGCACGAAGCGGCGCTGCTCTTCGACGGTCTGGGCGAACGCTACCCGGGCGAACGCCTGTGCCGCGTGCGCGCCGCGCAGCTGCGCCAGCGGCCGCGGCCCGGCACGTTCTTGCGCTGGCTACGGGCGGCACTGCGGCGGTCCGAACGCGGTGCGGAGAGCCAGCCCGCGGATGCAACACAGCGCAACGCGGCGGCGCAGCCGAGCGCCATCGTGCGCCTGCACGCCGCGCGCCGTTGCTAGAGGCCCCTCTGGACCATCAACATCGCTCGGCTTCCACGAGCTCCCGTATCCGCGCCACGGTGTTGTCCATCTCGCTGCGGAGAAGTCCGCTGTTGCCCGGCTGCGGCGCCGTCTCGGCCGAGAAGGGCACCGCCGCACCGCAGGCGATCAGCGCACTCGCAACCCGACGCAGATCCCGTGGCGGGGTCAGGATTCCGGCTCGAGCCAGGATTGCGAGCATCGCCGACACGGTGCCTGGTTCCGGTGTGCCGACAGACCAGCGGTCCGCCAACCACACCCAGGGCCCGCCACGCCGCTCGAGAGGATAGATCTCGACCGGTTTGCCCGAGCGACTCACCTCCGCCAGCATCGAGATGCTGTCAGCTGTGACGATGAACGCGTCCGCAAGCGCCAGGATGCTCGCATAACAGCCGGGTCGGTCGGAGCGCCAGTCGTTGCGAAAGCTCGGGCCATCCAGGGCCCGAAATAGCGCCTCCGTCTCGGCCGCGCCGGTGCGAGGACTCGTGGTCACCAGCAGCGAGCCGCCCCGGGCGGCGGCGGCGGCGCTGGCGCGACGTCCGAGTTCTGTCGCAACCCGGGCCGAGAACCGCAACGGCCAGGTTTCGCCGCCGACCAGCAAAGCAATCCAGGGCCGCGGCAATGCGGCGAAGGCGTCGCGCCAGGTCTCGAGAAGCTTCGGATCCGGGCTCGTCGGGCGCTGGAAGGGCAACGTGTTGGCGAGAACCCGGGCATCAGCGGGCAGTCCATACTGCGGGGTCGTCACCACCAGATCGAAGGCGGAGAGCGCCGCGCGGGGTCGCCCGAGCTGCACCAGACGCGAGCGGCCACCGGAGCGCTTGCGAATCCAGCAGGCCACCGGCACCGCGCGCTGCCCGGCGGACACGACCACGTCCGGCCACGGCGGCTGGAGTGACGCCGACTCGCGACGCCGCACCGTGGCGAACGACGCGCCGACAATGAAGTTCGGCAGATGGTTCAGGGGGCCAAATGACAGCCGTTGCAGCTCGTGTGGATAGCCGAGCGCCTCCACCAGCTGCTCGACCTGGCGATTGTCGCCGGCACGCGCTCCGAGCAGACCCCACGCCAGCGGGCGCTCGCTTGCGCGCGCCGCAGTGCACCCCTCGGCCGCGCGACCCGACGAATGCGTGGTCCCCGCGCGGCTATTCACCGAGCGCCTGCTCCTGCGTGGTGATGCTCCCTGCCTCGAGATGGTAGCGGCGATGCGCGTAGGCATTCCACGCGTCGCGATGGGTAATGACCAGGATGGCGGTCTCCTGCGCCAGCCTCGCCACCGCGGAACAGATGTCGAGCTCGGTCTTGGCATCGAGCCCGGCCGTCATCTCATCGAGGATCAGCAGACGCGGCTCGCGCACGAGCGCACGGGCCAGAGCGATGCGCTGCCGCTGCCCACCAGAAAAGCGCGCCCCGCGCTCGCCCACGGAGGTGTCGAGTTGCTCCGGGAGCGGCTCCACGAACGAACGGGCGCCGGCGGCCTCGAGCGCGGCCCAGATGTGCGCGTCGTCGATCTCGGAGTCGCCCAGGGCGACGTTGGCCCGCACCGTGTCGTGCAACAACACCGGCTCCTGGGGCACGTAGCCGATCTGCTCCCGCCAGCTCGCCAAGTCGACCTCGGTCAGCGGCACACCGTCGATCGACACGCAGCCGGCCTCCGGTTGGTACAGGCCGAGGATCAGATCGGTCAGCGTCGTCTTGCCGGATCCCGAGGGCCCGCTCACGACCGTCACCTGGCCGAGGGCCAGCTCGAGAGAAGCATCCTTCAGAACCGGAGTGTCCGCGTGGCTGAACGTGACGTTTTCGAGACGACACATCCGGTCGAATACAGCCGGCTCGCTCCCCGAGATCGGCTCGCGCGCCGCCTCGATCTCTCGCACCAGATCTTGCAACGCAACGTACGCCGCCTCGACCATAACGCCCTTCTGCAGCTGCTGCTGAGCGCTCGCGATCTGCAGCATGGTTCGCATCATCAACGCACCGATGAAAAACAGCTGCGCCACGGGAACCTGCGCCACGGTCGTCGCCAGGTAGAAGCCGAGTCCCAGGCCCGACGCAATCAGGAACTCCTGCACGTTCTTCATCACGTGCTTGCTGATCACCTGGCGACGCAGCGCTTTGCGCAGCTTGTCGATCTTCGTGCTCAGAAGCTGAGCGAAGTGCGACTGGCGCTCCATGGCCTTGAGCGGCTTCACGTTGGCAAGCGCGTCGTTCAGATAGGTGACGAGCCGCGACGTATGATCGGTCTGGCGCTTGCCGGCCCGGCGGGCGTACCCGACCAGCGGCGCCACGGCAAAGGCGATGACAAACCCCAGGCCGAGCGCCGCCAGAGCGACCCGCCATGAAACCAGCACGGCCACGACAGCGTACACCGCCGTCTGGATCGCAGAGCTGACGAACAGTCCGGCCCTGGTGTAGGCATTACCGGAGCGCGCGGCTTGGGTGCTGACCGCGTTTGCAATGCGACCGATCGGCTGGTGCGTGAAGTAGTCCCAGCGCGCCGCCATCAGACCGCGGATCAACCGCTCGCGTACATCCGTGGCAACATTGGCAGCGGTGTATCCGATGTAACGCATTGCGACGATGACCAGCAGGCACTTGAGCCCCATCGCGGCGACAATCACGACGACGAGAGGGCCGACTTCCGTCGTGAGCCCCACCCGGGCAAAGACATCCTGCACGAGCTGCGTCGCGACGGTGGCGTCGTCGTCCATCTCGCCGGTGGAGAGCGACAGCAACGGCATGATGCTGGCCCAGCTCAAGCTCTCCATCACACCGGACGCAAGCAGGCAAATCAGCACCAGCCAGGGGCGGGTCCCCTTGGCGCCGAAGAAGATCCGCAGCACCGAGATCATCGCGTCCCTCTACGAGTGGCGCCGGTGGCGCACCACTGGACGCTCGAGGCCTGAGCAGTGCCGAGGCTGCTGTCGGTTGCCCGTGCGATCTCGGCGATTGCCGTGCACCGCGCCCTCGGACTGGCTCTCTCCAACCAACTCCTCACGATCCGCTTTCCTCTCCGTCCCGCGGCCCAACACTCGAGAAGAGCACGCGTGTCCGCCAGATCCTGCTCGGTGCCGCTACTGATCGCCGGTCCCTCGACCACGAAGACCCGCGCACATCGACCGCTGCTTCCGGCGAACTCTGCTGGGCGCGAGAACGGCACCTCGATCCCGGCTGCCCCGCGGGCGCCCCACGGCGCCGCAGGCGGCCTTGCTCCGGGAGGGAGGATCCATGTCCCGCCGGACAGCACAACCCCCACGCCGTGAAGCGGCCACGCACCGCCAGCGTCTATCGTTGGCGCGAACCGAGCCGAACAGAGGGAGGCGAGATGAGACAGCCCGGACCGAAGCCGGCGCGGTGCCGCATGCCCCGCGGGGACACCGCCTCGTGGTGCAGCGTTCTCGCACTGCTCTGCTTGCTCGCCGCGGGTCTCGCCGGCGCCCGCCTGGCGGGAGCGCTTCCGAGCAGGGAGACGGGGCTGGCGGCCCGCCTCGCCGGCAACGACGGCGCCAGCGAGCACTGGGACCTCATGGCCCGCTTCACCAGCGGCCACGCACTCTTCGTGCGCACCATGCTCACCAACGCGGGCCCCGGGTCGAACACCGCCATCGTGATCGGCCAGCTGGTCTTCCCGGACGGCGACGTCTTCGACTTCGACAACGGCCGCCGCGAGGGGAGGTGGCGCGCCGCCCCGGACGGCCTGTTCATCAAGGTCGGCGGCTCGGAGCTCGACCTCCACGAACCCGAGCGAAGCTTCTCGAAGCACAGCAGCAAGAGCAGCATCCAGCTCGACGCGCACTTCGCGGCGCGGCCCACACACCAGGCTGAGGGCGACGGCGAGCCGGGCGTGGCTGCGACGGCCATCGCGCCCATCGAGAGCACCTTCCAGGTGGGGAAGATGCCGGCGCCGGTCAGCGTCGAGGGGGTGGTGATGCTGCGGCACGCGTGGAGCCGCACATCGGAGAGCAAGCACACGAGGCGCTGGATCGACGTGATTGCCGGCGACACCCACGACGGGGTGGTGATCTGGGGGTTCGAGAATCCACAGGGCGAGCGGCGACAGTGGCTGTCGCGCACCCGCGACGGGGCGCCGGCACTCGAAACGACGGCGTTCGAGCTGGCACCCGAGGGTGCCAGCGGTCCCGAGCCAGCCTATCCAGTCCCGCGTCGCATCGAGCTGCGCGGGGCCCGGCTCGACGGCCACCTCGAATTCGGCGGGGAGCTGGTGAGGGTCGACCCGATGGGCATCATCCCGCAGCCATTCCGCTGGTTCCTATCCCGCGAGATCGCTCCGCGACGCATCCTGAGCCGGGCCCAGCTGCACCTCGAGCCCGGCGACGATTCTCCCGGTTTCGACGCCCCGGCGCTGGTCGGCATCACCTGGACCCTCCCGCTGCTCTGAGCGGCTGTGCGATCCCCTCCCTGGCCGGGCAGTCGGCTCTAGCCGCTGCCGCGATCGACCGATACGCAGGGATCCGGAGGCACCCATGAACTGCAAGAAATGCAACACCCGCGTGCCGGCCGGCCAGCGCTCCTGCCCCAATTGCGGCGTGGGCACCCGCGAGGACAAGAGCTACCGCAGCCCGGGCCCCAGGATGCTGCCGGCACCCGAGCTGAGCACGGCGAAAGCAGAGGTTGCCGAGGACGTGCTGGAGCTGGAAGACCTCACCGATGAAATGCCCGAAGTGGAGCCGCCCGCGCAGACCAGGCCCCGCAGCAAGAAGGCGGCGTCGCGCAAGACCGCCGCTGCCGAGCCCCCGAGAGAGGCGCCGCTGCTGGCCACCGATGCCGCCAGCCTGCGCCGGTTGCTGGCGGAAGATCCCGCCGCGCTCGAGCCCGGTCTTCAGATCTATTGCGACGAGAAGGGCACGCCCGTCGGCGCCCACTATTCGAGCGGCGTTGGCGAGATCGATCTTCTCGCCAGAAGCGACGCCGGTGAACTCGTGGTCGTGATGATCTCCGAGGAGCAGGAGGGCGAGGAACTCGTCGCCGAAGTTCTCCAACGCATCGGCTGGGTGCGCAAGCACGTCTGCGACGAAGAGAACCGCGTGCGCGGTATCGTGCTGTGCGAGCAGGCCCCCGAGAGCCTCAGCTACACCGCTGCCGCCGTCGCCGACACGGTGAAGTTCAAGACCTATCGCGTCGCGCTCAGCTTCGAAGACCTGGAGCTCTGACGGTCTCAGTCCGCGGGCGGACCCTCCGAGACACTCGTGTCGATGTGCATCTCGACATCCGGCCGCATCGGCACGAATGCGGTGTGGGAACAGACATCCGGCGGCGAGAGCTGCGTTCCGTTCTCACCATCGACACTGTCGAGCACCACCAGGCGCGGCGCATAGCCTCCTCCGCGGAAGAACACCGTATGCGGCTCGTCGGTCGCGAGCGCGACGTCCGAGGTGCCGGCGCGCAGCTCGCGACCGTCCACGAAGACCGACACTTCGTGCGGAACGCAGTCGAGTGACACACGCTGCGTGGTGGCGCAGCTCGGAGCTCCCAGTAGCAGCAGCAACACACACGCAACTTCGCCGGCCCGCTTCACGTCCACGAGAATACCCGACATCGACGAGTGCGAAAGCGACCGCAATGGCGTTGTGCGAAACTCGGCCGTCACCTGCTGGAGGTCTGGCCCCCGCATGATCCGGGCCGCGGCATTGCTGCTCACAGTACTCACCGGCTTCTCCGGGCTGGTCTACGAAGTGACCTGGCAGAAGTGCCTCGCCACGCTGCTGGGCTCGCACAGCGAAGCCACTGCCGCCGTGCTCGGCATCTATCTGGGCGGGCTCTCGGTGGGGTACGCGTTGTTTGGCCGCGTGGTGCAGCGTGTGGTGGCACGGGCGGCCGGCCGCGGCGCACCGCCGCGACTGTTGCTGCTCTACGGCACGGTCGAAGCCAGCATTGGCATCTGGGCGCTGCTCTTCCCCTGGCTCTTCTCCGGCGTCGAGGCGCTCTCGCTGCTGCTCTCCATCGACCACCCCTTGGCCGGCTTCGCGGTGGACATCGTGCTGACCATCCTGCTGATCGGTCCGCCCACGGTGCTGATGGGCGGCACCATCCCGATTCTGACCCAGGCACTGTCGCGCAACATCGACGACGCGACGCGCTTTCACGCCTTCGTCTACGGCTTCAACACGGCCGGGGCCTTCGCCGGCGCGCTCGCTGCCGGCTTCGTGCTGATCCCGACACTCGGCATTCACATGACGCTGCTCTGCATGGGCGCCGTCAACATCGTGGCGGGCGTCGGTTTCGCGGCGCTCGATCGGAGCGCGGCGAACGCCGGCGCTGCGGCGGAGGCAGCGGAACTGCCTCCGCTTCCGCCGGGCTTCGGGCTCTTCGCCGCCGCCGCCTGCTTGCTCGGCTTCGCGATGATGTCGGTGCAGACGGTGCTGATCCGCATCGGTGGCCTCGCACTCGGCGCCTCGCACTTCACCTTCGCCACGGTGGTCGCGGTCTTCGTGCTCTGCATCGCTCTCGGCAGCCTGGCGGTTTCGGCCTTCCAGCAGATTCCAAGGTGGGCGGTGGTTGCGTGCCCCGCGCTCCTGGCGCTGCTCCTCGGACTGCTCTACTGGGTGTTGCCCGACACCACCTACGCAGCGCACGTGCTTCGCACCTTCTTCAGCGACGAACCGGCGGCGTTTCACGCGTACCACGCGGCAATCTTCCTGCTGGTGCTGTCGCTGCTGGCCCTACCGGTGGGCCTCTCCGGCGCGAGCCTGCCCCTGCTCTTCCACGAGCTGCGCCGGGAGATCGGCGACCTCGGCGCAACGGCTGGCCGCCTCTACAGCTGGAACACGATTGGCAACCTGCTGGGCGCCTTGCTGGGCGGCTACGCACTGCTCTTCTGGCTGGACCTCCACCACGTCTACCGCCTCGGCGTGGCCGCGGCCGCCACGGCCACGCTGCTGCTGGCCGTGCGCACTCTCGGCCTCTCGCGCGCGGCGGCCGTCATCACCGCGGTGCCACTCGGCTACGCGCTGGTCGCGCTGCCGGCCTGGCCGCCGGAGCGTATGGCGGCGGGCAGCTTCCGCAGGCGAACGCCCATCGCAGGCACCTACGACGGGGCGGACACCTTCTTTCGTCTCAGCGGAATGGGCGACATCATCTTCTACGACGACGCTCCGACCAGCACCGTCAGCGTGCGCGAACGCATGATCGGCGGCCAAAAAGACCGCTCGATCTGGGTCAACGGAAAATCGGATGGCTCGCTGGTGCTCGACTATCCGACCATGGCACTGCTCTCCATCGTTCCGTGTCTCGTTGCCGACGAGTGCCGCACGGCATTCGTGATCGGCTTCGGAACGGGGGTCAGCGTCGGCGAGTTGGCGGTGCTCAAAGGCATGGAACGCGTCGACGTGGCCGAGATCTCCGGCGGCGTGCTCGAAGCCGCTCCGCTGTTCGACTTCGGCAATCAGGCGGCCTCGCGGAAACAGAACGTGAGCCTGATCCGCAGCGACGCCTACCGGGCGCTCATGCGCACGGATACCCGCTACGACGTGATCGTCTCGGAGCCCAGCAACCCGTGGACGACGGGCATCGAGATGCTCTACAGCCGAGAGTTCCTGACGGTCGCTCGCGATCGGCTCGCGCCTGGCGGCGTCTACGCCCAGTGGTTGCACGTCTATGAAACCGACACCGCGAGCGTCGAGTTGGTGATGAGGACCTACACCGAAGTCTTCGATCAGGTGGCGGTGTGGTACACGCTCGGCGGCGACCTGCTGCTGCTCGGCTTCAACGACGAGCCGGATCTGAATCTGGCGCGCATCGCGGCTCGTGCGGAGCGTCCCGACGCAAAGCGGGGACTCGCCCGGGCAGGCATCCGGAGTCTTCCAGCCCTGCTGATCCACGAGCTGCTGCCGCTCGGCGTCCTGCACGAAGCATCCCTCGGCGACGACGTGCACACGCTATTCCATCCGATCCTCGCGGACCGGGCGGCACGCGCCTTCTTCGCCGGACGCAAGAGCGCACTGCCCTTTACAGGTACGCCGGCCGCAGCCGAGCGCGGCGCATCCGCTTCGCTCTGGCAGGCGTGGCTGGCCGAGCGCGGCGCTGAGCTCTCGCAGAGTGCTCTGCGCCAGGCCGGCGATCAGGTCTGCCGCTTGCGCAGTCACGAGTGTGCGACCTTCCTGGCCTGGTGGCGGCAGCGGGGCGCCGGACCGGAGTTCGAGGCCGTGCACGAGCAATGGTCGCGCCACCCAGAGCGCACGGCGCATCTCACCGACAAAGTACTCGGCGAGCTGGAAGCTCTCTACGGCGAGGGCCCGAGGGGCGCCACGACCCCCCAGCAGGTGCGTCGCAGCGCCGAGCTCTTCGAAACCTACTACTTCCACGCACTGCCATTTCGGCGCGAAGTCGTGCAGTCGACGATCGCGCGCTGCCAGGGCCGCGACTGCATGAACGCACGCGACTACGCCACTTCACGGCTGGCGCACTAGCGGGCTTCCCCCGCGTAGGGATCGAACCCGATCGACGAGGTCTGGGCACGCTCCTGCACGGTGGGCTGGTGATCCGGCGCACAGCAGGCCCGATCCTGCGCGGAGCAGAAGCCCGGCGGCACGCGGTCACGGACGGGCGGGCCCGGCGCTGCTCCGGTCGCATGAGTCCCAGAACGTGCACGCCAGCCCGAGAGAGCAGAAGCGGAGGCGGGAGACCTTCGGAGCACTGCGGCACACGACCCCAGCACGGGGCATCTGGCCTCGCTCATCTCGAGTGAGGCGATGGGAGAAGTTCGCAGCGCCGTGCCTGGCCAGCGGCGGAGTGGCACGCGTGATGCACTGACATCCATCACGACCCGAAGATGGAGGCATCGACCCGTGACGAAAACGAGAATTCCCACCGCGCGCGATGTCATGACCCGACGCGTCAACACGATCCCTGTCACAGCCGACCTCGATGCAGCCGTCCGCATGCTCCTCGAGCACGGCCATGCGGGCGCCCCCGTAGTCGACTCCAACGGTGCACCCCAGGGAGTTCTCTCCGAGCACGACTGCATCCGGGTGCTCGTCCAGGCCATCGCCGATGGCTGGCCGCCGGGGCGAGCCGCAGACCACATGACGTCCGAGATCGAGACGGTCTCTCCCACAGATGACGTGCTCTCCCTCGCGACGCGTTTTGCCGAGGGGAAGCACCGGTGCCTACTCGTCGTGGAGCAGGGGCAACTCGTCGGTCTCATCAGCCGCCACGATCTCCTTCGCGCGCTGGAGTCGCTGGAGAAGCACACCGCGGGCGGGCGGCAACCCACAACCTACGAAGTGATGGAGAAGCGCCACCGCGACCTCGACTGACGGGCCCATCGATCCGGCCCACACCGACGTCGGCGGTGTGATCCACTGGAAGCCGTCCGCACAACACTGACCCTGCGGCACCCCGCCCTGGCACGGCTCTCGTTGAAGACGCGAGGTGCAGCACAATGGAGACCAACATGGAGATTCACTGGGTTGGGCTGAGAGAGCTCGACGACTCCGAACGAGCCCAGGCCGAGGCACGGCTCAGCCGTCTGGCCGAAGGTCACAGCGACCTCATCGATCTGCGGATCACCGGTCATCGGACCGCTCACCACCGCCACGGCGGCCAGGAGGTGCGGGTCACCTGCCAGGCGCGTGGCCGCGAGATCGTGGCGGCCCGCACTCGTCCCGACCTGGGGCTCGCGCTCAACGAGGTTCTCGACGCCTTCGAGGCGGAAGTCCACAAACTGCGCGACAAGCGCAGAGACCGGGCCCGCATGCCGGCCCCCGCAGCGCCCCTCCTCGGAATCGTGGATCGGATCTTCCGGGAGGATGGTTACGGGTTCATCCTGACGGACGCTGGGGAGCAGGTGTATTTCCACCGCAACGCAGTGAAGGAGGGGCTCGAGTTCGACCGCCTCGAGGAGACCGATCGAGTCGCCCTCAACGTCGAGGCGGGCGCGCAGGGACCCCAGGCCACCACCGTCGTCGCGCCTCCGCCGGGAGAGGTGTGACCCAGCAGCCCCCGCTGTGAGGCTTCGAGTCTCGCGCTTCCATCATCAGCTACGACACGAGTGCCGGCATGCAGCGCGCAGATCGATGCGCGCTGGCGCGCTCTCGCCACGGCGGCGGTAGAACGCAACGCCCTTGCATCCGAGGCTCCGAGCCCGCTGGATCCAGTCCACGACTTGCGTTGCAGTGGGAGAGGCCTCCCCATCAAGATGCACGGTCTTCGAGACTGCGCCATCCACCCACCGCTGAGTGCACGCCTGCATGGCGAGCTGATCCTCCGGTGAGATCTCCCACGCCCTTCGCAGGAGCACGCGATCGGCATCGGATAGATCCGGCAGCTGGCGGTGTCCGATGCCGGCCGCGAGCGCGTCGAGCACGGGCTGCGGATCGAGCGTTCGGCGGGCGAGCCATTCGACCAGCCAGACATCGCTCCAGGTGAGTTCGCGCCCCTCGGTCAGGAGCGCCACGCGCGGAGCGAAGAACGGCTCGATCCCAGGCGAACAACCCACGAGCAGGCGAAGCGTTCCCGTCGGCGCCAGGGCACGCGTCGTCGCGTTGCGCCGCCGCGGGCCCCGCTCCCAGGCGGGGAAGACGCCACGCTCCTCGCCGAGGTCACACGTTGCAGCGTCTGCCTCACGCGCAACCAGGCCCAGGATGCGACCCGCGAATTCCCTCGCCTCCAGCCGGTCGTAGGCCATGCCGCGGTGCAGGAGGAGATCGGCAAGACCCATGATACCGAGACCTACCTTTCGCGTTCGCCGCGACGCGAGGGCGATCTCGCCGTCGGGCCAGGCGTTCACCTCCAAGGCGTCGTCGAGAAAGCGCACGGCATCCCGCACGACCCGGCCCAGGCGTTGCTCGTCGAGCTCTCCGTCCTGCTTCAAGAAGGCGGGAAGCTGCAGCGATCCCAGCACGCAGCTCTCGCCGGAGAGGAGTGGCTGCTCGCCGCAGGGGTTCGTCGCGCGGAGCGCGCCCAGAGCGGGCGTCGGATTGTCGGCCTCGATCCGGTCCAGAAAGAGCAGGGTGGGATCACCCGTCTCGAGGATGCTCCCTGCGATCTCGCGGAGGAGATCGCGAGCCGCAATCCGGCCCCCTGCACCGTGCGCGTGGCGCAGCTCCCACGACTCGTTCTCTCGGGCCGCGCGCAGCAGGCCGTCGCTGACGCCCACCGCCAGGCCCAGCTGGGGGAAGCAGTCCGGGGCCCTGCGCTTCGCCCGAACGAACTCGACGATATCCGGATGGTCGTCGCGGAGAACGGCAAGGTGCGCTCCGGCGCGACGTCCGGCCATCCCCATCAATTGAGCTGAGCGGGCAAAGAGCTCGGTGAACGCGACGGGCCCCGGCGTATGTCCACCGGAGCGCTCGATCGGCGTGCCACGCGGACGCAGCGCAGAGAATTCGACGCCCACGCCGCCAGAGCCCTGCTGGATCGCCGCGGCACGCTGGAGCGTGCCATAGATCGAATCGAGCGAGTCGACGACATCGAGGACAAAGCACGCCGCGAGCTGTCCTCCCCTGCCGGCGTTCGCCAACGTGGGAACACTGGGCAAGAAGCTGCCGCCCGCGATCAGGGCGGAGAAGCGTTCTGCCCACTCGGTTCGTGCGGCTGCAGGTTCGGCCTCGGCTACGGCGATGGCGACACGCTCCGCCACGTCTGCGAGCGACGTCTCGCCAGGCGCCGCGACCTGTGCCGCCAGAACGGCGCGCCGCGCTTCATCGATCTCCGCGTTCGCCATGATCTCTCTTCAGCGTCTCCCCTGCCGCGTGGCGAAGAAACCAGGCCCGTCCCATCAGACGTCGAGCGTGGCGGTTGCCATCCAGCCCTCCGTCATCTTTGCCACCCGAAGTTCGTGAGCGGTTGCCGCCTTGACGTCCGACGCGAGGGTGTGCCGGCGGCGGTCGATGGGCTCTCCAGCCAGGTCTGCTGTCAGCTGCACGGAGTCATGCCAGATGATCTCGATGTGTTCCGGATGCAGGAGAAGCTCCTCCGCGTCGCGGAGATAGACGAGCTCGTTCAGGAAGCGCAGGAGCAAGAGTTCGAGATCCGGCTCCTCGAGCACGACGGATCGACGCTCGCGCCGCTCGACCGCGGCGGGCTCCTCGACCGTCGCTGCCAGCAACGCTCGTCCCGCCGCGACGAAAGCCGCCTCGACGCTGGGGCCCTGCGCGACGAAGGTGAGGTCGCTCGTCGCTCCCTCGATGAATTCGAAGCGTGTCCGCGCGCCCACTTCAGCCCTTCACGTTGGCAACGGGGACGAGGTGAGCGACCCGGCGCGAAAGGCCCGCGAGTTCCGTCGCCTCGGCCACCTCGTCGACGTCCTTGTACGCAAACCCCGCCTCCTCCGCGAGACCGCGGTACGAAGCCGAGCGCACCAGGATGCCCCGCGCCTCCATGCGGTCGCGCAACTCACGCCCCCGCACGAGCTTGCGCGCGCGCCTGCGACTCATCGTCCGACCGCTGCCGTGCGCTGTGCTGAAGAAGCTCGCTGCACCCGTGTCAGTGCCCGCCAGCAGGTACGAACCCGTCTCCATGCTCCCGCCGATGATCACGGGCTGCCCCGTCTCGCGGTACTCGTCGGGAAGCTCCGGGTGCCCCGGCGGAAAGGCTCGCGTCGCACCCTTGCGATGCACCAGGAGCGTGCGCTCTCTGCCATTCACGCGGTGCCGCTCGAGCTTCGCCGTGTTGTGGGCCACGTCGTAGACGTTGCGGATGCCGAGCCGATCGGGGCTGCGTCCGAAGACCCTGGAGAAGACTTCTCGAATGCGGTGCAGAATCACCTGGCGGTTCGCGAAGGACATATTGGCGGCGCAGCCCATCGCGGCCAGGTAATCCCGCCCCTCCTGGGAGGCGAGGGGTGCGCAAGCCAGCTCCCGGTCGATGATCGGAAGCCCGAAACGGGTGGGCATCGCGCGCAGAAAGTCGTGGAGGTAGTCCGTCGCCACCTGGTGGCCGAACCCGCGGCTCCCACAGTGGAACATGATCACGACCTGCTCGGGGAAATCGAGGCCGAACGCGCGCGCGAGCTTCGCGTCGAAGACGCCGTCAGGGTGGAGCACCTGAACCTCGAGGTAGTGGTTGCCCGAACCCAGGGTTCCGATCTGCCGGTAGCCGCGCTCGATCGCGCGCTCGCTCACACACTCGGGGCGCGCGGTCTCGAAACGGCCGCCCGCCTCGGTGCAGCGCAGGTCCTCGGACCACCCGTAGCCCTTCTCCACGGCCCACTGAGCGCCGCCACGCAGCACATCGCAGAACTCGCTGCGGTCGATGCGCACGAACCCACGACGGCCGACGCCCGCCGGAACGCGGGCGGCAAGGGCATCCACCAGCTCCTCGAGCCGGGGCTTCACCTCGGGCCAGCTGAGATCTGTCCGCACCAGCCGCATGCCGCAGTTGATGTCGAATCCGATGCCGCCGGGTGAGATCACACCCGTCTCCGGATCCATGGCGGCCACGCCCCCGATCGGAAAGCCATAGCCCCAGTGGGCATCGGGCATGGCAAAGCTCGCGCTCACGATCCCGGGGAGCGTCGCCACATTCGCGGCCTGCTCGAAGACCTTCTCGTCCATCTCCGCGAGAAGCTTTTCCGTAGCGAACACGCGCACCGGCACCCGCATCCCTGCCCGGAAACGGGTCGGGAGCTCATAGACCGCGGGATGGACCCGCTCGATCAGCGACGGCGCGGGCGACATCCGGGTGCCTCTCGCCGAGACGGTACGCACGCGGCGTGCCGCTCTCTGCTTGCGGCGCGCGGCGGGGATGCCGGAGACCCGACACTCGCACGGCAGCCCGCCTGCGACGTCGCGCGCCACGCGATTTGGGGAAGACGCGTCGGCATGGGTCGCTCAGTCTCGCCGCCGTTGCACCTCGTGCGGCGCCGCGCCATAGGCCTCGTCGGGGAGATCTGCGACGTCGGGCGACACGGTCCACGTGTCGCGCTCGGCGTCGTAACGTCCACCGCGTTCCATCGCACAGTTCCAGCACAGCAGGTTGCCGGTGCCAAACTCGAAGCCACGCCCCGACCCCGGCGCAACCGACGTGCCGCATTGCGCACAGGTCTGCGCGCTCTCCCAGTCTTCGCGTTCCATGGGAACCTCCTTGTTGGACTCGCCTCTCCGACCAGCGCGACCTTCCGACAATGACTCTCCTTCTACAGTATGCACGCGGACGCGCAGCGCAAAGCCCACACGGTTGCATCGCACATTCCCAGCCCACGCGGCCGCGTCCACAGCCAGCCGAATCGAGCGGCACGGAGAACCCTGCGCACCCGATGGGGTGATCCGCCGAATTCATGGGATTGCAGGGCGCGCCCGCAGCCCGCACGCGGCGGCCAGGCGCTCCAGGGGGGGCGGAGTGCGGCGTATCCCCGGAGATCCCGGTCTCTCGGCTCGCCCCACGACGCAAACGGCCGCCAGTGCAGCACCTGCAACTGGCGGCCGTTTCTACGGATTCTGGCGCGCCCGGCACGACTCGAACGTGCGGCCTCCTGGTCCGCAACCAGACGCTCTATCCAACTGAGCTACGGGCGCTTGAATCGGGGCGCGGATTCTAACCCATCCTGCGGTGCGGCTAGTCGATAGCGAACTGGTCTCTGGCGTCAATTCCCCGATCTACAGCGAAAATGCAGGGAGATCGCCCAGATACGACGATCTGGGAGCAGCAATATCGTCAAACCGAGCGGATCGCCTCCCAGGCGAACTCGGCTGCCTGTCGCAGGCGCAGCTCGATCGGGTAGTCCGGGTCGGCGAGCCAGTTGGTGATCGCGGCGTTGAGGATGCCGACCACCATCTCCGCCAGGAATGCCGCGTCCCGATCGGGGCGCACGTCTCCCTGCTCCTGGCCTTCGCGCAGCATTGCAGCGAAGGGCTCGTGGATGCGCGCGACGTACGAAGGCGGCTGACCCGGTCCGGATTCGCTGCGCACCAGCTCCAGCAACACGTAGCGGGCGAGGTCCCGAGATTCGGCGATCTGGTCCGCCGCGCGGGTCGCGAAGCCCGTCAGGCGTTCGCGGGTCGAGTCGGCGGCGCTGAACTCATCCTCGAGCATGAGCTCGAGGAAGCCGAGAGCCTCGGTGGTCATCTGCCCCAGCAGGGCGCTCTTGCTCTGGAAATGGTTGAAGAACGTCGCCGGCACGACATCGGCCGCTTCGGCGATTTGATTCACCGTGGTGCGCTCGAACCCCTGGGTGCGGAAGAGGTCCATGGCCACGCCGTAGATGCGAAGCCGCCGCTCGTGCTTTCGCTTCTCCAGCCGCCCCATCGCCGCCGGCTCCGCCATGGGATCTGTCTTCACCCTGGCAACATAATGCACCGGGCCACCCTGTTTGACCGCTGGAGCGGCCCGCTTGGGACCACAGCCATCGATCCATCTTATGGAAAATACACGGAAATTCTGATTCCCTTCAAGAAAGTTGGAGATCACTCGAATCTTGGTGTTAATTCCAAGACTGGTGTGATATGCAAGTTCGTGGACGGGCCGAAGCCGAGGGGTCCCCGGGGTCACGGCCCTCCGCCACGCCGGGAGATCTGCCCCTATGCCGAGTCGTTTTGAAGTGATCGAAGAGGACTGCATTGGCTGCGGGCTGTGCTCGCAACGGGCCCCTGAGAACTTCGAGGTTCCTGCCGACACCAGGCTGGCCCAGGTCTTCAAGCAGCCCGAGACCTCCGCGGAAGAGGAAGCCTGTCTCGCGGCTTCCGACTACTGCCCCGTGGGTGGGGTGCAGGTGGGTGCTGTCGCTGCCGACTCCTCGACGGGCGGCGCCCAGGCCACGCTGATTCCGGCTGGAGATTCCACGCCGGTCAACTTCGCCTCTTAGGACTGGAGAACTGATTCATGAACTTCGAAACCATCGATACCACCGTCCAGGCATTCTGGCGCTACGACTACGAGACGAACATCAAGGCGCTTCGCGATCTCTACGAAGTGGCCAAGAAGGAGCAGTGGAACGCGGCCACGGACATCCCCTGGGAGATTGAGACCGACCCGATGGACGTCGGAGACATGAGCGCTCCGAACGCCGAGCCCTTCGACTTCGTGAAGGCACTCCCCGAGGAGAAGCAGATCGAACTCGCCAAGCGGAAGTCGGCCCATCTGCTGTCCACCTTCCTGCACGGCGAGCAGGGCGCGATGATGATCTGCGGACAGCTCGTGGAGGTCGTGCCGGACATGGACGCCAAGCTCTACGCCTCCACGCAGGTCATCGACGAGGCGCGTCACGTCGAGGTCTTCCACCGCTACATCACGCGCCTGGACCGCGTCTACCCGATCATGCCCGGACTGAAGGCGCTGCTCAACGCGGTGCTCCAAGCCGATCTCTGGCAGATGAAGTGCGTCGGCATGCAGGTCATCGCGGAGAGCCTGGCGATGGGTTCGTTCAAGACCATGATGAAGCTCACCAATGACAAGGTCTTCCGCGAGGTGGTGACGCTCACCTCCCAGGACGAGGCGCGGCACGTGTCCTACGGACTCATCTACATGAAGGATGCGATTCCGAAGATGAACGAGGTCGACCGCGATCGCCTCGAGGACT
>JAFDDG010000018.1 GCA_019310965.1 Deltaproteobacteria bacterium
GGCGTGCGGATGCGCTGCGGCAGGCGCGCAAACGCCGTGCGCCAATCCTCTTGCGGCGCCTTCGCAAACCGGTAGACCGCGCCGTAGGTGAGCACCAGCGCGGCGCTGGCGTCGGGCGCCACGTCGAGAGACGTGGGCTGCCCGAGCCAGGCGCCCAACGGGAAGCGGCCCCGGGCATCGTTCGCGGTCGGCTGCGGGATATTGAAGACCTCCGTCAGATGGCGCGCCACCACGGGCCCGTCCGCGGCCTCTCCTGCGCCACCCGGTAGCGTGAGCATGTAGAGCCGCGCCGGCAGGTCGCGCTTGGTCAGGAGAAGGATCTCGCCGCGCGTGGCGTCGACCCCCACGGCTTCGCAGTCGCGCGGCCCGTCCGGGAAACGGAACTCGAGCGACCACGCCACGCCGACGTTCCGCGGCGCGCTCCCCACCTCGAACGCGGGCTCCTCCACCGCGTGCAGCGTCCGAGTGGACTTGCGCGAAAGGTTGTCGCCGGTGTCCGCGATCAACAGGTAGGGCTGACCGTCCATTTCATAGGACGCCAGGTCTTCCCAGTCGTCGTTCTCGATGCCGCGCACCTCGATCGCCGCGTGGCGCTCGCCGCGCAGCCCCACGGCGTAGAGCCGCGCGGCATTGCCGCTGTCGTTCAGCAGCCACATGCGGTCGCGGGCCCGGTGCGAGCGCGCGAAGCCGCTAGCCTCTTCGATCTCGGGATCGTCCAGATCACCCACCCAGACCGGCGAGGCATAGGCCGCCTCGACCAGACGCTCGGCCGGAATGGTGGGCTGTGGAAGCTCCTGCAGGCGCACCAGCAACCAGGCCGCCGTCAGGAAGAGCAGCACCAGGAGCGCCGGCAAGAGCGTGCGCGAGACACGGCGACGCGGGCGACGGGCAGCGGTCATCGGCCGGCAGGGTAGCCAAAGACGCCGCCTCCTCGGCCCCCGCCGGCAAGAGCCAGGAGCGGGACGGACGTCCTGCTCCACTGCATCGCCGACACGCTGGCGACCGCGAGCCACCCCGAGATGGCGGCGCTGCGACTCGAAAAGTGTGTCAGCGAGGGCGTCCCCGCTTGCCCTAGCCTAGACAGCATGCCGGTGGCACCGCTCCCCTGCCTGCGCTCGCTTTTCGCGATCCCCGAAGACGTCTGTTACCTGAACAGCGCCTACATGAGCGCGCTGCTCGAGAGCGTGCGCCGCGCGGGCGAGACGGCGGTGGGACTCAAGTCGCGGCCCTGGCAGGTGAAGGACGAACACTGGTTCGAGCGCGTGGAGCAGGCACGCACACTCTTTGCACGGCTGATCGGCGCGTCGCCGAACGACGTCGCGCTGGTTCCATCGGCGAGCTACGGCATCGCGACGGCGGCACAGAACGTGCCGTTCGCCTCTGGCGACACCGTGGTGGTGATGCAGGATCAGTTTCCCTCCGCGGTCTACCCGTGGCGACGCAAGGCCGCTGGAGCCGGAGGTGCGGTGGTAACGGTGTCGCGCCCGGCGGATCACGACTGGACTCCGCCGCTTCTCGACGCCATCGACTCGCGCTGTCGCGTGGTCTCGGTGCCGGCCTGTCACTGGTCAGACGGCGCCCAGGTCGACTTGCACGCAGTGAGTGCGCGGGCACGGGACTCGGGCGCGCAGCTCGTGCTGGATCTGTCCCAGAGCGTCGGCGCCGCGCCGCTGGATCTCACAGCCGTCGATCCGGACTGGATCTGCGCCCCGGCCTACAAGTGGCTGCTCGGCCCCTACTCCATCGGCTTCCTCTATGCGGCGCCGCGCCACCAGGCCGGTGTGCCGTTGGAGGAAAACTGGATCGTGCGCGCCGGCAGTGAAGATTTCAGCCGGCTCGTCGACTACGTCGACGATTACCACGAAGGCGCGCGCCGCTTCGACATGGGCGAGCGCAGCAACTTCATCCTGCTGCCGATGCTGATCGCCGGGCTCGAACAGCTGCTCGAATGGGGCGTGGAACGCATCGCCGAGACCTTGCGCCAGACCAACGTGAAGCTAGAAACCATTGCCGCACACCACGGTCTTCGCGCGCTGCCGCCGGAGCGGCGCAGCCCGCACATCCTCGGCCTCGAAGCCTCCGGCGGACTGCCGGACGGCCTGATTCCGAAGCTCGCCGAACAATCGGTCTACATCGGCCTGCGCGGCAACACGCTGCGCGTAGCGCCTCACGTGCATGTCTCTGATGCCGACCTGCAGCGCTTCGACTACGGCCTCGGCCGCGCACTGGCGAATTAGGCCGAGAGCGCAGAGCCGCCGCACGAGATGTTTCGCCGCACCGGTGGCAGACGCGGCATCATCGGGCCGTCGGCGTGCAAGAAACCTCCGGTCGCGGTGTCGAAGCGCGGTGCTACGCCCTCGCGGGGCAATCGGACACCGGCCGAGAGGCAGCCCGGGCGCACACTTCGGCGCAAAATGCCCCATTGGATCAGCCCCTTGGGGTCGAACGCCCTCCCAACTGGAGTAGAGTGGGCGGCAGCCGGGCCGCGCAACGGCACGCGGCTTGCTTTTGAAGCGGGAGGGAGGAGTCGCATGCCCACACACGTCGAGCTTCACGATCAACTCGTGGCCCACGGGCACGCCCTCGCCGGCCGCCTCGGGCGCCTCGAGGGCGAGCGCGCCCATCAGGATTCCCTGCACGCGTCGGTTGGCAGCGTGCGCCCCGCACGTCCCGCCCTGGACGGCCTCATCGTCGAGATGCGCGAGGAGCTCGCGCACGTCGAAACGACACTCCACCGGATGGCCGTCGGCACATTCGGGCTCTGCGCCGGCTGCGGTGCCGAAATCCCTGGGGAACGCCTGGCCACGTCACCCCACACCGAGCACTGTGACGCCTGCGAATCGCCCTCACCGGCGCCTTCGCTCGCGGAAGTGAGCGCCCAGCACACCGACGTGCGCCGGCTGTTTGCGTCGATCCTCGATCTCGTGGACGGCATCGCTGCAGACGACGAGTCATCCCAAGGCTCGTCGGGCCGGGCCGGTGCTGCGCTGACGCTGCTCGCAGATCTCGAGAACGAACTCACCCGACACTTCGCCCTGGAAGAGCGCGGCAGGTTCCTCGCAGAGGCCGTGGCAGCGGCGCCGCACTTGACGTCGCGGGCTACGGCCCTCGAGGCAGAGCACGCGAGCCTGCAGCGGGCCGCAGCCGAAATTTCGGAGGCAGCGCGTCAGGCGGGCCGCTCCCACCCATCTTGGCGGGCTCTGCGCCGGCGTCTGGGGGCGTTTTCGCTCGAGCTACTGCGCCACGAAGATGAAGAGAACGCGCTCATCGCCCACGCCTGGCTCGACGACGAGGGTGGCGGCGGCTAAAGCGAAGGGGCGGGCGTGGCCCGAGGTCGAGGCCGGTGGGTCGACGACGCTCCTGCGACGCGCCACCCGCTCGCGGGGGTGATGTCGCCGCCGAGTCAGACGCGGACGCGCGCCAGGTGCTCGCGCACCGCGGCCGACCACGCCTCGGGATTTTCCATATGCGGGTGATGGCCGGCATCGGGGATCGTCACTCGCACCGCACCGGAAATCCCGGCCTGCAGCGCGTCGCTGCCGCGCAGGAATTCGAGGTCGTCGCAGCCCACCAGCACGCTGGTGGGGCAGGCGATCTCGCCGAGCCGATGTTCCACGGACGCTTGCTCCAGCATGCACAGCGTCAGCGCGGCGTAGGCGACGGGATCCATCGACGTGTAGCGCAGGCGGTGGTGCGGCCAGTAGGCGTCCGCCCATTTACGGGTCTGCCGATCCGAAGCGCTAGGCGACGAGTTGGCCCGCGCCGCGTTCTCGACGGCCCGCTGCAGGAACTCCATGCCCCGCGCCCGTGCAATGGCACCGGCCTTCGCGAACACGGCGCGGGTATAGCCGTCCGGCGCGAACGGCGACGTATCCATCAGGACGAGCGACGCCACCCGCTCGGGATGCTCGAGCACGAAACGCAACGCCAGCATCCCGCCAAAGGAATGGCCGAGCAGGTCGCACGCCTCGATGCCCTCCACATCGAGAAATGCGAGCAGATCCGCCACCAGCTGCGAAAGAACGAACGTCTCGTCGCGGCCGGTCTGCGTGAAATCGCCGTGGCCACGCAGGTCCGGCACGAGCAGCCAACCGAGGTCTGCCAGCTCCGGCAACCGCGCGCGGAAATCGTGCCGGTGGCCGGTCAGGCCGTGAAGCAGAACGAAGGCGCGGCCCTCCCCTTCGATCTCGTTGCACGAGAGTTCGACATCGCCGAGCCGGACACGCCGCGTCCGCATCACATCTCTCGTCGAGCAGCCGCCTGGCTTCAAGCGGCCTGCACAGGCTGCAGGTGCACATCGCTCTGCGGGAAGGGAATGCTGAGGCCCGCCTCGTCGAAGGCCAGCTTCATCGCCTCGGTGAGATCCAAGCGCACATTCCAATAGTCGGACGTGCGCACCCAGGGCCGCACGACGAAATTGACGCTGCTGTCGGCGAGCTCGCCCACGCCGATGGTCGGGGCCGGATCCTGCAACACGCGACCCTCCTGCGAGAGCACCCGAGAAATCACGTCTCGGGTCAGGCGCAGGTCGTCGTCGTAGCCGACGCCGAAGACCAGATCGAT
Organism: Deltaproteobacteria bacterium; assembly: GCA_019310965.1. Lineage (GTDB taxonomy): Bacteria > Myxococcota_A > UBA9160 > UBA9160 > SMWR01. The sequence goes on from JAFDDG010000018.1 coordinate 4,564, forward strand.
GCGCCGGGTATCGTAGGCGGCGTAGTTCGTGATCGAGGCATCCGTGATGGCCGCGTTGCCGAGGATCACCTTCTTGTTGTCCGGCGTGCGCAGCACGGTGGTGAAGACCTGCACCTCCTCGACAGAGCCGCTCACACCGCCCACCTCGACGTAGTCGCCCACATTGAAGGGGCGGAAGACGATCAGCAATACGCCGGCCGCGAAGTTCGAGAGTGAGCTCTGGAACGCAAGACCAATCGCGAGGCCGGCAGCCGCGATCACGGCCGCAAAGGACGTCGTGTTGACGCCGAGACGACCCAGGGCAGCGATCACGATCAGCGCCATCAGACCCGCATAGGCGATGTTGCGGACGAAACGCACCAGGATCACGTCGACACCGGCGCGATCCATGCCGCGCGCTACGAGCGCCGTCGCGAACTTTGCGGCGACCCCGCCGACCACGAAGATGGCGACGGCCGCCACCAGATTCGGTCCCCAGCCGATGAGCGCTTCCTGAAACGCCGCTATCAAATCACCCATGGATAGCCCCTCCAAGACTCAGCTCGCCTTCGCGGCCCAGCTGACGCACCAGCCGCCTTCTGTCACATAGCCCTGCGCGAAGATCTGGCACTTGCCAATCCCGTCACCCGTCTGCGCGAAGAGCTGGCAGTTGGCGCAGCGCTGATCCGGATTGCCGCTGGTGTTCGTGTACTGGAGCGCGGCGACCATCGCGGCAACGTCCGGCAGATCGGTGACGAGTGCAGCGGCGCCCGCGTCGGCCACCGGCACCGGCTCTGCGGCGGGCTCCGCCGGCAGCTCGACGGGCGCGGGCGGCGGTACGGGATCGGGCGGCGGAGTGGGCGGCGGCGCCCCGGCGGCCGGCTCGTCATCCGAGCCACAGCCCGCGAGCAGCGCACTCGAAGCCACCCCGGCCAGCGGAATGGTGAGCGCCAGGCGCGCACCGCTGCGAAGCACATCCCGGCGCGTCGCACCCTCTCGTTTCGATTCCGGCTGCATGAATCCCCCTATTCCGACGAAACGTACTGCGCGCGAGTATAGGAGCTGAGTGCGCCTCGTCATGCACCGAAGCGGGTGAGGCGATTCGCGAGCTGGAACCCGATCAACGCAACGTTGAGCGCCAGCCCGATCGCTGGCACCCACATCGGAACCGACGGCACTCCGGACGGCGCGGGCCCGCGCCGTTTCACACGCAAGAGAGCGAAATTTGCGAGTGCGAACGTCACGAGGGTGACGTTCGCGGTGGCCTGCGCAAGTGTCGCGAGCGGAAGCGAGAGCGCCAGCAGCGCAACCACGAACGTGGCGAAGAGCGTCGCAAAGACGGGAGTACGCGTGCGCGCGTGAATGCGACCCAGACGCTCCGGCAAGATTCCCTCCCGGGCCAGGCCGAAGAGCACCCGGGCCGCCTTGATCACCTGAATGAGCGCACCGTTGAGCAACGCGAAGAGCGCAATCACTCCCATCAATGCGGCTGGACCGCCGCTGCGTTCCAGCACGAGTGACAGCGGAGCTTCCGCGGCGCCGAGCTCGGCGGGCGGCACGGTCGCCACCGCAACGACGGCGACCAGAACGTAGAGCAGCGCCGTGATCCCCAGTGTGATCAGGATCGCCAGTGGCATCACCCGGCGCACGTCGCGCACCTCCTCGGCGACATTCACCATGTCTTCGAAGCCGAGAAAGGCGTAGAAGGCCAAGATCGCGGCGGACGCCACGGCCTGCCAGTCGCTCGGTCCGAGGGGAACCCACTCTCCCAGACGTGCCGGAAACTCGAGTAGACGCTCGCCCCCGAATCCTATGATGACGCACAGCCCACCCACCTCGACCAGTGTCATGAGCCCCGCCGCCACCACCGACTCGCGCACGCCCCAGCTCGCCACTGCACCGATCACAAGTACCACCGACGCGATCGCGAGGATGCGCGGCACCTGCACGAACTCCGCCAGATAGCCGACGAAGGCCACGCTCACGGTGGCAGCGGAGATCAGCCCGGCGGCGACGACGAGCAACCCGACGGCCCGCGTCAACCCGACCCATCCGAACCCCTCCTGCACGAAGACGGCCTCGCCGCCAGCACGCGGAAAGCGCGCTGCCAGCTCCGCAAAACTCAGCGCCGTGAAGAGCGCGACCAGCGACGCCAATAGAAAGCACAGGGGCGCGTGCAGCCCGGCACGCCCGGCGACGATGCCCGTCAGCGCATAGATGCCCGCGCCGATCGTCGTGCCGAGACCGTAGAGCACGAGCCACGGAAGCGTGAGCGTTCGACGCAGCTTCAGCCGCGACGCGGTGGCACCATCGCCCGCTTCCCTGGACACGCGGGGACGATAACGCGCATGCTCCGCCACCCGAACACGGGACGGCAACTCCAACGCAGGGCGAGCGCAAGGCGAGAGTCATGCCTCCGCTGCTCGGCAGGCATGCCTTCGAGAAGCCCGGTTCCCGCCTCGGCGAGACCCTCGCTGCCACGGGAAGTGCAATTCCCGACACTCTGGCGAGCGCAGCGACAAGAAGACGAGCCCAGATCGGGCACGAATTGTTATCATTGTCCTTCGCCCAACTCTTAATTTCCGATGGAGGTATCCATGTCCGACGACGCCCCGCAGATCAATCCCGGTGACATCATCAACTGGCCGATCCTCAAAGTCACCTACCGCTCGGATGCGGACAAGATCGCAGCGCTTCTGCCGCCCGGCATCGAGCCCGGCAAGCAGCCGCACGTTCACGCCAACATCTACTGTGTTCCGGTTCCGGACGTTCCCGAGTACGGGGTCATGATTTCCGTGGACGCGGACTACCGCGGCACCGAGGGCATCTACACGGTCGCCCTCGGCATCGATCAGGAGTCGGCGATCTTCATCAGCCGCGACACGAACGGCCAGCCGAAGTACCCCTGCGACATCGCCTACTACCGCATGCTCGACGGCGTCACCGCGCGCTGCAGCCACCAGGGCTACACCTTCCTCGAGTTCGAGGGCAAGGTGAGCGACGAGGCCGATCGCCCGGACTACGTCGAGAACGAGTGGTGGATCAAAGTGTCGCGCGCAGTAGGCGGCGCCGAGAAGAGCTACGACTTCCCGCCGCACGTGGTTCACGTGAAGAGCACCTACGGCACGCAGCGCCGCCAGGAAGTGACCGGCACCCTCACGCTGCGCGACAGCCCGTGGGACCCGATCGCCGAGCTGCTGCCGCAGCGCGAGCTGGTTTCGGTGTACCTCGACACGCCGAGCTTCCTCGGCCGCGACATCGAGCTGGCCGGAGCACTCGACCCGGAGGCCTTCTGGCCCCACGTCGACACGATCAGCGGCTCGCGCTGGCCGGGCCAGCAGGGCGGACCGCGCCGCAAGGCCTGAGACGTCGCAGCGTGAAGCCGGCGCTCCGCGCCGGCTTCACGCGCTTCGATCCCGCTGGCCGCCGTACGCGACGACGCGTGCGAGGAACGCCGCGAGGCGCGCCGGATCGGCGAGTTCCTCCTCGTCCGCCATGGGAAGGGCCGCGTAGGCCTCGATGAGCGCCGCGGCGAAGAGCCCCCGGCCTTCGGGCCGCCACCGGGCGCCGTGTCGATGCAACGGCACCCCGTGGATGCCGCAGCTCGGCGAACGCGTCTTCAACACGTAGCCGCAGAGCTCGAGGGCGCGCAGGGCGAGCACGCGCCCGGCAGCGTGCTCGCGCATCCGCTCGGTGTGATCGCGGCCGCCGTCGATCTCGACCAATCGCAAGCCGCCGGACGCCTGCTCGAGGCGCATGGCCGGCCGCGGCACGCCGAGCCCTGCCTCGACCTCCGGACAGACCGACACCCACTCGACGTGGGGACCCAACCCCTCGACGATGTGGGCCGTGCGCTTGTCGCGGCCGTCGTAACGCACGCGCTCGCCGAGGAGACAAGCAGAGATGCCGACGCGCGGGAGTCCATCGGCAGCGGACCTCACCGCAACAGCTCCAGCGGGCCGCACGCGATGAGGGAGGCAATCGTTCCTTCGGCCACTGACGCCACCGCGCACATTCCCCGGCAGAAGCTGCAGCAACCTAGCACGACGCCGCTGCTCCCCGGCCGGCGCTACAGCGGTGCGTAGGGAAGATCGACGAGAGTGTGCTGGAAGGCGTAATGGGCGCCGGCGCCAGCGATCACGAAGAGGTGCCAGATCTCGTGGTGGCCGAAGCGCCCGGGCCACGGGTCCGGCCAATTTCGCGCGTAGACGAGCGCGCCGACCGAGTACGCGACGACACCTCCGAGCAGCCAGGCCAGCGCACCGAACGACAGCTGGGGCCCGATCAGGTGAGCCGGCGTCAACGCCACCGCGCTGAGCCCGAAGTAGAGCGCGAGCCCGAGCCAACGCGGACAGTCGATCCACACCAGCTTCAGCAGCGCACCGGCGACTCCAAAGCCCAGCATCAGCGAGAGCAGCACCACGCGCCATACGCCCTCCAGCAGGTGGAAGATCGCCGGCACAGCGGTGCCGGCGATCAACAAGAAGATCGCCGCGTGATCGATCCGACGCAGCCAACGATTGCCGCGCTCGCCGAGATCGAACCAGTGGTAGAGGCTCGAGGAGAGAAACAGCAGCACCAGCGTGGCGCAATAAATGGCCATGCCGGCCGTCTTGGGCCCGTCGTGGGCCACGCGAGCGAGAAGCGCGAGCGCAGCGATCACAGCCACCCAGAAGGCGACGAAGTGTAGGGTCGAGCTGACGGGATCTTTGAAAACCCGCACCCGAAAAGCGAGTCCCATGCAAGACTCCACAGGGGGGAGGGTGGCCGATTGGCTGAGGGAGACGGATTCTAGCACCCATGGCTGAACCGTCCCCGCCCGCCGTCGTTCGCGTCGCAGCGCACCGCGCCCTGGCTCAGGAGTGGGCGCTGGCCCTGGCTGCCGACGGCCTCGCCTCACGGGTGACCTCTGCGACGGAAGGTTTTGCCGTGGAGGTCGCCGTGGAGCAGCTCGCCCAGGCGGCGGTGGCTCTCGATGCCTACGACCACGAGAATCCCGCGGGCGAGCGACCCGACCGAGGCCCGACGACACCCCCTTTCTCACCCGCGGGCTTCGTGGTCGGCGGCCTCTTGCTCGCCTTCTTCCTGGTGACCGGCCCGCGTGATTCGAACGCCCACTGGTTCGCGCGTGGCAGCGCCGATGCCGAGCACATCCTGTTCGGCGAGCTCTGGCGCAGTGTCACCGCACTCACGCTGCACGCCGACCTGGGCCACGTGCTCTCGAACGCGGTGTCGAGCACCCTCTTCATCGGCGCAGTCTGCGGAGCCCTCGGCGTCGGGCTCGGCGGCGCCCTCGTGTTGCTCGCCGGTGCGGCGGGCAACCTGGCGAACGCTCTCTTTCACGGAGCGCACCACGACTCCGTCGGAGCCTCGACCGCCGTCTTCGCTGCTGTCGGCATCTTGAGCGCGCTGGCTTTCGCGGCGCGGCGCCGACGCGAAACGCGGACGCGACGCGCCTGGCTCGCACTCGGTGCCGGCCTGGCGCTGCTCGCCATGCTCGGCACGGCGGGCGACCGCGTGGACCTGTGGGCACACCTGTTCGGATGGCTCGCCGGGATCGCCGCCGGGCTGCCGGTCGCATCCGCCACCGCGCGCCCGCCGGGCGCGTTGCCTCAGTGTGCGCTGTGCGTCGCAGTCGTTGCAGCGCTCGCAGCCTGCTGGGCAAGAGCACTCTACTGACGCGGGCAGCCCCACTCGTTCCAGAAGGCAACCTGCGCGGCGGGCTTGCGGCGGGCCGGCCTGAGATTGGCGCCCTTGGTGTAGGCCACGGGCAGCAGCACCGTCTGAGTGACGCCTTCGGGAATGCCGAGGAGCTTCGCGGTGGCATCGCGCTCGCGCAGCAGAAGCGTCGTCCACGTGCTGCCGAGCCCGCGGGCTCGCAGCGCCAGCATGAGGGACCACGCAGCCGGAAAGATCGAGCCGTAGAACGAGACCTCCAGCACCGGATCGTCGCGGACCGGTTCGCCGACGGCGCACACGAGGATCAAGACGGGCAGGTCCTGTAGGCGTTCGGCCAGCGCGCGGTGGGTCGAGCGCTCCCCGGGCGGCTGCGGCAGATCGAGGGTCTCGGCGAGTTCCGCCCAGCGTTCGGCCATGCCTTCGAAGGACTTGCGGTAGAGATCAGCCACCCCGCGCTTCTTCGCCGGGTCGGTCACGACCAGGAAGCGCCAGCTCTCGCGGTCGAGACCGGTGGGCGCCTGGGTGGCGATGTCGATGCAGGCCTCGATCACCTCGGGCTCGACAGGACGCTCGAAGTCGAGACGACGGCGCACCGAACGCGTGGTGCTCAACACTCGATCGACAGATTCGACGTCCACGGCGAGCCAGCCTACGCCGGTCACGCGCGAGGCGCTAGAGTGATACGCGATGGCGGAGCCGCTGACCGACGCCGAACACGAGGCACTCGAGGCCCTCGACTACGGCGAAGCCTGGCTCGACGCGGGGCTGCTCGACCTCGCGACCTTGCGCGCCCAGTACCAGCGCATGCAGGGCGGTGGCACGCGCAAGACCGCCCGTTACCGCGCAGAAACGCTGGTGGCCTGGCGCAAGGCGTGTGGCTCGCTCGACGCGGAGCAGGTCGATGCCTTCGTGACGGTGATGCAGAGCGAGAGCGACAAGAAATTCGTGAACGCCGCCATCGCGGAGCTCATCACGGCGTCGCAGCTCGGGCCCGCTGAGCTCGAGCGCCTGGCGCACGCGGATGCGAAGCTGATCGAGAAGCACGCCCCGCTGATCCGCCGCACGGTTCTTGCCCGGCGACTCGCCGATGGGATCAGCGACGAGCTGCTGGATCAGGTGATCGAGTCAAAGGACGCCGCTTTGCAATCGCCGCTGCTGCGCGACCCGCGGCTCACCCGCAAGCAGGCCGAGCGGGTGGCCAGCCGCGGCGCCAACCCAACGATCCGCAGCAACGCGGAGGCCTGGGTGAAGGACAAGAAGGCCTGGAGGTAGCGCCGCCGCGAGCGGCTCAGTCTTCCGGCAGCTCCGCCAACTCGCGCTCGAGCCCCTCCCACTCCTGCATGCGACTCGTGAGCTGCGAGCTGAGTTCGCTGTGCTCGGCCTCGAGAGTGCTGATCTCGTCACGCGGCGTCTTCTGGAAGAACGTGGGGTCGCAGAACTTCTCGTTGATCACACCGAGCCGCGCTTCAGTCTCGGCGACGGCGGCGGTGGCTTTTGCAAGCTGCTCGCCGAGCTGCTTGCGCCGGCGCTTCGCGTCGGGGGCAGACTTGCGCGGCCGCGCCTGGGCGGGCTTCTCGCCCGGGGCCTTCGCCTCGCGCTTCGCGACGCGCTGCTTGCGCAACACGGCCTGCGCATCCAGGTGATCGTCGCCGCAGCGCTCGAGGTACTCCTCGTAGCTGCCGTGGAAGTCGTTGATGCCCTCGCGCGTGATCTCGACGATGCGGGTCGCCAGCTCGCCCACGAACCAGCGATCGTGGGAGACGAAGATCAACGTGCCCTCGTAGGCCCTGATGCCCTCCACCAGCGCCTCGATGGCCTCGAGGTCGAGATGATTCGTGGGCTCGTCGAGCAGCAACACATTGGGCTTCTCCACGACCTGCCGCGCAAAGATCAGCCGCGCCGCCTCGCCGCCGGATAGCGCCGTCAATTTCTTCTCCGCCTCGTCTCCGCTGAACAGCACGGCGCCCAAGTGCCCGCGCACGAAGCCGATCGACTCGCCGGGACAGAAGTTCGCCAGCCAGCTCTCGATGGTCTGGCGATGCGACCCGATCTGCTCCCTGTGATCCTGGGCCACGTACCCCGGGTAGGTCTCGTAACCCCACTGGACGTCGCCGGCATCCGCCGGCGTCTCGTCCATGATGACCTTGAGCAGCGTCGACTTGCCGATGCCGTTGGGGCCGATGATCGCCACGCGTTCGCCACGCATCACCGTGAGCGACACGCCTTCCAGCACCGAGTTGTCGCCGTAGGCCTTGGCCACTCCCTCGACGTGAAGTACCTGGCGCCCGCTGGGCCGGCGCTGGTCGAAGCGAAAGCGCGGATAGCGCCGCGAGCTCTGCGGCAGCTGGTCGATCTCGATCTTGCTGATCACCTTGAGCTTGCTCTGGGCCTGGCGCGCCTTGGTGGCCTTGGCCCGGAAGCGATCCACGAAGGCCTGGTGCTCCTTGATCTTGGCCTCCTGCTTGGCGATCTCCTTCTCGCGGCGCTCGCGGTCATCGCGCTTGGCCACGACGAAGTGCTGATAGTCGCCCGGGTAGGCCTTCACGCTGGCATAGTCGACGTCGACGATGGTCGTGACCACATTGTCGAGGAAGCGGTGGTCGTGCGAGACCAGCAGCGCCGCCCCCCGGAAATCCTCCAAGAATTTCTCCAACCAGCGGATCGACAGGATGTCCAGGTGGTTGGTGGGCTCGTCGAGCAACAGCACGTCCGGGTTCGCCGCCAGCACCTGGGCCAGCAACACGCGCAGCTTGAAGCCACCCGAGAGCGTCGAGAGCGGCTGCGCGTGCGCCTCGGTGGGAATGCCCAGGCCTTCGAGGATCTCGCCAGCCCGCGACTCGAGGCTGTAGCCGTCCTTCATGAGGATCAGATCCTCGAGCACGGCGTAGCGATCGCCGTCGAACGCAGTCTCGGCATTGGCGAGAATGCGCTCCTTCTCCACCATCGCCTGCCAGAGCTCGGCGTCGCCCATCATCACCACGTCGATGATGCGCTCGTCCTCGTACTCGAAATGGTCCTGCTTCAGCACGCCGATCCGAGCCTTGCGCGGCACGGACACCTCGCCGGAGCTGGCGCTCTCCTCGCCCGCCAGAATCTTGAGCAGCGTCGACTTGCCGGAGCCGTTGGCCCCCACGATCCCGTAGCGCTCTCCGGGGTTGAACCGGAACGACACCCCCTCGAAGAGGGTCTGGTCGCCGAAATGCTTCGAGAGGTTCGAGAGCGAGATCATGGGGGCGGGAGAGTACCGCGGCTTGCGGTGCGGGGCCCAGACCGTCCGGGATCGGTGTAGAATCCGAGGCGCCATGGATGCCAGCCAGCTCGAAAAACACCTCGCCGCCATCGCCGACCAGGGCTTCACTATCGTCGAGAATGCGATCGAACCCGCACTGGTCGACGAGATCGTCTCGGCAGTCCGCCGGATCGAGAAGGAACGCGGCAGCGTGCCCGGGGGCAACCCGGCGGAGGGCTACGCCACCCTGCGCAACTACAATCTGCTCGCGAAGGGCAAGGTGTTCCAGAAGATGCCCGTGCACGAGAACGTCTTGCCGGTGGCGGAGCGCGTGTTGGACGAAGGCTGCCTGCTCTCGGGCATGACGGCCATGCACATCGGCCCCGGCGAAGAGAAGCTGCAACCGCTCCACCCCGACGATATCGTGATGGACCTGCCGCGCCCTCATCCGCCGCTGATGTGCGTGAGCATGTGGGCGCTCACCGATTTCACGGACGCCAACGGCGCCACGCGCTACGTGCCCGGCTCGCACAAATTCGATCACGCGCCGGACTACTCGAAGGAGTACGAGACCCTGCCGGCGGAGATGCCCGCCGGCAGCGTCATGATCTTCGACGGCGGCCTCTGGCACGGCGGGGGGGCCAACCGGACCGAGAGCGAGTGGCGCCTGGGCCTCCACGTGCAGTACTGCGTCGGCTGGGCACGGACCCAGCAGAACGCCTACATGGGCATCCCGCCCGAAGTGGCGCGCACCTTCTCGAATCGATTGCTCGAACTCTGCGGCTACAGCCTCTACAAGGGCATCATGGGACACATCGACGGCGCCAGCCCGGGCGCCGTGCTCGGTGAAGAGCGCATGGCCGACACCGCCTACGCCTCGCCGCGCATGCAGGGCCTGGCCGACCAGGCCGGCAGCGAGACGCTACGGGACAAGTTCGACGTGGGCGGCGCATCACGCGCCGCGAGTCCACCACGCGGGTGACCACTGCCAGTTCCGCCGGCGGTCAGCGCCTGATCGCCATCGATTGGATTCGCGGCTTCGTCATGCTGCTGATGGCGGTCGACCACAGCTCGATGATGTTCAACGCCGGCCGCGTCGCCGCAGACTCCGCCTACCTGATGGATCCGACCAGCGGCGCGCCCGTGTGGATTCCGGGTACGGAGATGGGCAGCGCGCAGTTCTTCACCCGTTGGATGACGCACCTGTGCGCACCGACGTTTCTCTTCCTCTCCGGCACGTCACTCGCGCTCAGCCTGGAGAAGCGCGCCCGGGCCGGCGAGGCATCGGGCAGCCTCGACCGCCACCTCTTGATCCGCGGTCTGGTGATCCTGGCCTGCGAGGCGACGCTGTCGCTGCTGGCCGGCACGGGCGCGGTGTATTTGCAGGTGCTCTTCGCCATCGGCATGAGCCTGCTCGCGATGATCCCGCTGCGCCGCCTGCCTTCGGCGGGGCTGCTCGGCGTCGCCCTCGGCTGGCTCTGCATCGGCGAGTGGGTGACCCGCAGCCTGGTGCCGATCGGCAGCACCAGCGTGCCCGCCTGGCTCGCGGTGACGCTGGCGCCGGTGAACGGCGATCCGTTGCTGGTGATCTACCCCTTCGTACACTGGCTGGCCATGCTCCTCGTGGGCTGGGCGTTCGGCCGCCACCTGCTCGACCTGCCCGCCGGCGCGGCGGGACGCCGGCGTGCCGAGAGCACGTTGTGGCTCGGCGGGCTCGCGGCGCTGGCCGTCTTCCTGGTGGTTCGCGGCGTCGACGCGTACGGCAACATGGGGCTGCACCGCGACGACGCCTCGCTCATCCAGTGGCTGCACGTAAGCAAGTACCCGCCCGCCTTGGCCTTCGCAACGCTCGAGCTGGGGCTGATGGCGCTCTGCCTCGCGGGCCTGTCGCTCGTGGAGCGCCACCAGTCGCAGCCGCCATGGCGCTGGAATCCGCTGCTGGTTCTCGGCCAGACGGCGCTCTTCTTCTACATGCTTCACTTCCTGGTGCTGGGCGCAGCTGCGACCCTGCTGACTGGCGGCTTCATGCAGCGGGGCCTCGGCGAAGCCTATGCCGCCGCCGCCGCGGTGGTCGCGCTGCTGTATCCTGTTTGCTGTCTCTACCGCGGCTACAAGCGAGCGCACCCGAATAGCATCGTCCAGTACTTCTAGCCCCGTGAAGAACCGGCGACTCGACCGCCGGCGCTAGCGCCCTCTGCGACGGCCGCGCAAATGGGTCCGACGGGCTCCGTGCTGCTGAGAGAGCTTCTCAGAAACGAATGTGCGACTCTCGAGTTCCCATGGACAAGGCTTTCCGCCTCTTTGTTCTCGGCGCGGGCACCATCGCGCGCTCACACGCCGAAGCGGCCTGCGCTCTGGGGCGCGACGTAGAGCTGCACGCAGCCGATCCCAGCCCTACCGCTCGCGAGGCCTTCGCTGCGGCCTTCCCCGCAACGACGCTCCACGAGAACGTCGAGCAGATGCTGGCGCCGCCTGCGCGAGACAGTGACATCGCCATCGTCGCCACACCTCCCTGGCTGCACCGCGAGCAGATCGAGCTGGCCGCGCGGTCGGGGCGCCACGTGCTCTGCGAGAAGCCGCTGCTGATCTCGGCGCAGGAGATCGAACCGGTGGCGGAGGTCCTGCGAGAGACCGGACGCGCGCTGGTCTGCTGCAGCACGCGCTTCTTGCCGAACCCCGCCACCCGCCAGGTGTGCGAGCTGATCCAGCAGGGCCGGCTCGGCGAGATCTACTCCGTCAACTGGCGCCAGATTCTGGAGCGAGCGCGCTCGGGCATCGAATGGCAGCCCGAATCCCCGTGGTTCCTCGACAAGTCGAAGAATGGCGGCGGCTGCCTGATGGACTGGGCCGCCTACGACCTGGCCATCTTGCACGACCTGCTCCAGCCCCATGCGGTCACCGTCGCCCACGCCGCTCTCGCGCGGCCGGAGCTCCCCGCCGAGCTGCCGCCCGGCAGCATCTTCGACGTCGAGACGCACGGTCTGGCCACCCTGATCTACGAGCGAGCCGACGGCTCTCGCGTGCCGGTGCAGTACGAGCGCGCGACCGGCAGCTTCGAGCCGGGTGTCGAGGAGGCCAGGGTTACCGGCACGCGCGGCTCGGTCTCCTGGACCTGCCTGGGTTACGACGGCAGGATCGAGCTCTCGCACCGCGATGCCGCCAACGAAAAAGGCAGGGCGGAGAGCTTTGCGGCACCGGGCGAGCTGTGGTCCGCCCGCGCGCCGTTGGTCGAGACTCTCAATCTGCTGGAGGGCCGCCCCCACCACGCCGTCGCCGGCGCGGACGCCCTGTTCCAGGCCGCCGTCCTGCGCGCGATCTATCGGGCGGCGGAGACCGGCGCGCCCGTCAGCGTGCGGCGTGCGGATTTCGCGGACGTCCCCGACCCGGTGACGGGGAGCGCGTGAGCGGGCGATGGACCTGAAGGACCGGGTGGCGCTGGTGACCGGCGGCGGGCGCGGCATCGGCCGCGCCATCGCACTGGCCATGGCCGACGCCGGCTGCGACGTTGCCGTGAGCGCACGGACTCCGAGCGAAATCGAGCAAGTGGCGGACGACGTGCGCGCCCGGGGCGGTCGCGGTCTGCCAGTCCGCGCCGACGCCATGAGCGAGCCCGACATCCGGGCGTCCGTCGAGACGGTCGTCCGCGAGCTGGGACGCATCGACATCCTCGTCAACAACGTCGGAGGAATGCCGGCAACGAACGACCCGGATCGACAGACCCTCGACACCCTGGCCCTGAACCTCGTATCCGCAGATCGAGCCACGCGAGCGGCGCTGCCCCACATGAAGCGCCAGGCCTACGGGCGCGTCATCAACATCGGCTCGGGCTCCGCCAAGCGCACCGGCGCGTCTCCCGCCTACACCGCCGCCAAGCACGGCATCGTGGGGCTGACTCGCGCCACGGCAGCCCTGGTGGCGACCCAGGGAATCACGGTCAACTGCCTGTGCCCCGGCTGGACGAACACCAGCGCGGTCGACTGGAACGTGCTGGCAGCGGCGTGGAAGACCGACCCCGAGACCGCCAGGGCCCGCGCCTCGGGCGAATCCCTGCAGAACCGCGTGCTCGAACCCGAGGAGCTGGGGCCGATGGCCGTGCTGCTCGCCTCGCCCCAGGCCTCCGGCATCACCGGCCAGGTGATCAGCGTGGACGGCGGCTACAAGGTGTGAGCTCCGCCGCATGGCGGCGGGCTGAAGACGAGGACCTGCAGACCGGGTCGGAGTGCGAAATGCGACGACGCGGCTCCGAAATGCTGTGGCGGTGACGAATCACCTGATCCCGCTCACCGCAGCCGCGGCCGCTGACGAGGAAATCACCGTCTACGTCAAAGGCTTCCTGGCCCGGGGAGAAAGCCCCGAGAGCTTCGATCATTGGATCGCCGGGCATCGAGGACTCGTCGAGAGCCTTGGCTGGTCGCGCTCCGCGCAGGGCTATCACTGGGAGTCGGGGCAGCTTCAGAAACTCGCCCTGCCCGTTGCCGCCGGCGCAAAGGTGGTGTGGGACGTCTACAGGTTGGTCCGCCATGCGCGCCGCATCACACCCCTGGCGACAGCCGGTTGGTTCCTGGCGGAACAGGGAGCCGCGCTCTCCGTTCGTTTTGTCGGACAATTCATCCAGGCGCGCCGACAGGCCAGCGTGCGTGCCGAAGACCTCGCACGCTGCCTCGCATCTCTCGCGACACGCCACCGGCGCGTGCGCGTGGTGGCCCACTCCCTGGGCTGCCGCCAGGTGATCGAAGCCGCCGCTCAGCTCCCGAACAGCCGGCGGCCGCATGAAATCCACCTGCTTGCACCGGCCTGTCTGGAGGGTGAGGTCCGCGACAAGCTCCCGCATCTCGCACGCGAGCAGTCGTTCGTCTACTTCACCCACCTCGACCATGTGCTCGACATCAGCTTTCGCGTGATGTCGTTGGCCCGCGCCATCGGCGCCGCGGGACTCGACGCCGAGTATCCAGGCCTGCGGGCCTTCGACGTCTCGGAGGAGTTCGATTTCTGGGTGCACACCGAGTACAAGAACCGCTTCGCGTATTTCGCAGCGCCGTTGGGCACGCCGGCCGCGTAGCTCCGCGCACGTGCCGGCCTCGCTGCAGTGGATGGAACCATCGGACCGCCGGGCGACACGACGAGGCCGGAGAAGATTCCGCCCCTACGTTCCGATCTCGACCCTCGGACCATCGGGACCGTAGAGCCGCTTGGCGAGCTCCGCGAGCCAAAGCGACCTGGGATCCGCCCCGACCCGTAGCCGACCGCGGCGGGCACCCTCGATCAAGCTCGTCACTTCAGGGCCGGCGCACTCGACCTCCTGCAGGATCCGAAAGAACGTCGCCTCGATTTCCGATGCACCGGTCTCACGCTGCCACTGCTCCACGAGCCCCGCGAAAGCCGGATCCGCGACGCCCGGCTGCTCGTGGCGCTGCGCGGAACCGAGCGCATTCATCGCCGAGAGAACGCGGCGGCCGCGTTCCCCGTAGGCCAAGTCGCGAAGCTCCCCGGGCAAGATCGGGGCGCCGACGGTGTAGTTCTGCGGGCAGTGAGCGATCGGAAACTCGAGCTTTCCGGCGAGCGGCTTCACCGGCAGCCCACCGCTGAAGCGCAGCGGCACGATCGGAAGCTCGAGCTCGAGCGCAAGATCGAGGAAGAGCGAGCTGATCTTCGTCACCGACTCGCGACAGCTCTGGCTGCGCGTGCCCTGCGGATGCAAGAAGAACCCGCGCCTGCCGGACACAAGATCCGGCTTGAGCGTCGCGAGGATCTCGAACATCGAGTCCGGCTTCGACTGATCGAAGTAGCAGATCGACTTCGGATCGCGGCAGCCCGGATACGAGAAGAGCGTTCGCAGGATCCACCCGATCCAGCCCTGCTCGTGCTTGGCGTTGGCCAACGCAACGACGGGCGTGTCGACGAGAGCCGAGAGGATGTTCGTGATGAGAAGCGACTCGATCTGCACCTGATGGTTGCCTACGAAGATCGCGCCCCGCCCGCGAATCTCTGCGAGCGCGTCGGGATCCTCGACGACGACCCGGCCGACATAGCGCTGGATCAATCCCTCCCAGAGGTCCTGCCCCAGCCAGTGCGAGGAGACCCCCAGCTGCGGATTCCAATAGCGGTGCAGTGGCGCGAGATCGAGCGATCGGCTGCCCGGGCGAAAGCCGCGTTCGTCTCGGACGACGACGTCCTGCCCGTCGCGGCTCAGCTCGACCCCCAGCCGAGCGAGCGGCAGGGCTTCGGGCAGGATGCCCGGATGCAGCCGCTCGCGTGCGGCGAGGTGCTCCTTCATGGCGATCGCCTCGACGTCTTCGCTGCGGTAGATGCCCGCGATCGTGCCGGGCATCCAATCACTGGCCTCGACCTCGGCTGCGCAGAGCCGAGTCTCGCCGTCCCGCTGTCGCGAGAGCGAGAGACCCTCGACGAATTCGCGGTCGCGAAGAAAGGCGCGACGCGGCAGCGGCAGCGCGGATCCAAGCGCGCCCTTCGGAAAGCAAGCCTCGACGAGCAGGAGTTTCGCGAAGACGCCGTCGGCGCCGCCCAGCTGGATCCGGAAGCGGGGCAGATCGGGCTTTGCCAGATAGCCGTCGAAGCGGACCTCGCAGCGGACCTCGCCAGCGGTCGGAATCGGAGCGTAGAGCTCGAGCTCGAGGATCCGGGCCGGATAGCTGACCTTGTCCGCGCTGATCTCCGGCGCCCAACGCTGCAGCTGATCGTGGGGAATGCCGTGCAGGGCCGCATCCAGCAGCGCGGGGTGCAGCCGGCCGATCGGCACGCCTCCGGCCCCGGCGTCCAGCACGATCGAGGCACCGTGACGCGTGATCTCACCGCGCTGCATCAACTGGAAGGCGGGGCCGTGGAAGAGACTCCCCGACGCATAGGGATCGGGAAGCGCCTCCCCCGGCTCCGCATCCAACACTGCCGGCGCTCCAGCACCGAGGCTGCCGGTCTCTACCCGCCCCGATGCCACCTCGACTCCGTCGGATCGATCGGCGGCGCCGCTCTCCGAGGCGAAGAGACGCACGAAGAACGCGTTCGCAGAGCGACGCTCGAGCGTGCTCCACAGGCGACGCGCTCCGGAGAAGTCCACGAAGCCCTTCACCTGTACGTCGCGCAGCGCGACGACCGTTCCGGGAACCGCGCGCGCCAGGAGATCCGCAATGCACATCATCGGGAGCGCGGGGCGATTCCAGGTCGGGCAGTGATCGGCGAGCCAGACATCGACAGCCGGGTCCAGAACCACCTCGCCCGACGTCGTTTCGAAGACCGGCTCGGCCCCCTCGACGTTCGCAGTCTGAGTCGCCGGTTCACGAACGCGCGGCGGCGGGGCAGCCGGGACGATGCGCATCCCCATCCCCTCTGCGGAGTAGATGCGGATCCCATCGCACCAAAGCGATGCACTCGCGATCGCATAAGGCCCCCGGGCGTCCCGCCCGACCTCCGTCACATCCAGGGTGACTTGCACGACCTCGTTCAGGGGCACGACCTGCCCGCGGTACTTCCAGGTCATCGGCCGCCCCAGGCCGATCGGCTCGAAGCGGGGCATCTCGACGCCTGCGCCCATGCCGCGCTCCAGCATGAAGAACTGAAGCGCCTGGATCATGGCTTCGATCCCGAGCGAACCGGGCTGCACCGGATCCTGGAAGAAGTGCGCCTTGAAGTACCAGTCGTCCGCGTCGATGCGCCGCTCCGCCCGCAGCCGGCCGAGGCCTTCGCAGCCCCCCTCGGGCCAGTATCCCGTCACGCGATCCAGGGTGCGCAGCTTCTTGCCGCCCAGACGCAGGCTGCCGGCGAAGTAGCGCGCCGGCTCGCCCCGCAGGTCGATGTCGAAGCCGCTCGCCTCGCAGAGCTGCTCGCGCTGCTCTGCGGTCGTCGGCTGGCCGACCTGATTCTCGAGGGAAAGCGAATCCGGAGGGAAGAAGCCGAACACCGTCTGCATGACGTAGACACGCCGCTCGCCTGCGGAACCCGCGAGGAAGCACTCCACATCGAAGCTGACGATGATCATGCCGGCGGACTGCGAGACATTCGTCAGCCTGACCTGGGTGCGCAGCACGCCCGCATCCTCGAAGAGTTCGGCCTCGAGGGTCGCCGTGCCATCGAGGTTTCGGAAGCACACCTCGCCTTCGACGCTGAGCGCCGAGCCGATGTAACTCGCGAGCCAGCCGCAGGGCTGCAGCGCGGCCTCGAGCAGCACGCAGTAGGGCATGGTTCGCGCGCCGTTCTCCGCGAAGTACCAGGCATCGGACGGAATGTCGTACTCGACCTCGACCGTCGAGCCGACCTGCATGGCCCCGATCTCACCGCTCGTCTTCGTGACGCGTGACATGAAGAGGTAGGGCGGACCGGGGAGTCGCGGCACGCGTCCCGGTGCGTCGAAGCGCCTGTACATGGGCCCGAACGCAGCGGAAGGCTTGCCCCAGGCACAGGCGAGGATCGAATTCTCGTCGAATGCAAAGCGCCCGCCGTCCGGCGTCGCAACACTGGCGACCGGCTGGGACCCGGCGCTGCGCGAGAGCAGCTCGGGGCAGCTCGAGAGCGGCCAATCGGGAACCAGCGCGAGCCCCGCGCGGCGCGCGTGAAACGCCTTGCGGCCGTCGACCGTGCACAGCAGGTCCGCGTACAGCGTCGGCTCCGGACCGTCGATCACCTCTTCGACGAACACCTCGTAGACGATGCGCTTCGACGCCGGCGTTACCTGGCCTCGGCAGCGCAGCTCGATCGGCTCACCGGCCACCGGCTGGAAGCGCCACCCATCGCGCTCGAGGGTGAAGCCGAGCGCCGCGATGTACAAGGACATGGCCTGCAGACAGCCTTCGAACATCAGGGTTCCCGGCATGCACGGATCGTTCTTGAAGTGACCGTCGAAGAACCAGGCGTCGTCAGGCACCGCGGCCTCGGCACGCAGATAGCCGCGCCCCCAAGGACCGCCGCTCGAATCGAATACGCTCACCTCGTCGAGAAAGAGCATCTCGCCGGATTGAATCGCCGGGCTCTGGGTGTGGGTCCGGCTGTGATCGAAGCCAGCGCCGAAACACTCCCAGGGGCGACCTTGCGCAAAGGCGCGAACCTGATCGCCGTCGAGATGCGACCGCGTGCAGCGCACCGCCGGAGGATCGAGCCGCGCAGCGGCCACCGGCTCGAACTCTTCCGCAGACCAGAGGATGCCGTCGGAATCCGCGAGCTCCTCGTCGCTGAAGAAACCCGCCTGCCCACCCTTGACGCGGATCCGCGGCCGCCCCCCCACGAGGCACTCGTAGTGGAAGAAGAAGAGCCGCACGTCGTTTTGCCGCGCGTGACCGTCGATGTGGATTTCGTAGGACAGCGTCTCGCCGGGCTTCGGCAGATCCCCCTCGTAAGTGAGCTCGCAGCCGAGCAGCCGATAGACCCGCTCCCCCTTGTTGAGGAAGTCGGCGCCCATGTACGAGATCAACATCAAGTCGGCCTGCCCCGACTCGATCATGATTCCGGCCGGCATCCGACCCCTGTGGAGATACCAGGAATCGTGCTGGACGTCGGTCTCGGTCCACATGATTCCGGCTCCGTGCACCCCCGGCTTCGCGTCGATCCCCGTGACGCGGTCGGCGAGCAGCAACGGCGGCTCCGGCATCCGGACCTGGCGCGCATAACCGTCCTGTTTCTCGAACATCGGGCCGTAGATCTCGGAGATGCGACCGGAGGCGTGAATCTCGAGCTGAGCACGGTCGAGGCGAGGGCCGCTGGGATGCTGCGAGACCGCAGCAACTCGGATCGGTGCGGGGATCTCGGGCTGCAAGACCGCTGCGGAGTCGCTGCGGCTCGGGACAGGCAGCTGTGCGAGCACGGCTTCGGATGGCGGCCGGGAAGCCGTCGGCAATGCTGTCGCAGGCTGGGCTGCACTGGGCGGGATCGCGGCGAGGACGACCGGAGCGACGAGCTGCGCAGCGGGTGCCGTGTCTACACTGCCGTGACCGAGCGTGGCGGCCGTCTGCTGCAGGCTCTGGCGCAATGCCAGGTAGTGTTGATGAATCTGGGCCTGCTGGCTCACGAATTGCCAATGGATGGCCGTCAGCTGTTGCACCTGTTGCTGCCAGGCGCTGCTCGCGGGATCGACACCGACGGACGCCGCAACAGCGCCGCGCTCCACCGGCCCGACCACGGGCGAAGGGTGGGCGGCCGGTGATGGAATCCGACCCTCGGCCAGCACCGAAGGGAGAGCCGGCGCAGGCTGCATGATCTGCATCGCGTCGGCCGCCAGAGCGCGCAGCAAACCTGGCTGAGCCGCAGCAGGCAGCGCCGGCCCTCGACGGGCGGCGGCGGAGCCTTCGGGTTCGCGAAGCGCCGGAAGGCAGACCGGGTCGAGATGCGCGGGCAGGCGCAGGCGCACTCCCTTGCGCTGCTCGCTCGCCGGAGCCGCAGCATCACGGGCGGCCTGCGACGGGGCCGAGCCCAGCCGTTCCAGCAGTCGCGAGGGATCGAGGGGAACGCCGGCGGCGACCAGCGCAGCGATGGCATCGAAGGTCACCTCGATCCCGCGGCCCTTGCGATCGAGGGCGACGACCACCGCCTGGCCCGCCCGCTCGCCCAGGATGTCGCGAATCCAGCCCGAGCAGGCGCCCGCGGGGCCGTGCTCGACGAAGACGCGAACCCCGTCCGCCCAGGCACGCTCGACGACCTTTGAGAAATCGAGAGTCTGGCGGGCCTGGTTCATGATCGTCTGCGTACAGGCCTCGGAGTCGGGGGCGTAGGCTGCCTCGCTGCCGCCGGAGTAGAAGCGCACCGCCGGAACCGGGGAGACTTCGCGTCGATGGATGCTGAGCCAGGCTTCTCGGAAGGCATCGACCTCGGGAACATGAGCGGCCATGTTGTAATCGAGCTGATGGCAGCGTCCCGCCCCGAGTTCCTCCCTCACCGCCAGGGCGACACGCTGACACGCCGCCGCGTCCCCTGCGATGACGCAGTCGTTCTCGGTGTGGATGATCGCCAGGTGGACGCGCTCTTCCCGGGCAATCAGCTCGCGCACGCGCGCAACCGGAGCCAACAGCCCCCAGACCGCCCAGCAGATCTCCCCGAAGCCCCTTCCTTCTTCCGATATCCCCTGCTGCGCTCCCCACGCCCTTGCAACGGCATCGAAACGGCCCGCCAGCTCCGTGGTGTAGAGCCCGCTGTCGTCGATCTCCCGGCGCATCGCATCCATGTCGTTCCAGGCACCCAGCGCAAAGAGCGAATTGCTCTCTCCCGACGAATATCCGATGGCCGCGTCGGGCTGGAGCCCCAGCAGGCCGCGCGTCAGCTCTGCGTGCATCTGCGAGAGACACGAGGCACCCCAGAGCCGCTCGTCATTCGAGGGAGTACGGCCCCGATCGTCGAATACCCAGCCCATCGCGTCTTCGAGGCCATCGAAGCGGCGCGCGAGCCGATCCCCCAACTCGGGCAAGGCGGCCAGCAGATCCTGCCCCATGCCGTGGTATGCGGAGCCCGCGGAAGTGAAGACGAATGCGAGATCGCCGCGGACCGGTTCGGCGCAGAAGTGGACGCCTTCTCCCGCCGGCGCTCCTTCTCGAATGTGCGCACGCGCCCGTTCGCTGCGGTACTCCAGCGTCTCCGCATCGCCCGCAATCAAAACCAGCCGCGCGGGAGCCGGTGACCGCGTCGCTGTATCCCAGGGCGTCGCTCTTCTCCCCGCGTCGAGCGCTTTCAGGACATCGTTGCCATCGCGCCCCGCGAAGACGTGCAGCTGCAGCGCTGCGCCCTCGGAACGGGGAGGCGACTCGCGGTGCTCCACGAGGCGCCAGCGAGCGGCACTTGCACTCCCCGCGCTCGAGCCGTCCATCGCCGCAACGACCACACGGGCCGATCTTGCTGCCTTCGACAGCCAGGGCTTGCCCGTCGGGAGCTTTCGCTGATGAATCGACAGCGCAGCCCCGACCAGATGCAGGAGCCCCGAAGCCGCATGAGCGTGCCCCCAACGCTCGTTCAGACTTCCAATCTCGCTGCCCGGGCCCCACTGCAGCGCTGCGTCGCTCGGCCGACCCTCGCGGCCCTGCTCTTCAGCGGCCTCGTCGGCCCCGAGGATCGCGTAGATGCGATCGCCGTCACGAGTCGCATCCTCGAGCCGCTTGAGCAGCACCGCCACGGCGGCATCTCCCGGAATCTGTGTCTCTCCCCCCGCAGGCCGCAGACACTCCCGCGCGGCCGCAACGTGCACGGGCTCGCACGACAGATCGACCGCCCCGACGAGCGCTGCGTCGAGCTCGTGCTTTTCCAGAGCGCGTACTGCCAAGCCGAGCGCCTCGAGTCCGGAGCGCTCCTCTGCGGAGACCGCACAGCTCGGCCCGCCGAGATCGAGCACACGGTTGAGCCGGTTGGCGACGATATTGGGCATCGTGCCGATGACGCCGGCAGCTTCCAGAACACCGACGACCCCGTCGCGCGCCCGCTCGAGCCAGTCAGCATGGGCTTCGCTGCTGGCGTCGTACCCGAGTGCGGGTGCCCACTCCGCGAGTCGCCAGCGTGCGCCGTAGCGCGCAACCTCCGGGTCGACTCCCATGCCGACGTAGACGCCCGTCCGCTCCCTCGGCAGCGAGGCCACTTCCGCCGCAGCCTGGCACCCCGCGTCCAGGACCAGCAGCTGTTGCGGCAGCGTCTGTCGCAGATCGTTGGGCGGAATGCCGAGCGCGGCGATATCGACCTCGAACTCGCCGATGCGGCCCTCCATCAGGCCATTCGCCCCGCCCTTCAGACAACTCGCTCCCGACAGCAGCGCTTCGCTGAACGCCGCGCGATCCGGGCAACCGGCCGCGACGACACCCACGCCGACGATGGCGACCGGCACGGACTCGTCGCCGGCATCGCTTCTGACGGGATCCGCACCGGCACCCGCGCGGGGGAGCAGCGACCGCTCCGGCGCGTGCTGCTCGACGATCAGATGGGCGTTGTTGCCGCCGAATCCGAAAGCAGAGATCCCGGCACGACGCACACCATCCTGCACGTGCTTGGGCACATGCCAGGGCTCCGCCTGTTCGAGGACGCGGAAGGCAGAATCGCGCAGCGCGGCGATCGGATCTTCGGCGTGCAGCGTCGGGGGACGGACGGACGCGCGCATGCTCTCGAGGACCTTGATCAGGCCCGCGATGCCGGCAGCGGTGATGAGATGCCCCATGTTGGATTTCAGCGAACCGACGGCGAGGGGCTCCGGCGGCGTTCCGAAGACCTCGCTGAGGCTCTCGACTTCCGTGGCGTCACCGATGGTCGTTCCAGTCGCATGGCACTCGAGCAAAGAGATGTCACGCGGTGACAGGCCGCTCACCGCGTAGGCCTCGCGCATGGCGCGCACCTGACCTTCGCTGGACGGAACCAGCACGCCCTGGCCGCGACCGTCGTTCGAGAGCCCGACGCCGCGGATCACTCCCAGGATCGTATCGGCATCGCGACGGGCATCCTCGAGACGCCGCAGCGCCACGAACGCCGCTCCCTCCGCCGGCACCAGGCCGTCGGCCTCGCGGCAAAACGGTCGGCTGCGTCCGCTCTTGCTGAGCGCCGAGAGAGCCGAGAAGCCGACGTGGATGAAGAGATCGTCCGCGCAGTTGACCGCGCCCGCGAGCACCACATCCGCGCGCCCAGCATGCAGCAGATCACAGGCATACTTGATCGCGTAGAGAGAGCTCGCGCAGGCGGCGTCGAGAGCAAACGCACCGGCTTCGAGCCCCAGGCCGCGTTCGAGGAGCAGGGCAGGCAGCCCCGAGCTGAAGCGATTGCGCGGATCCCCCCCTGGCCCTCCCGGCAGAGAGTCGCTGTCGGCCAACGAGCCGTTCTGCGCTGCCAGCCAGACTGACTCGGCATAGCGTGACATCGAAGCGGAAGGAAACGACAAGTTTCCGAAGACGGCACCGACCCGAGCGCCGCTCGTGCCGTGCCCCGAATCGAGAAGCGCCTCACGCGCGGTGTGCAGCACCCATTGGAAGAGCGGATCGAGCGCAGCCACCTCTTCCTCGGCGATGGCGAATCCGCTCGGATCGAAGCGCTGCTCGAACCCACTCACATAGCCACCGCGATCGGTCCACGTCCGATCCGGGCATGACGATTCGGCTGACGAGGCGGCGAGCACCTGCTCGGCCGCGATCCCCCAGCGGCCGCTGGGCGTCGGGCCGACGACGTCCTTCCCCGCCACCACCAGATCCCAGAGTTCCTGGGGGCTCAGGGCTCCCGGCAGGACGCAGGCACGCCCGACAATGGCGATCGGCTCGAACGACGCAGCCAGCGGAGAGGAGGGCGAGAGCGGCAACAGGGACAACGACTAGGCCTGGCCTTGATCCGGCAGAAGGTGAGTCTCGACGCCGACGAACTCGACGAGCAGCTTGCCGGTGGCATCGTGGAAGGCGAGATCGGAGACACTGCTGCGACTCTTCGACCGACGACCGACGAGCGTGCACCGGATCGGACCGACGAAGGGCGCGTCGGCCCAAGTTCGAATCTCGCCGATACTCGTCGGCAGCGACGCGCCCCCTAGAACGCGCTTGCACCAGAGCAGAGCGAGCTGCAGCCCACCATCGAGCGCAAGCGGGTCCGTGCTCCACTGCTGCTCCTCAACCATTCCGCCGCTTGCCCAGGTAGCCGCCTCCAGCGCCGAGAGTTCCGCGACGGCGCCGTGCTCGGAGATCCCTCCGATATTGCGAATCATCTGGAACGCGGGACCGTGGAAGAGCAGCTCCCCGTCGTAGACGACCGCATCGCCCCAGGCCTCGAGCGCGAGGCCACCAGTCTCGACAGCGCCTTCCTGCGGAACCCCCCGCTGCGGAGCCAGCTCGGCAGAGCATCGGTAGTGGATGGCCCCCTCGCAATCGACCAGCTCGAGCGCCAGGGTCGCTCCCTGCCCGTTCGTCAGCTGCCTGCAGTGAACGACGAACGGCTCGGGGCGTTCGTCGAAACTCCGCAACGAGATGCCGCGCAGCACCTTCAGATCCAGCAATCGCACCAGCACCAGTTCGGGACCAAAGGCCTTGGCCGCTCGGAAGAACCACTCGATCACCAGTGTGACCGGAACGACCGGCGTGCCCTGGATCGAATGATCCGCGAGGTACGGATGCGTCTCCTTCCCGACCCTGACATCCATCGAGAACGATCGCCCTTCCGCCAAGGGGTTCAGCGCTGCCGGTTTCGGTTCGCCACCGAGCACCAACTCCACCTGCTCCGGCAAACTGCCCGCCACTTCATCGACCAGCATGGTCGAGCCGGCCTGCAGCGGAATCAGCGGTACGCCCAGAGACTCGAAGTGCGCCTTCAGCTGGGGGCTCACCATGCCGCCCTCCCAGGGGCCCCATCCGAGGGATTTCACCAGGCAGCTTCCGCCTCGCTGCCGCGACTCTGCGACGGCGACCTTGTTCAGGACTTCGTTCGCCATCGCGTAGTCGACCTGTCCGATGTTGCCGCAGCGAGCCGCAACAGAGGAGAACAGACACAGCAGCCTGAGCGGATCCGACGCGGTGGCGGCCAACAGCGTGCGCAACCCATCCACCTTCGTGTCGAAGACGCGATCGAATTGCTCGACGGTCTTCTCGGAGACCCGCTTGTCCGCGATGACCCCGGCGCCGTGCACGATCGCCGCGATGTCACCCCACTCCGCACGCACCTGCGCCAGCGCGGTCGAGACCACTTCGAGATTCGTCACGTCGACCGCCATGTATCGCGCCTGCGAGCCGGCCTTCTCGATCGCCGCCAGAGTGGCCCGCACCTCGCGATTGGCGAGAATCCGACCCACCTGCTTGCCCAGCTCGGCGGGAGTCGGCTTCTCACCCAGCGAGACCGCCTGTGTCAGCAGCTCGCGCTTGAGCGCCGCGTCTCCTTCGATGCCGTTGCAACAGGTAGGCTCGGCGGCCAGATGCGTGCGCCCGAACAGCACCAGGCGCAACTTGGCCTCGCCCGCCAATGCGATCAACGTCGCTGCGGTGACTCCACGTGCCCCCCCCGAAGCCACGACGACGTCTCCATCTTCGAGGACCGGCGTGCCGCGAGCGACGTCGACGCTGCGGCTGCGCAGCACGACGCGCCTGCCCGACGCGCTGAGCCCCACATCGAGATCGGGCCCTCCCAGCAGGAGTTCGTCCGCGATCGCGGCCGCGATCTGTTCCGCGCTGCGAGCCGCGCGTTCGAGATCGATCGCCTTCACTGCGATGCTCGGCCACTCCTGCGCGACCGTGCGCGCCAGCGCTGCGCATCCCGCGAGCCACGCACGCGGCGCCTCGAACGCGCTGGTTCCGAAGGCTCCGCCGGTGTCCTGCACGGTGACGAAGACGCCGGCATCGGTGCCCGACTCGCCAAATCGAGCGGCCACCGCACGCGCGACATCGAAGGCTTCGCGATTGATGCAGCTGGCCTCGACGCCATCCGAGACCTCGCGCAGACCGCCCAGGAAGATCACGCCGCGCACATCGTCCGAAGGAACCTCGGTCAGCGCCTGCGCCGCAACGCCCCGCCTCTGGAGAACCGCGGCGAGATGTTCTGCGACGCCGCTGCCCTCATCGGTGACGACGATACGCCCTTCCCCAAACAGGCCACTCTGCACCATGCCGATGGCCGGCTGCTCCACGGCATCGAGCACATAGCGTCCAAGGCCGAATGTTGGAGCACCCGCTGGCGGCTCCTCGGCGACCTCCTCGGAGAGGTGAAGTGTCTCGCCCAGCGGGGCCTCGGCAGGCGGACTGCCGCTCGCTCCACCACCCAGCTGCCCTTTCATGTACTCGACGACCTCGCCCAGCGTGGCAAGCTTCGCCATCACTGCCGTGTCGACCTCCGGCAGCCCGGGAGCCAGGTCGTTCATCGCCGACAGGATCTCCACGCGTTTGATCGAGTCGATGCCGAGGTCGGCCTCGAGCTCCATCTCCATGCTCAACATCTCCGGCGGATAGCCGGTCTTCTCCGAGACGACCTCCAGCAACAACGCCTGCAGATCGACGCCGCCATTCGCGGCTTGCGACGGCGCGCCGGGCTCCACGGAGGCTGGCGTCGCCGCCTGCACCTCGGCGGGGCGAGCTGGCGCGACGTTCTCGACAACCGTCTGCGCAGCCACCGCGGGTGCGGGCAGCATCGGCTGAGGGGCGACCGGAGCCGCGGCCACCGGCGGTGCAGGCGCCAGCGGTACAGGCGCCAACGGCGCAGCCGGAACCTGCGCGGCCGGCGCGATGGGCGCAAGCGGGATCGAAGCGACCCCTGGCTGCGGTGGACTCTGGCCCGCCAGCCATTGGAAGCTGCGCTCGATCGTACTCAGGTAGGCGGTATGGCTCTGCGCCATCGCCTGCATGTAGGCGACATGTGCCTCGGCCGTCAGCCGCTGGGCATCCTGATAGGCCTGCGCCCAGCCCGGGGCGACCGGCGCCGGGTGCGGCGCGGCAACGAGCGTCGGGGCCGCTACCAGCGGTGCCTGCGGCTGGACGGGCGCCGCCGGGACGGACCACCCCGCCGGCGCTGCGGCAATCTCGGATGCGCTGCTCGGCGCCTCTGTATCAACCATTTCCATCTCCTTCTTGCGTGGCGGGTTCGGTTTCGGCAGCTCGGCGGCACCGCCTCGTGGCGGATACGGTTTGCCGACGTTGCTGCCGCCAATCGGGATCTTGAGCTTCGGCTCTTCTCGATCGTTGGGGTTCTCGGGCGAGGCAAACTCCGACCACAGGGATGCGAAGTCGAGCGCATGTCCCTCGACCGAGAGTCGGGCGAGCGCCTCGAAGAAGCTGCGTACGCCGTCCTTGCCCTTGCGATCGAGGTTCACCGCGACGTGCGGCCGGTCCCCGAGGATGCGTCCCACCAGGCCCGTCAGCACCGACCCGGGCCCCACCTCGACGAAGCTGCGAACACCCGCCTCGTACATGGACTCGATCACGTCGACGAACCGGACCGGGCTGGCGAGCTGCTCGGCGAGCTTCGAACGCAACGCCGCCGGGCTCGCATCGTGAACGAGG
Source organism: Deltaproteobacteria bacterium (assembly GCA_019310965.1). Classification (GTDB taxonomy): domain Bacteria; phylum Myxococcota_A; class UBA9160; order UBA9160; family SMWR01. The sequence continues at coordinate 31,363 of JAFDDG010000018.1, forward strand.
CCGCTGGCATTCGAATAGACAGGTCTCTCCGGAGCGGCAAACTCGATCTCGGCCAGATACTCGCGAAACGCGCCACTGGCCTTCTCGACCACGGGCGAGTGGAAGGCGGTCGCAACCGGGAGCCGGCGCGCGCTGATCTGCTGCTCGGCGAGCTTCTGCTCGATCGCCGCGATCTCGCTCTCCTCTCCGGAGAGCACCACCTGATCCGGTGCGTTGTGATTCGCGATCACGACCCGCGTATCCCAGCCTTCCAGCAGGCTTCGAAGCCGCTCGATCGGCTGCGCCACCGCGATCATCGCACCGGGAATCACCGCGGCTTGGGCCATCAGCTCGCCGCGCCGACGCGCGACTGCAAGAAAGTCCTCCTCACGGAGCACGCCCGCGGCGTGGAGCGCCGTGACCTCGCCGAAGCTATGTCCGGCAAAGCAGTCCGCCTTCAGCCCGAGCCCGTCGAGGAGGCGCAGGAGCGAGAGGCTCGTGCAACCGATCGCGGGTTGCGCCCACTCGGTCGCAGCCAGGCCGCGTTGCTGATCTTGCCGGGCCTCGTCATCGAACGCGGTACGCGGGAAGACGACGTGATGCAGGCGCTGGGATCCATCCCATTCGAAGTTGGCCGCTCGGTCCCATGGCTCGAGGGCGTGGCCGAACTGCATGGCGACAGCTGCACCCATGTGCAGATACTGGCTGCCCTGCCCGGAGAAGAGATACGCGAGGCGGCCTTCGCTCGAGCCCCGGCCGCTGCCGAAGTAGATCCCCGTCGGGGTCTGGAACGACTGGGCGGGATCGCTCTCGATGGCGTCGGCAGCCTGCTCGAGCTTCGTGGCCAGATCGGCTTCGTCGCCCGCGACGACCGCCAGGCGCAGCGCCGCTGCCGCGTCGAATGCTGCCTGGCTCGTCCGCGCCAGCCACGGAAGACATCCGGCCTTGGAATTCTGGGCAGCGCACGATCGCGCTCGGGAGACGAGCTCGCCCGCACTCTCCCCCGACAGGGTGACCAGCTCGCACCCCGGCGCGCGAAGTCGCGGGGCAGGCCGCGACTCGCCGTCGTCGCCGGGCAGGTATTCCGTCAGCGCCACGTGGAAGTTCGATCCACCGAAACCGAACGAGCTCACCGACGCGCGCCGCGGGAAGCGCGAGTCACGCACCCACGGGCGCGCCTCGGTCGAAAGATGGAAGGGAGAGCTCTCGATCTCGAGCGCGGGGTTCGGGCGCTCGACCTTGATCGTCGGCGGCAACACCTTGTGATGCAGCGCCATCACAGCCTTGAAGAGGCCCGCCGCGCCTGCGGCGGCTTTTGCGTGGCCGATTTGCGACTTCACGGAGCCGAGTGCGCACCACTGCGGATCCTCGCGCCCCGATTCTCCGAACGCGGTGGCGAGGCCCTTGAACTCCGCTGCATCACCCGCCTTGGTCCCCGTCCCGTGGGCTTCGACGAGCTCGACCTGCTCGGGACCGAAACTCAGGTGATCGTACGTGCGCCGCAATGCCTTCGCCTGGCCCTCGGGCACGGGCGCATAGACGCTCTTCGCGCGGCCGTCCGACGACGACCCGACCGCATTGATGACCGCGTAGATCCGATCTCCGTCGCGCTCCGCGTCTGCGAGGCGCTTGAGCGCCAACATCCCGAGTCCTTCGCTGAGCATCGTGCCATCGGCCTGATCGGAGAACGGACGGCAGTCTCCGGTCGGGGAGAGCGCCGGGGTCTTGCTGAAACACATGAACATGAAGATGTCGTTCATCGTGTCGACGCCACCGACGATGACCATGTCCGAGTCGCCGAGGTAGAGTTCGTTGACCCCCATCGAGAGCGCGGAGAAGGTCGACGCACAGGCGGCGTCCGTCACACAATTGGTGCCGCCGAGGTCGAGGCGGTTCGCGATGCGCCCGGCGACGACGTTGCCGAGCAGGCCGGGGAAGGTGCTCTCGCGCCACGGCGTGTAGTGTTCCGCGATGCGATCGCAGACCGCCTGCACCTCGTCCTCCGGCAGGCCGCTTTCGCGCAGCGCCTTCACCCAGACCGGACGCTGCAACCGGCTCACCATCGAGCCCAGCAGCTCCTGCCCGGACGTCACGCCCAGAATCACCGAGACCCTCGAGCGATCGAGCGCCTCGAGCGCTTCGGCCGACTGCCCGCACGCGTCTTCGAGCACCTTCTGGGCGACGATCAGCGCGAGCAGCTGCGAGGTGTCGGTCTCGGGGACGAGGTTCGGAGGCACGCCCCAGCCGAGGGAATCGAAGTCGATGGGCTTCAGGAACGCGCCGCGCTTGGCGTAGGTCTTGTCGGGAACCGACGGGTCCGGATCGTAGTAATCCTCGACCAGCCAATGCGTCGGGGGGACATCCGTGATCAGGTCGCTGCCGTCGACAATGTCGGCCCAGAAACCCGTGGCATCGAGCGAGCCCGGAAAGAGCGCGCTCACTCCGACGACAGCGATGGGGGGGCGGGACGCTTCACTCGACTTGGTCATCTCTAATGCCCTTTGCGTTGCGGGAGTTCCGATGTCGGTGTGGGTCGGTCTCGGATCAGCCAAGCGGACGAGGTCGAAAATCGAAGGCGGCCGGCGGAACGGGAACGCCGAAGCTGCGCAGCTGCTGGGCACGAGTCAGCACTGCCGCTCCTTCCAGCAAGTTGCGCGCCACCTGGACGACGCTGCGGTTCTCGGGCTCGGCGAGGAAGCTCCCCGCCGTCCACGCGTTGAAGGCCCCCATCGCCGGGCCGCACCAGATCTGGTAGTCCATGCGGCGGTCGCGCACCCCGGCGATCGCCCAGCCGCTCGACTGGCCGAGGTAGGAGCGAAACACCAGCGCCATCTTGTGCTTCGGGTCCGCCTCGGCCTTTTCGATCTCGCGCGGATCGCGCTCCTGCCAGAACTTGCTGGTGTCGCGCCAGGCGTCGGCGACGGACACCCGCAGGATGTCCTTCTCGAGCCGCGCCTTCTCCCCTGCCGGCAGTGTGTCCAGGGAGTCGTGAGCTCGATAGAGCTCATAGAGCTTCTTCGCCCGCGCGCCAAAGAACGTGCCGCGTTTGAGCACCTGCACCTCGACGCCGAGCTCGAACATGTCCGCGGCGGGAGCCATCACGACATCGGCCAAGCCGGCCTCGGCCAGCATCTGCCTACCATCTGCGTCGAGCCCCGACTCCACGCAGGCCTGGTTGACCGAACCAGTGAGGACGTACGAGGCACCGAGCGCAAATGCCGCAGAGACGGCCCCGGGGGTCCCGAGTCCGCCGGCCGCCCCGACGCGAATCGCACGCCGGTAGCCGCGCGCCCTGCTGATCTCGTCGCGCAGACTGAGGATCGTCGGCAGCAAGGCGGTCAGCGGCCGGTTGTCCGTGTGGCCTCCCGAGTCCGATTCCACCGTGAAGTCCTCTGCAACGGGGAGCTGGCGCGCGAGCTGGCCTTCCTCGACCGTCAGCTTGCCCGCGGCGACCAACGCATCGAGCAGCTCAGCGGGTGCCGGCTCGAGGAAATGCCGCGCGATCTCCGGGCGCGAGATCTTGGCGAATACATGGTTGCGCCGTGTGATCTGCCCGCCCTCCCCGACCCCCAGCCCCGTGTAGGCGTAGCGAACGATGTGAGGCGTGAGGCCCATGTACGCCGCGGCCGAGACGCGGCGTACGCCGCGGCGGACGTAGAGATCCGCGACCCGCTCCTCGATCGCCGGCTCGTTGGGCGAATGGATGAGGTTCGCGCCCCAAGGGAGCCCTCCGCTGTCCGGGGTTCCGAGCTCGCGCTCAAGCTCGTCGAGCGCCTGCTCCACCGTCGCAGGCCCGAGCCCCGCCGCACCGAAGAAGCCGAGGAACCCCGCCCGCGCCATGGCGATCACCAGACGGGTCGTCGCGATGCCATTGGCCATGGCGCCGGACACGTAGGGGAATCGAACCCGGTGGATCTCGCAGAACGAGCGATCGCCCAGCCACTCGGGGTAGCTGGGAGGAAGCGTCGCGAGCACCGGCCACACGGGTGTGCCGTCCGGGTCTTGTGTGCCGTGCGGCAAGAGCCGCCCACCCGGGGCGGCACCGAGCGCGCCACTGCCGGAGTCCTGCACGACATGAACGGGAACGCGAAGCTGATGCACCACCGACAGCAGCTCCGCCTGGGTGAACGCCGGGGCCGCTCCATTCCCACTCCAGAGCCCAACCGTCTCCATCTCACGTCCTCTCGGATTTCCCTGTCCGCGTTCCGGCTTCCGTCTTCCGGCGCGCGCAGGCGCGACTCAGCTTCTTTCGGAAAATGGGTGGGGCAACGGTCCCCAAGCCGTCGAATAGTTGAGCGAACAACCGTTACCCGAATTCACGGCAGACGGACTATCGTTCGCTCTGGCGATCCGGTCAACTCGTTGACCCAAGAGAATATGCCGCAAAATGTAAGGATTCTGTAATATCTGCGGCTGGCCATTATAGAGTACAATTGTACTCTCAGTTCTTTGAGACCAGCGGCTTGAGGAGAGCCGTGGGACCCGGCTCCTCGCCGCGCCAGGGGCGGTGCCGGGGCAATCGTCCGGAGCTTCCATCAGCATGCCGACCCGTGCAGCGCAGAAGCAGGCCACGCGCCGGGCCGTCATCGACGCTGCGCTCAGGCTCAGCGCCGAACGCGGTTTCTCGAGCTTGAGCTTGCGCGGCGTCGCGAAGGAGGCAGGGATTGCACCGACCTCCTTCTACCGGCACTTCGCAAGCATGGACGAGCTCGGCCTCGCCCTGGTGGACGAAGTGGGGGTGTCCTTGCGACAGCTCGTCCGCGAGGCGCGGCGCAGGGTCGACAAGAGCGGCAAGGGCAGCGTGATCCGGGCGTCGATCCAGACCTTCCTCAGCTACGTCGAGAAGAACGAGAACCTCTTTCGGCTGCTGCTCGGCGAGGGATCGAGCTCGCCCGCACACGTCCGGCGCGCAATCGGCAAGGAGATCCAGCGCTTCACCGAGGACCTGGCCGAGGACCTGATCCGCGAAGCCGAGGCGACCGATCGACCCATCGCGCACATCCACCACGCCGCCGAGGCGATGGTCACGGTCGCGTTCAACCTCGGCGCCAAATCGATCGACCTGCCGCCGGAAGAGCGGCTCGCCGTCATCGAACGCATCATCATCGAAGTGAGGATGATCATGCGCGGCGCACAGGCCGAAGCCGCCCAGCGGGGCTGAAGGCGAAGCATGGGCGAGCCACGGACCACTTGTGAGGAGGCTGCCGAACGCGGCCTGCCGCGCGAAGGCGCCCGCACCTACTTCGTCTTCCAGGATGCCCTGGTCCCCCGCCTGCGAGACCAGCTCATGGGTCTGCTTTCCGAGGAAGAGCGCGGGCGCCAACGACGCTTCATCCGCGACAGCGACCGCGATCTTTTTCTATTGGCGCACGGCATGCTGCGCCGCGTGCTCGCGCTGCACGCCGGAGTGGCGCCGCAGAAACTGCGCTTCGAGACCGGTGCCCACGGCCGCCCCGAGCTGTCGGGCCCGGCTGCGGTCGGATCGCTGAGCTTCAACCTCACGCACACTCCCGGCCTTGCCGCCTGTGCCGTGGCGAACGGACGAGCCGTCGGCGTGGACGCGGAGCACCTGGCCCGGGAGATCGACCTCCGGGCGGTTTCAGCCCGGGTTTTTTCGGCCATCGAGCGGCGCGGCCTCGACGGACTCTCGGGAGAGGATGCACGCGAGCAATTCTTCGCCCACTGGACGCTCAAGGAGGCCTACGTGAAGGCCCTCGGGCTGGGATTCTCGCTTCCGCTGCGCCGCATCACGACCCTACCGACCCGGGACGGACGCGCTCTCCTGCAGCTGGAGGACATGGAAGATGACGCGAGCCGCTGGACCTTGCGCACACATCGAGCCGGCTCCCAGCACCGGATCGCAGTGGCACTCGAAGCCGGGACCGACGCGCCGGTGACATTCGAAGAGCTCTCGCTGGCCTGAACGAGCCTCCGCAGCCCGGGTCGTTCACCCGCGCGCCGGTGTCCCCGTCGAGAGACCCCACTCTCCAACACAGCGAGCGCCGCCCTATTCGCATCGGGAGACGGACCTCACGGAGGAACGCGCCGAGCGCGAAGGCGGTGGCGCGCGGAAGCAGAGGCGCCCCGACGCCACGGCCTCGAATCCCCGAGGCGGGGCCGAGGGGCGCCGGCGCATGAGCACGACACCGCCTTCGCACCCGGCCCTGCCACCGATCACCGAGCTACTCGAGACCTGCTAGGGGTCCGCCCGCCCCCCCACCCACCCGGCCAGGCATTCGGACAGCCGTTCGAGCTCGCCGTGCACGCGCGCGTGCGGAGTCGCCGCCAGCAGCAGGCATACCTCGCGGTAGTACCAGAGCGTCTGCTCGGGAGTGCCGTTGAAGCGATCGAACACTCCGACGCCTTCGGCCTCGAGATCACCGATCAGGGAGCGCAGATTGTCGAGCTTGTCGCAGCCGACCACGAGCAAGACCTCGAGCGGCGCTTCACGCAGCGCCGCGAGATAGCCTCGCTTGCGTTCGAGCCAGGGCGACTTGGCATCCGCCGTGTCTCCCGGCAGCAGGTCGGTGCACACGGCGACGATGCCCGCGACATCCCCACCGAAGCGGCTCTCGAGCTCCTCGATCGCGACACCACAGTCCTCGACCACATCGTGAAGCAGCCCGGCCACGGCCTGTGCCGAGCCGCCGCCGTGCTCGAGCACGAGGCCGGCCACCTGAAGCAGGTGACAGGCGTAGGGCGCACCAGAGCCCTTGCGGCGCTGGCCGGCATGGGCCGCCAGCGCAAACGCCGCCGCATCCATCAGCCGTTCGCGCGCCGCAGTGTCCACGCATCCTCCCGGACAAGCGCAAGCGAGTGTAGCCCCCTACCCTGCCCGGCCGAGGCCGAACCCATGGACGACACAGACGACCCGCGGCGCGGCACCGAGTTGCCGGTCGATGCGCTGAGCCCGGAAGCTCTACGCGGGCTCATCGAGGATTTCGTCACCCGCGACGGCACCGACTACGGCGCCGTCGAGCGCAGCATCGACGACAAGATCCGTGACGTGCTCCGGCAACTCGAGAGCGGCGAGGCGCGCATCGTCTTCGACCCGGAGGGCGAGACCGCGAGCATCACGTTGGCGAGAGAGCTCTCTCGCTCGTGATCCCGCCCGACGCGCGGGACGCGATCTTCTGCCGGGATGGCGACTGGCTCGTGCCCACGGAATTCGCGGGCGGCCCCTGGAGTGTCGGCGCACAGCACGGGGGTCCGGTCGCAGGATTGCTGGCGCGTTCGGTGGAGACCTGCGTGCCACCCGGCATGCGCGTCACGCGGCTCGCAGTCGACCTGCTGGGCGAGGTGCCGCTCGAGCCCCTGCGAGCCGAGGTCGAGGTCGTGCGTCCCGGCAAGCGCATTGCGCTGGTGCGGGCACGGCTGCTCGACGATGCGAAGGTGCTGGCGGGCGCAACGGCACAGCTGCTGCGCACGGAGCCCATCGCGGGCATCGAACGCTGGCTGGCACAGGACGTTCCTCACCCGTCGCGGCCCGAGGAGCCCCGAGGTGCAGGCTGGGCCGGCCTCGACATCCCGGGCTTCGCCCGCGCCGTCGATTTTTCGTGGCACGAGGAGACGGACAGCCGGCGGAGCATCATGTGGACACGCCTGCGTCTGCCACTGGTCGCTGGCGAGACCACGAGCCCCCTGGTTCGGCTCGCCTCGTTGTCGGACTTCGCCAGCGGCGCCGGCAACGCTCTCGACCTGAGGCGTTTCGTGTCGATCAATCCCGACCTCACCCTGCACATCGAGCGCGAGCCACGCTCGGACTGGATCGGCATCGAGGGCAGCACCGAGGTCCGCGCGGACGGAACCGGTCAGTCCCTGGGGTCGGTCTACGACCTGCACGGGCGGATCGCCCGGGCACAGGCATCCCTCTACGTGGCGGCACGCGGATGAGCCGCCCGGCGGGAGCACTTGACCCGCCCCCCACGCGGGATCGATCATGCTCGCCGGGCCCCGGTCACGGCAGGCGACGGAGGCACCCATGGTCGAGCTGCTGCTGAGTGTCTTTCTGATCGCCATCGGCGGCGTCGTCTGGGCGATGCGCGACAACACCAACCCCACGGCACTCTGGGTGTGGGGCTGGATCGTGGTGGGCGGGACCTCGATCCTGATCCGGCTGGGCGAGAGCGTACCCTGGGCGCTCGACGCCTCGCACCTGCTCTCCCCGCTGCTGCCGGGCTTCATCCTGGCGGGATCGCTGGTGTATGCGGAGCGCCGCTCCCCCCGCTGGTTGCTGCCGGCCGCCCTCGGCCTCGGCGCGCTGCGCTGGGGCATGGCCGTCGCCGGCCATCCCCTCGCCGGCAACTGGGTGGGAGTGTTGATCGAGCCGGTCGCCTACCTCGCCGCGGCCCACATCGTCTGGCAGGTGGCGCGCAGCTCAGAGGCCAGCGTCGCGCAGCGCCTGCTCGCACCGGCCTTCCTCGCGAACGGTCTCATCGATAGCTTCGGGGCCGGCTGGGTGCTGCTCGGTCACGACTACCCGGCAACCGCCGCGATGCTGTGGCCGCCCATGGCGATGCTGACGCTCGGCATTCAGGTCACTTCGGGCGGTCACCGCAGCCGCGCGCTGCGGCGCGCGCTCGAAGCCGAGAGCGCGGAAGCACACCGCGCCCTCGAGCACAGCGAACGGCGCCTGTCCGTGCTGGCGGAGCAATCGAGCGACGTGATCTTCGAGACCGATGTCGCCGGCAACGTCATCTACGTGAGCCCGAGCGTTGCCGCGGTGCTCGACCGTTCGGTCGAGGAAATCCTCAAAGCGGCGCCCTTCGCATGGACGCACCCCGACGACCTCGAACACGGCGTCTCCGGACACGTCGAGGCCCTCGACTCCGACGAGCAACGCGACCTCCTGCTGCGCACGCTGCACCGCGACGGCTCGTGGCACTGGATCGAAAGCAAGATGCGTTCCTTCGAGGGCACTGACGGGGAGCGCCGCATCGTCGGCATCGCCCGGGACGTGACCGAGCGCCAGCAGCAGCAGGAGCTGCTCGAGCGCTCCCACCAGGATCTCGAGCGGAGGGTGGAAGAACGCACGACAGAGCTGGTCGATACCGTCGAGAAGCTCGAGCGGGAGATTGCGACACGACGCTCGGTCGAGAGCCAGCTGAGAGAGAGCCGCGCGCGCTATCGCGCCATCTCCGAGCTGAGTTCGGATTTCTCCTTCGGCCTGCGTCTTGCGCCCAGTGGCGACATCGAGATCGAGTGGATGAGCGACGCCTTCACCCGGCTCACCGGCTACGAGGTCGCCGAAATCGACGCCGCGGGCTGGCGCAAATTCGTCAACACAGACCACTGGCGAGCCGCGCGCAGGCAGCTGGATCCGGTACGGAAAGGCGATCCGATCGAGTGCGAGGGCTACATCACCACCCGCGCGGGCGAGCAGCGCTACTTCCACACGCGGCTCAAGGCCGGCCAGCGCGACGCCGAGGGCTGCCGCACGATCGTGGGCGCCAGCCGCGACATCACGATCCGACGGCGCGCCGAAGAAGAGCGCCGCGAACTCGAGCAGCAGATCAACGAGGTGCAGCGCCTCGAGAGCCTCGGCGTGCTGGCCGGCGGCATCGCCCACGACTTCAACAACCTGTTGAGCGTCATCCTCGGCAACAGCGCACTGGCGCTGGCGGACGTGGGCGACCGGGGTCCTGCGGCACAGCGCCTCCACCGCATTCGCGCTGCGTCGCAGCACGCCGCGGGCCTGACCGAGCAGATGCTCACCTACTCCGGGCGCACCCCGCCGTCGCTGAAGCCGGTCGACCTTTCGGCGGTGATTCGCGACACCTCCGACCTGTTGAAGGCGTCCCTCGACAAGCGGATCCACCTGGACCTGGAAGCCAACGCCGCCCCCGCGCCGATGGACGGCGACACGACGCAGCTGCGCCAGATCGTGGTCAACCTCGTCACGAATGCGGCGGAGGCGATCGGTGAAGAGCGCGGCACGGTGCGCGTGCGCACCGGCACGATCGAGGTCGCCGAGGACGAGACATTCCACGGCCCGTGCACCACCGACCCGCCGGCCGGAAAGTACGCGGTACTCGAGGTCTCGGACACCGGCCAGGGCATGGACGAAGCGACCCAGCAGCGCATCTTCGAGCCCTTCTACACGACGCGGACTTCCGGACGCGGGCTGGGTCTCGCAGCGGTGCTCGGCATCGTGCAGGGCCACGGCGGGTACATCACACTCGAGAGCCAACCGAATCTGGGGACCACCTTCCGCGTGCTCTTCCGCTACACCGAAGCGGCGCTGCTCCCCCGCACAACGCCTCGCAAGAAGGCGCCGAACGCGGCGCGTGGACGCGTCCTGCTGGTGGACGACGAGCCGCTGGTGCTCGAAGTCGGAGCCGAGTTCCTGCGACGCGCTGGATTCGAGGTGGTGACCAGTAGCGGCGGACGGGAGGCGCTCGAACGGCTCGAGCAGGCGGATCCCCCGATCGATGCGGTGGTGCTCGATCTGATCATGCCCGAATTCGACGGCAAGGAGACACTGCGTGCGCTCCAGGCGAGCCATCCGGATGTCCGCGTGATCCTGACCAGCGGCCACGACGAGAAACACACGGCCGACGCCCACTCGGTCGGCTTCCTGCGCAAGCCCTACGAACCCGACGAATTGATCGAGACGGTCGCAGCTGCGTTGTCGGGATGAAGCCAGTCCTTCGCCAGCCGTATTCGCGCTAGAGGCCCTCTCGGAGGCCCGGCTCCACTTCCGGCAGCCGGATCGCACGCACCAGGAGCAACGCGGCAAAGAGGCCGACGACGAATAGCCAGAAGGCGCCGGCGTAATCACCCGTCACGTCGTGCACCCAGGCGGCGAGCACGGGCCCCGACAGCTGGAACGGCGCCGCGATCGGCCACAGCAGGCCCATCATCGGACCGAACGCACGGCGCCCGAAAGCTCGGGCCAGCAGCGCCGTGGTCAGCGGCATGTAGCCACCTGCCGAGACGCCGGTCACTAGCACGGCGGCCACGCTGCTGGCAAACGCCGTCACGTGGATCAGCGCGACGATGCCGCAGGCTTGTCCCACCAGGGCCAGCATGAGGGCCGGCCGGGGCCCGATGAGATCCGAGAGCCGGCCAAAGACGAGCTTGCCCAGCGCGGCGCCGCCAGCCATGAGCGAGGCCAGCACCGCGGCGCGTGCGGGCTCGAAGCCCGCGTCGCTGCCGAACGCCACGACATGACTGATGACCGCGGTGGTCGCCATGAAGGCGATGCCCATGGCGAGGGCGATCAGCCACAAGTTGGGCTCGTGCAGCGCATCAGCGGTTCGAAACGGCGGTACGACTTCGAGTGCCGGTGCGACGTCATCGAGAGCTTGCGCCGGAAGCCCGTCCACGCGCAGGCCGCGATCTTCGGGCCGGCCCACGACGAGCCACCAGAGCAGCGGTGCGGTGCACAACAGCAGTGTGCCGAGCACCTGGTAGGCGCCGCGCCAGCCGCCCCAGGCGATCAGGCTCGCCACCACCGGCGCCATTACCATGCCGCCGAGCGACGACCCGAGCTGGGAAGTGGCGAGCGCCGTCGCACGCCGTCGCTCGAACCAATGCACCACCAGGGTGGAGGGTCCGGTGGCCGAGAGGGTGTGAGACGCCAAGCCAATCAGCGTTCCGAACAGCGCCGCGATCTGCCAGAGCGCCGTCGCACGGGAAGCCCCGAGCAGCGCGAGCCCCGCGGCCAGGGCTCCGGCGGTGATCAGCCGGCGCTCGTGGCCGCGCCCCATCAGACGCCCGACCACCGGTGCGCACACCATGCCGGCCACGCCTCCAATGGCCTGCACGGCGATGACGGGGGTGCGATCACCCCCTGCAAACTCGTCCGCCAGCGACGTCAACACCACCGAAAAGCCGTAGAAGACGCAGCCGGTCATCAGGAACTGCGTCGAGAACGTGAGGCCGACGATTGCCCAGCCGTAGTAGAAGCCGCTGGCAGGTGCCGTCGCCAAACCGTGCGCCCCCTAGCCCAGCGACGCCACGGCGGCGGAATCCACGAGAAACCCGTCGAAGAAACGCGGTTCGGCACCCGCCCACAGGCACGCGACGTTTCCCACCGTGAAGCCACCCACGCGATCCCCCTTTCTGGCGAGCCCGTAGCATACGCCGACCCGAGCCGGCACTGCTGCCGTATAGTGCGGACATGTCCAGCGAAACGGATCCCGTCCTCTTCGATCTCGCCGACGACGGCGTCGCCACCATCACCCTGAACCGGCCCGAGGTGTTGAACGCCTTCGGCAGCGGCATGCCGGCACTGCTCGAGAAGTACTACCGGCGTTGTGATACGGACGACGCCGTGCGCGCGGTGGTGCTGACCGGCGCCGGGCGCGCATTCTGCTCCGGGGCCGACATGACCGATGCCGCAAATACGTTCGATCTCACGAACATCGGCGGCGCCAACAATTTTTCGGCAGCGGCGGTGGACTTCCCGGCATTTCGCGTGCGCAAGCTGATGATCGCCGCGGTGAACGGCCACGCCATCGGCGTCGGCATGACCCTCGCGCTGCAGTGCGACGTGCGCCTGTTCGCACGCGAGGGGAAGTACGGAACCGTGCAGGTGCGACGGGGCGCAATGCCCGACGCCTACGCCCACTGGACCGTCAGCCGCGCCGTCGGCGTGGCGCGGGCTGCGGAGCTGTTGCTCACGGGCCAGATGTTCAGCGGCGAGGAGATCGAACGCTTCGGCGTCGCCTCCCAGGTGCTGCCGGCGGCAGAGGTGTTGCCGACGGCCCGCGCGCTCGCGACCGATGTGGCGACCCACGCAGCGCCACTTTCAGTGGCGCTCTCGAAGCGACTGCTGTGGCAGGCCCAGAGCCTCTCCCCAGAGGAGGTGGAGCGCGAGGAGACGCGCCTGCACCTGCACCTCTTTGCGCAGCCCGACGCCATCGAAGGCCCGGTGGCCTTCATGCAGAAGCGCACCCCGGAGTGGAAGTCCAAGGTCTCCAGAGACTGGCCAGACCCGGAAGACTGAGCGCGCGGCGGAGACGTCGATTCTCGGCGCCGGCAGGTGCGATCTATGAAGCGAGGACACGCCGGAAAGGGTTCGTCTACACTCGGGCCCGCCGGCGAGCCCTCACGCCCCGAGCCAGCCAAGGATCTCCATGACCGTCGCACTCGCTCTGGATCTCGACGACCTCGCCTGGATCAGCCCCGAGCGGGCCGGCTCGGCGCAGCACCTCATCTCGAAGCGGGTCGGCGGCATCCAGCCCCGGCCGATCCATCCCTAGCTGCGATCCGCCCGACAGGAGACTCCGTTGGCCCCCGCAGATCACCGGCGCGCGATGAGCGAGCCGACCCCCACCCAGCCGCTGCGCGGCGTGCGCGTGCTCGACGCCGCGGACGAGAAAGGCGAGTTCTGCGGCCGTCTCCTGGCGGACCTGGGCGCCGAGGTGATCCGTCTGGAGCCGCCCGGCGGCGCCGACACCCGCGGCTTCCCGCCCTTCGCACACACGCCGAGCGGCGGCACGGCGAGCCTCTATTTCGGGCTGCGCAACGCGGGCAAGCGCGGCATCACCCTCGACTTCGCCCAACCCGCCGGCCGCGAGCTCCTGCACCGGCTGCTCGAGCGGGTCGACATCTGGCTCGAGACATCGAAGCCCGGCGTGCTCGAGGCCCTCGACCTGGCACCGGATGCCGTGCTGGCCCGCCATCCGCAGCTGGTCATGACGTCGCTGACGGAGTACGGGCGGACAGGCCCCTACCGCGATTTCGAGGGCACCAGCACCACCGCGTTTGCCATGGGCGGGATGATGCACCGCAGCGGAGCGGCAGATCGGCCGCCCTGTCAGGCTCCCGGCCACCTGGCGTACGACGCGGCCGGTGTCTGTGCCGCCTTCCCGACGCTTCTTGCCTACTACCAGCGCCTGCAGACCGGACGCGGCCAACACATCGACTGCTCGGTCCAGGAATCGATCGTGGCGATGGTCGACTGGTCGATTCCCAACGGGTCGATCGGAGGCGCGATCGTGCCGCGCAATGGGCCCGGCATGTACCCGCTCTTCAAGTGCCAGGACGGCTACGTGCGCATGATCATCCTGGTGCCCTCGCACTGGCACGCACTGCTCGCCTGGATGGGAACGCCGCCCGAGCTCGCCGATCCGAAGTTCGATCAGTTCTTCGAGCGCCTGGTGAACATGGCAATGATCAACGAGAAGATCGCCGAATTCTTCGGGTCCCGGAAACAGCTCGACGTCTGCCGCGAGGGACAGCGCCTGGGGCTGCCCGTGACTCCGCTGCTCGAGCCCGCCCAGGTCCTCGACAACGAGCACACGCGCAGCCGAGGCACCTTCCGCCAGCTCGAGCTCGAACCCGACTTTCCGGTCACGCTGCCGTCTGGTTTCCTGCACCTGGACGAGACGCGGGTCGGCCCCGTAGGCGGACCGCCGGCGCCGGGACAGGACAACCCGGCGATCTACTGCGACGAACTCGGCGTATCCGCCGACGAGCTGGCAGCGCTGCGCGGACAGGGAGCGATCTGAAGCCAACGATGTCGGATTACCCGTTCGCAGGACTGTTGGTGGTCGACTTCGGCATCGGCGCCGTGGGGGTCGAGGTGACGCGGCTCTTCGCCGAGTACGGTGCGGACGTCATCAAGATCGAGAGCCACGAGAAACCCGACTTCATGCGTCAGCTGACACCGAACCTGATCAACCCCTCGTTTGCCTCGTCGAGCCGCTGCAAGCGCAGCCTGGGCGTCAACCTCAAGACGGAGCGCGGCCGGGAGCTGGTGCACGCGCTGCTACGCAAGGCAGACATGGTGGTCGACAACCTCGCCCCTGGCGTGATGGCGCGCCTGGAAATGGACGCCGCCACGCTGCACGCACTCAACCCGAAGCTCATCGTCGTCACCAGCCAGAGTGTCGGCACCAGCGGGCCGTGGAAGGGCTGGAGCGGCTACGGTCCGAGCACGCACCCGACCAGTGGGCTGCACTGGCTCTGGAACCACGCCGACGCGCAGGAGCCCGCAGGCTCGGTCTGTACCTATCCCGACCACCTGGTGGGGCGCCTCGGCGCCATCGCGGGCATCGCGAGCCTGATCCAGCGCGAGCGCACCGGAGCCGGCGCCACCGCGGACATCGCGCAGTTCGAAACACCGATCCAGTTTCTGGGCGACATCTTCGCGCAGGAAGCGCTCGAGCCGGGCAGTGCGCAACCCCAGGGCAACCGCAGCGAACGCGGCGCGCCCTGGGGCGCATACCCCTGCGCCGGCGACGACGAGTGGGTGGCCATCTGCGTGCGCGACGATGCCGACTGGGCGGCACTGCGGGACGCGCTGGGAGATCCCGAGTGGGCCGCCGACCCCGGCTACGCGAGCGCCGAGGGGCGCCGCACCGCCCACGACGCCATCGACGCGAAGCTGGCGAGCTGGACCCAGGAGCTCTCACCACAGAACGCCCGAGACGCGCTGCAAGCCGTCGGCGTGCCGGCCGGTGAGCTGCAGCACACCGAGCACATGATCGCGGATCGCAACCTCGCGGCTCGGGAATTCATACGCGTACTGGATCAACCGAGCCTCACCACGCTGCTCTTCGAGGGGCCCTTCTATCACGCAACGCAGCTGCCGGAACCGCTACTCGAGCCGGCGCCGCTACTGGCACAGCACACGCGGGAGATCTGCCGGGAGCACATGGGACTCGCCGACGCCGAGATCGACACCTTGGTCGCCGAGGGCGTGCTCGAGGAGTACCGCGGCGAGGACGACGCGTGAAAGCCGGCGACTCGTGACCGCCCCTTCTACGACAAATACCAGGCCAAGACCCAGCGACCCATCCCGCCGGTGCACCTGCTCGAGACGCGACCCTACGAGGCCTGAGCACCCTTGCGCCGGACGCGCTCGAGAAAGATCTCGTCGAACGTCCCGGGCCTCAGCAGCTTCGCGAACGCGTCGGCCGGCACCGCCGGGCTGAACAGAAAGCCCTGCACGACCCGACAGCCGTGGCTCGCCAGGAGGTCGAGCTGCTCGATGGTCTCGACCCCCTCCGCAACCACTCCGAGGTCGAGAGTCTTCGCGATCGAGAGGATCGCCGCGGTGATCGCCGCGTCGTCGGCGTCGACCGCAATGTCGCGCACGAACGAACGATCGATCTTCAGGGTATCGACCGGCATCCGTTTGAGATAGCTGAGGGAGGAGAAGCCGGTTCCGAAATCGTCGAGCGAGAGATCGACGCCGATTTCCTTGAGGTCCTCCAGCACCTCGATCGCCGAGGCCTCGTCGCGCATGAAGGCGGTCTCGGTGAGCTCGATGCCGAGGTGCGCGGGCTGCAGACCCGTCTCCCAAAGAGTGCGCACAATCGTGTCGCGCAGCTGACTCTGCACCAACTGGTGCGCGGAAATGTTCACCATCACCCGCACCGGCGAATCCTCGCGCTGCCAGGCCACCGCATCGCGGCAGGCAGTCTCGAGTACCCAGCTGCCGATCGGAGCGATGAGACCGGTCTCTTCGGCCAGGGAGATGATCTCGCATGCGGGCACCGCGCCGAGCTCCGGGTCCGTCCAGCGCAGCAGCGCCTCCACCCCCGTGATGCAGCGCCTTTCGATGTCCAGCACCGGCTGGTAGTGCACCTCGAGGCACCCGTTCTCGAAGGCGCAGCGCAGCTTGCACTCGAGGTCGAGCCGCCGAACGGCCGCGGTACCCAGCGTCTGGCTGTAGAACTGGTAGTTGTTGCGGCCCAGCGACTTGGCCTTGAACATCGCCGCGTCGGCACTGCGGATCAACACATCCTGGTCGGCGCCATCGCGCGGGAAGACAGAGATCCCGATGCTGGCGGTGACCCAGTAGTCACGACCCCTCAGCTCATACGGCGCCGCCAGGGTCTCCAGCAGTTCCTGCGCCGCCTTGGCTGGTGTGTAGCCATGCCCGGTGTCCTGCAGCATCACGACGAACTCGTCTCCACCGAGGCGCGCGAGCATGTCCGACTTGCGCACGCGATTGGCGAGCCGGCCGGCGACCTGGCAGATCAGCTCGTCGCCCACCGAGTGGCCAAGGGTGTCGTTGATGTGCTTGAAGCCGTCGAGGTCCAGAAAGAGCAGCGCCAGCTGGGTGCCGCGGCGCTCCGCCAAGGCCAGGGAGCGGGCGAGCAATAGCTGGAATGCGCTGCGATTCGCCAGACGAGTCAGAGCATCGTGGGTCGCCAGGAAGCGGGCCTGCTCACCCGCTTCGCGCAGCTGCTGCAGCTGGCGGTGACGCTCGATGGCGTGTCGCAGGGCACGCCCCAGGGAAGCCGGCTCGATCTCGCTGCGAACGACGACATCCTGCACGCCGATGCGCAGGGCCTGCAGCGCCTGGGCCGCGTCGTCGGAATCTGCCAACACGAGCACGGGCACTTGCGTGGCGACCTCCGTCACGCTCTCGAGCGTCCCGATTCCGTCCAGATCCGAGGGGCCGAAGTCCCAGAGCAGCGCATCGAACGGTTCGTTCGCATGACGCTCGAGGGCTTCCGAGAGGCACCGGCTGTGCACGACCTCGAACGGCGCGTCCCGCAGCTGGGCCAGCAGACTGGCGACCTCCCGGGCGCGCTCCGCGGCTTCGCCCACCAGGACCACGCGAATCCGCCCGACGACGTCCGGGTTGGGTTCGAAAGCGTACATATCGCCGGCGGCACTCCTCGAAGCGTGGGCAAATACACCCATTTATGTATCGGACGGACACCGGCGGAACTGAGCCAATCGTGCGGTAGGCGTCCAGCGCCAACGTTCAAGTCCAGCACACGCGGAGCCGATGCACATGCACGGGCCGGCAAGACCGCCGGCAGATCGCCGATTCGCAGGAGGTTCTCGGGATGGCTCAGGAAGGCAGGGCTTGGGTTCGAAAGCGCATCGACGCAGCGGCGAGCGGGCCGCGCGAAGCGGCGGAGGGGTTCGCGGCAACCTTCATCGACCACGGAGCCGATTTCGACGGCATCCTGCGCCTCACGGAGAGCTTCCGCATCGACGGCGAGTTCCGCGGCAGCATCGAGAGCCGGTCCATCGTGACCGTGGGGGAGTCCGCCGGCATCGAAGCCCACGTGCGGGCTCGCGACGTGATCGTCGCCGGTGCGGTCGTCGGCAACATCACGGCAACCCGCCAGCTCACGCTGCGCGGCACTGCACGCGTTCACGGCAACATCGAGACACCGAGCCTCGAGATCGAGCGCGGCGCGATGCTCAACGGCTCCACGAGCATGGTGCGTCCAGAAGTGGCAGCTCGCCGCGGCGCACGAGCCGCGACTTCGCCCGAGACCAGGCCCGCGCCCCGAATGCAACCGAGCAGCGCCTCGTAGCGCCCCCGGTACCTACCCGAAACGGCACTCCGGCGCCCCTGCGCCGACCCACTGCTCCCGAGCACGGGGCGTGATAGGGTCCGGCCATGAGCATGCAATTCGACCTCAGCGGTCGCCGAATTCTCGTCGTCGGCGCATCGTCGGGCGTGGGACTCGAAACGGGTCGGATCGCCAGTGCAGCCGGAGCCCGGGTCGCCTTCGCCGCCCGACGTGAAGACCGCGTGCGCGAGGCCGCAGCGGCGGCGCCGGGAGAGGCCATCGGCCTGCGCTGCGACGTGTGCGACGCCGACGCTTGTCGCGGCGCGATCGAGGCCGCGCTGGAGGCATTCGGCGGCCTCGACGCGCTGGTCTACGCGACCGGCATGGCGCCCCTCACCCTCCTGACCGACGCGACCCAGGAACAGTGGCGCAACGTCTTCGACACGAACGTGATCGGCGCCTCGCTGGTCACCGCCGCCGCACTCCCGGCGCTGCAGGCGAGCCATGGGCGCGCGGTCTACATCTCGTCGTACTCCGTACGCCAGCCCCTGCCCGCCCTCGGGCTCTACCGCGTCTCGAAGGTCGCACTGGACGGCTTGATCGAGTCGTGGCGCATCGAGCACCCCGATGTCGACTTCACCCGGGCGATACTCGGCAACACGATGGACACCGAGTTCGCCCAGAACTGGAGCGAGGAAGAGACGGCGGAGGCGGCCCGGGTCTGGGTCGAACGCAACCTGTTTCCCGCCGCCAACCTGATGCCCGTGCGCGCCGCCGCCGAGGCGCTGGTCGCCGTGCTCGCCACCGAGGGCTACGTCGACGACATCGCCATCATGCCGCGCACCCGCGACGGCTCGCCGTTCGCGGAGCACGAGTCCCTCAAGACCGGCTGAGCGCGCCTTCGACTCCCGACAGGGCTGCGGGCCGGCAGCGATCTCGAGGGCGGTCGACACGCCCGCTGGGTCACGGCGGCCGAGCGCACCTCGCGACTGGCCGGCACCGGCGGGATGGCGCATCGTCTGCGCGCACCCCGGTCCCGACGAGCTGAACGGTTGCCCTCCCTAGAAGACCCCTCCTCCTTCGATCTCGACGCCGCACTCGAGCGCTTCGGGCACCGCGCATTTCGCCCGGGCCAGCGCACCGCCATCGAAACCCTGCTCGCGCGCGGACGCATGCTGTACGTGGCACCGACCGGCGGCGGCAAAAGCCTCGCCTATCAGCTTCCTGCCAGTCTGCTGCCGGGCACGACGCTGGTCGTCTCGCCGCTGATCGCGCTGATGCACGACCAGGTCGCTGCGCTCGAGCGCAGCGACCTGCCGGCGACGTATCTCGCCTCGACACTCGAGGCGAGGGAGATCAGTCGCCGCATCGTCGCCCTGGCACGAGGCGACTTCCGCATCGCGTACGTCGCGCCCGAACGCCTCGCGCTTCCCGCCTTTCGCGAGCTGCTGCAGCAGCTCGACTGTCCCCTAGTGGCCGTGGACGAGGCACACTGCATCAGCGAATGGGGCCACGATTTTCGGCCCGAGTACCACCAGATCGGCGACGTGCTCCGGGCGCTTCCCGGAGCGCGGGTGTTGGCGTGCACGGCGACCGCGACACCCCTGGTGCGAGATGAAATCCTCGCCAAGCTCGGGCTCGCGGCCGACACGCCCCAGCTCGTGCACGGCTTCGCGCGCCCGAATCTGTCGCTGCGCGCAGCCGAGGTGACGGGCAAGCGCGATCGCGAGCTGCGGGTCGACGCGGCGCTGGTCGAGGCACTCGGCGCACCGGAGGCCGAGACCGTCGGCAAGGCCATCGTCTATGCTCCGACGCGGCGCGGCACCGAAGCCGAAGCCGCGCGCCTCGACGCCGCCGGCCGGCGAGCACGCTTCTATCACGCGGGGCTCTCGGGCGAGGAACGCACCGACGTGCACCTCGCGTTCAGCAGGGGCGCGCTCGACTGCGTGGTGGCGACCAACGCATTTGGCATGGGCATCGACGAGCCCGACGTGCGCGCCGTGATTCACCTGGGCCCACCCGGCTCGATCGAGGCCTACTACCAGGAGGTCGGACGCGCCGGACGCGACGGGCAAGCGGCACTCGGACTGCTGCTCTACGCCGGCAACGACCTGCCGCTGCGGCGGGCGCTGCTCGAACGCGACGGCGGAGGTGAGACCAAGGATCTGGACATCGTCGAACACAAGTGGCAGCTCTTCCTCGAGCTCATTCGCTGGGCCGAGGGCGGCAGCTGCCGCCACGACGCCATCCTGCGCTACTTCAGCGACGAAGCCGAGACCCTCGCCGGCTGTGGCATCTGCGACGTTTGTCGGCGCCTGGCACAGGGGCCCGACGTCTCCGACTTCGAGCCCGAGATCGTCACCGAGATCGTGCGCAAGGCGCTCTCGGGGGTCGCACGGGTGACTGGACGCTTCGGCATGGCCGCGGCGGTGAAGCTGCTGCGCGGCGAGAGCGATCCGCGCCTCGAACGCGCCGGGCTCGAAGGAGTCTCGACCTTCGGCGTGCTGGCGGAGCACCGGGCCGAGTGGCTCACGCGCGTCCTGCGCCGCTGCGTCACCGCCGGCTTCGTCGGCTTCGCCGGAGACGAGCGCCCTGTCGTGGTGCTCACAGAGACGGGCCGCGGCGTGATGCGCGCCGAGCGCCCGGCGCGCATCGTGCTGCCGCCGCTTCGCAGCGAGCGCGTGCCGGGACGCAGCCGCGGCCAACCCCTCGCCGCACCCGACGCAGCGGCAACCCCGGGCGAAGCGGCGCTCTTCGACGCGCTGCGCGCCCACCGCCTCGAGGTGTCGCGCGGCCTCGGCGTGCCCCCCTACGTAGTGGCCCACGACCGCACGCTGCACGGCCTCGCCCGGGAGCGCCCCCGCAGCACCGAGGAGCTGCTGCTGATCGACGGCATCGGCCCCGCCAAGGCCGGGAAGTTCGGTCAGGGTTTTCTCGACGTGGTGCGGCACCACGACAACGAGAGCAGTGGCTGAAGCGGCGCTCTCGCGACCTGTTAGACTCGGCCGCCCGTGCCGCACGCGGCCGGCCTCGACCCAGGAGATTGCATGAGTTCGCTGCGCTTCGGTGTGAACTTCGGCTATTGGCAAGCGCAACCGCCGCCGAACTTCGTCGAGGTCTCCCAGGAGGCCGAGCGGCTCGGTTTTCACTCGGCCTGGACCGCCGAGTCGTGGGGCAACGACGCCTTCACCTTCGCCGCCTGGATCGCCGCGCACACGACAACGCTGCAGGTCGGCACGGGCATCGTGCAGCTCTCGGCGCGCACGCCGGCGGCCGCAGCCATGCACACCCTCACCATCGACCACCTGTCGCAGGGACGCTTCAACCTGGGTCTCGGCGTCTCCGGTCCGCAGGTGGTGGAGGGCTGGTACGGGCAGCCCTTCAGCAAGCCGCTGGCGCGCACCCGCGAGTACATCGACATCATCCGCCAGGTGCTGCGGCGCGAAGCCCCGGTGACCAACGCCGGCCCGCACTACCCGCACTACCCGCTGCCCTACAGCGGCGAGGGCGCCTGGGGAATGGGCAAGCCGCTCAAGCCCATCACCCACCCGCTGCGCGCCGATGTTCCCATCTACCTCGGCGCCGAGGGCCCGAAGAACGTCGCCCTCGCTGCGGAGCTCTGCGACGGCTGGCTGCCGCTCTGGTACTCGCCCTACAACGAAGAGGTGTACGCCGATTCGCTGAAGCAGGCCAAGCCCGGCTTCGACATCGTGCAGACGCT
>JAFDDG010000019.1 GCA_019310965.1 Deltaproteobacteria bacterium
AGAAGGCCACTCGTAAGAAGGCCACTCGCAAGAAGGCGACTCGCAAGAAGGCGACTCGCAAGAAGAAGGCCACGCGCAAGAAGGCGACTCGCAAGAAGAAGGCCACGCGCAAGAAGAAGGCCACTCGTAAGAAGGCCACTCGCAAGAAGGCGACTCGCAAGAAGAAGGCCACGCGCAAGAAGGCGACTCGCAAGAAGGCCACGCGCAAGAAGGCGACTCGCAAGAAGGCCACGCGCAAGAAGGCTCGCCGCAAGAAGGCCTAGGGCCAGCGGAGAGCGATCTTCTTACGGGAAGGTCCAGGACCCCGGCCGGCATCTCGCCGGCCGGGGTTTCCTTCTTCTGGGGGCTCGCTACGTTCGCGGCTCGCCGACTCCACTCCCCTCGGGGAACGAGGTTCTCCCATGGCTCGTGTCACTGTCGAAGACTGCATGAAGGTCGTGCCCAACCGGTTTCATCTGGTGCAGATGGCCTCCATCCGCACCAAGCAGCTGAAGAAGGGCGCACGGGCGTTGGTGCAGAGCGAGGAGAACAAGGAGGTCGTGATGTCGCTGCGCGAGATCGCGGCCGGCTTCATCCAGCCGGACTATCCGGCCGAGGAAGCCGAAGACTAGGTCGGCTGTGCTCGGGCCCTTCGGGCCCGCTTTCCGCTCAACCCGATGGGCCAGCGCCGGCTGGTGTGACGCGACATCTCGCCGTGGCGCCTGCGGCCATGCGCCGGCTCGCCCCGCGTGGGTCGGCTTGGGGTCCGGCTGGGTCAGCCGACGATCTGGACGGGCAGCGAGAAGGTGACCGTGGTGCCGTGACCGATCTCGCTCGACAGCTGGATGTCGCCGTCGAGCAGAACGACGAGGTCGCGGACCAGGGCGAGGCCGAGACCGGAGCCGGAGTAGCGAGCGGACGAGCCCTCGTCGACCTGGAAGAACTCGTCGAAGACGGCGCCGCGATCGTCGGCGGCGATGCCGATGCCGCTGTCCGCGATCTCGCAGTGGAGTCGCTCCTCCTCGATCCAGGAGCGGATCGTGATCTTGCCGCCGGGCGTGAACTTGACGGCGTTGTCGAGCAGGAGGAAGACGATCTGATTGATCTTGGCCAGGTCCGTGCGGATCTTCGGAAAGTGCTCGTCGAGCTGGTGCTCGATGCTGAGGCGCTTCTGGGAGGCGGTGTCCTGTACGCTGAAGATCGCCTCGTCGACCGTCTCCCGGAAGTTGACGTCCTGACGCTCGACCGGCAGTTCGCCCTGCTTGACGCGCCACAGGTCGAGGATGTTCTGCAGGGTGCGCAGAAAGCCGGTGCCGTCGTCTAGCGCGTTGCGCAGGCTCTGCTTGGCTCCCTCGGACAGGGCGTCGTTTTCGTTGGTCAGCACCGAGATGATGGCTTCGATGATGCTGTTGAGCGGCGTGCGCAGCTCGCGGGACATGCGGTCGATGAAGTCGGTCTTCAGCTTTTCGATCTTGCCGAGGCGTTCATTGCTGCGCAGCAACTCGATGTCCTGGGCGAAGAGCGTCTCGGAGAGCTTGAGGATCTCCTCGCTCTTCTCCTCGGTGCCTTGTTCGGCGGTCTGGACGCGCTCTTCGACGCTGACGAAGCCCTCGGCCATGTGTGCGTGATCGAAGCGCAGCGCCAGCGTCTCCACGAGTTGTCCGATCGCCGCCTGTCGCGTGGCATCCAGGGGCTCGGGGGATCCCACGGCGAGTACGCCGTGCACACGTCCTTCGCAGATCAGCGGGTGCATGACCAAGCCGGCGGCGGCGCGTTCGCCCAGCTGCGGGTCCGGCGCGAACGACGAGATCCCTGCGGCGGACAGCGCCTCCTGGACCTGCGGCGTGATCGAGGCGGCGATCTGCTTGGCGGTATCAGCGGAGTCGAAGCCGGCGGCTGCACGCAG
This sequence comes from Deltaproteobacteria bacterium, assembly GCA_019310965.1. GTDB lineage: Bacteria > Myxococcota_A > UBA9160 > UBA9160 > SMWR01. The sequence goes on from JAFDDG010000019.1 coordinate 1,886, forward strand.
CGGCGGCAGCTCGTTCTGGGACGTGAGCTCCGGCGAGCCGACGAAGAGCAGCGCGATGCCCGCCCCGGCGTGGTCCAAGACGTTCGCCGTCGCCGCTCGCGCGGCCGCGGCGAGCTGCCGGGCGCGTGAGGCCGGTGCGCCGTTGTCTTGCGATTCCAAGCCCAAGGGGCCGCCCTCCGCGCTAGAAGCGCTCGTCCGACTCGATTTCGAACGGGCCGAGAGCCCGTTCTTCGTCGTCTACCGCCTCGGGGTCCGCCCCTTCCAGGGCGAGCTTCGTCTTGAAGTCGGCCGCGTTGGACGCCGCCGTGAGGGCAGTCTCGATCGAAATCTTGCTCGCGCGCACCAGGTCGAGAAGGTGCTGATCGAAGGTCTGCATGGATTCGCCGCGGCTCATGTAGTCGGCGATCTCGTGCGTCTTGGCGGGGTCCTTGATGCACTCGCGAATGCTGCGCGTGGTGCGCATGATCTCCATGGCGGGTACCCGCGCCGACTGTTTCTTGGTCGGAAGCAGGCGCAGCGAGACGATGGCCTGCATGTTCTCGGCGAGACGCGCACGCACGTTCAGCTGCTCCTCGGTCGGGAAGAACGAGACCAGCCGGTTGATGGTGGACGAGACGTCGCTGGTATGGATCGACGAGAAGACCAGGTGCCCCGTCTCCGCGGCTTTGAGCGACGTGTCGACGGTCTCGTGGTCGCGCATCTCGCCGACCATGATCACGTCCGGATCCTGTCGCAGTGCCGAGTGAAGGGCGTTCGGGAAGGAGGCGGTGTCGGTTCCGATCTCCCGCTGGGTGATGATGCTCTTGTCGTGGGTGAAGACGAACTCGATCGGATCTTCGATCGTGACGATCTTGGCCTTGCGGGTCTTGTTGATCTCCTCGACGAGGGTTGCGAGCGTGGTCGACTTGCCCATGCCGGTGGCGCCGGTGACGAGCACGTAGCCCCGCCGCAGGGTCGCCAGGTCGCGCATGCTGCCGGGCAGGTTCAGCTCTTCGAAGCTGCGTACCTGGAGCGGGATGACCCGCAGCACGATGTTGTGGAAGCGGCGCTGCCGCGAGATGTTTACGCGGAAGCGGCCCTCGCCGGGTAGCTCGAAGGCCAGGTCCAGCTCGTTGAAATCGTCGTCGAGGCTGCGCGGGTCCGCCTCCATGAGCATCCCTGCGATGGCCTCGGTGTCCTTGGCGGTGAGTACCTTGTAGCGGAGTTCGACGAGGTCGCCGTGGAATCGGTAGAGCGGCAGATAGCCCACCTGGAGGTGGATGTCGGACGCCCCCTTCTCGATTCCGAGTCGGAGCAGCCGATAGAGCTTCTCGCGTTCCATCGTTGGCACCACCTCCACACGCAAGTCTCCGCCCCAGCGGGGACCTCGGGATGTGTATCGGTCGTTGGCGGTTGCCCTTGACCGTGAACTTCCGGAGCGGTTACCGCGTCCCAGCTCGGCGGGGCCCCTCGGACTTTTCGCTACACTGCGAGTGGCCGATTCCAGGGAGACTGCACGAGTGCAGAGTCGATCCAAGCACCGCCCGATCCTGCGCCGCATCGGGCTCGGCGCGGCTTTGGCGCTCGTCTGTGCCGCCGGCCAGGCAGCGGGCGAGCCCGCTGCGGAGCCGGAGGTCGGCGCGGTCTCGCTGGATCAGCTGCTGCGTCTGCCCACGGGCAGCGGTTTCGGCTCTCAGCTCGACCGGCGCGCGGGTTTCACCAAGTCCGAGTGGGAGACGCGCTTTCGGGAGGCCGGCGCCGCGCGCGCCGACGCCGAGAGCGCCATCGCGCGCACCCGCGCCGCAATCGAGAAGAAGGCGGCCGAGGAGGGCGGGGGCCAGTGGCGCATGGCGATGCCGGGGATGGGCAATGTCGAGGAGGCGCGCGAGCCGGGCAGCGCGCCGCTCGATTACAGGCTCACCCAGACGCTGCGCCGCAATCGCGAAGAGCTGGCCCGTGCCGAGCGTCAGATTCAGGACCTCGTGGTCGAGGCAAACCTGGCCTCGGTGCCTGACGAGTGGCGTGGACGGCCCACCGACCTGGAGGCGCCGCATTAGCGGGTTGCTGAAATGGCTCGGCGAGTGGTGCCAGGGCCGGGTGCGAAGGCGGTGTCGTGCTCATGCGCCGGCGCCCCGCGTGCCCGCGCCGAAGATGCGAAGCGCCTGAATTGGGGCACCTCTGCTTCCGCGCGCCACCGCCTTCGCACCCGGCACGCCGCCTCCGGGGCATTCGTCGGGAGATTTCGCGCCCCGCCAAGGTGTGCGGTTAGTCAGCCGATGGGGACGGTGTTGCCTTCTTGCCTTTTCTACGCACACCCGCCTTCCCAGACGACAGGCCCTGAAAAAGCAAGAAGGCAACACCGTCCCCGCAGGGCTCGCGCCGCTAGGGCTCCGGGTGGAGCCAGCGACGGGCCGTGGGCAGGAAGGCGAAGGCGGGCAGGGCGAAGGCTGCCGTGAGCGCGAAGTAGCCGGCGTAGCCGATGGCTTCGGTGATGGCGCCGGACGGAATCTTGAGCAGCGAGCCCGCCAGGTTGTAGATGGCGGTGAGCAGCGCGTATTGCACTGCGGCGTGCTCCTTCTCGCAGATGCGCATCAGGAAGGACATGAACGCAACGCCGGCCATTCCGGCGCAGAAGGATTCCGCCAGCGATGCGGCATAGATCGCTGGGCGGCTGCCATCCGCATACGCCGCCACCACCGCGTAGCCGACGTTCGACAACAGGGCGAGCCCCCCTGCGCCGAGCAGTGCGCGGCCGATGCCGATGCGCGAGACGATGCTGCCCGCAATCCACGCGCCGACGATCACGACGAGCCCGCCCGCCATGCCCGAGACCAGGCCGACCTCTTCCTCCGTCAGGCCCTGATCGTTCCAGAACGTGGTGATCATCGGGCCCATGGCGCTGTCGCCGATGCGGTAGAGCAGCACGAAGGCGAAGACCCCCCAGGCACCGCTGCGGGACAGCCAGCGCCGCAGTGCGGTCCACGTCTCGCGGCGCGCTTCCAGTGGCACCTCGACTCGTGGCATCGCCAGCACGCAGATTGCCATCATGGCCTGGAGCGCCGCGGCGACGATCCAGGTGCCGCTCCAGTCGAGGAAGCGCGGCAGGAAGAAGAGCCCATTGGCGAGCCCGACCATGCCGATGCGGTAGCCAGTCATGCGCATGGCGTTCGCCGGGCCCTCGTCTCCGGTGTCGACCAGCCCGATGGTGAACGCGTCGATGGCGATGTCCTGCGTGGCCGACGCGGCACAGTAGACCGTCAGGGCGACCCACACCCAGGTGAGCAGGCGGCTTTCGTCGAAGCCGGACAACGCCAACAGTCCGGCCGCCATCGCGAGCTGCGCGCCGGAGATCCAGTGGCTCCGCTGCCCGAAGCGGTCGACGAGCGGCGACCAGAACACCTTCAGCGACCAGAGGAGGGAGAGCCCCGCGACGAAGCCGATCTCGGTGAGGGAAACGCCGAGGTCGCGCAGGAAGTACGGCCAGAGCCCGGTGAAGACCCCCATCGGGAAACCTTCGACCACGTAGACCACGGCAATGACGAACAGCTTCCGCCGCAGCGACACGCCTCACCCCCGGGCGGCAGTGTAGGCACACCGCGCTCGACGTGCGCGCGCGGGCTCGCTAAAGTCGCGCCCGCTCGCGTAGGAGCGGCGGAGGCAATTTCGGATGGATGACGAGTCCCGTGGCAAGGTCGACCTCACCAGCGTTCTCTACGTCGTGGGCGGCATTCCGGCCCTGGTGGCGTTTCTGGTGATCGTGTTCTCGCTCACCCACGCCTGCAACATCCCCGCCTGAGTCGCGGCTGCCGCCGCGCTGCCGCTTCTCGTACCCGCAACAGTCGCTTCATCTCCCCGCAAGCGCGCCTCTTCCTGCCCTGCTTCACTAATTTCCCCTTTATTTTCGTACGGTTGACTCAATGACGCCGGCCCGGGTGCCGATGCACCCCTCTGATGGTGATTTCAACACATCGGGGTGCATGGCGGCGGCTCGGGCTCGCGCTCGGCGGTCTGCTACTGGGTCTGGGCTGCGCCACGGCTCCGGTGGGCACGCTCGGCTACGACTACTTCGTCGCGCCGGCCAGCAACGACCCCTGGACGGGCAAGATCCAGCGCTGGCAGGCCCGCGAGCGCAACGACTCGCTCGAGGACGCGATGTCGCCGGTGGCGGCGGGCCCCGCTTCGGTGGCCGATCCCGGCGAAGTGTCGCTGCAGGCGGCCGGGGTGCCCGCCCGCCTGCACGCCAAGTACGCGGCGTTTCGGTCCGAGCAGAAACGCGCGCAGGCGCGCCGGGTCGCGGAATGGATCCAGACGCAAGCGCAGGAGCATTACGTCGCCGACGGGCCCATCGACCGCTGGGCGACCTTCGCCGAGACGCTGCGCGAGAACGGCGACGATTGCGACGGCCTCGAGCTGTTGACCTTTCACATGCTGCGCGAGATCGGTTTCGAGGCCCGTGAAGTGTATCGCGCCGTCGTCTATCGCCGCAGCGACGGCCAACACCACATGGTCACGCTGTGGTTCGAAGATCAGAAGGACCCGTGGGTGATCGATCCCACCGGTGCCATGACCAGCGGCATGCCGCGCATGTCGGAGCTGCCGGGCTGGGCCCCGCTCAAGGTATTCAGCGTCGACGAGAACTTCTCGGTCGAACGCAGCCGCGCCATCGCGTCCCGCTGACTCACCCCCCATTTCCCACCCGGCAGACCGGGCAGGGTCGCTGGCCGCGCTCGGCCGGCACCCTGCTAGGCTGCCGGCGTGAATGAGCGCTTGCATCCGATCGAGGCTTCGGCGCTGCACGCCCGCAGGGAGCGTGTGTTTCTGGTGCTCGCCGGGATTTTTCTCGGCGCCATGGCAATGCTCAACATCTTGGGCATCACCAAATTCATCCACCTGGGTCCGCTGGAGGTCGCGGTGGGTGTGCTGCCGTACCCGCTGACATTCCTGTGCACGGATCTGATCAGTGAGCTCTACGGTCGCGCGCGCGCGAACTTCGTGGTGTTCACCGGTTTGTTGGTCAACCTGTTGGTGCTGGGCTTCGTGTGGGCCGGCGACGCGGCGCCCTCCATCGCGTTCCAGACGCCGCTGCAGCGCATCGTTACCCTCGACACCGTGCCGGTGACCGGTGCCGAGGGCACGGTGCTCCGCGATCCGGAGAGCGGTGCCCCGCTCCTGCGTCCGGCGGTGGCACAGCTCGATGCTCAGAAACGACCGCGGCGGGCAGCGGACGGCACGCCGTTGCTGCGCCCCGTCGAGCATTTCGCGCTGGCGCCGGTCGAGAACGAGCCGTCCGCGCTGCGACTCGTCGATGCCGATACCGGACAGCCGGTGTTGCGGGAGGACACGCTCTTCGGACGCATCGCCGCATCCACGCGCCAGGCGGTGCTGGCCAGCATGATCGCCTACCTGTTTGCCCAATTCGTCGATGTCTGGCTCTTCCACTTCTGGAAGCGGGCGACGCGAGGTCGCCATCTCTGGCTGCGCAACAACGGCTCGACGCTGGTGTCGCAGCTCGTCGACACCGTGTGCGTCGTAACGGTGACCTTCTGGGCCTCCATCGCCGCGGGCGAGGTGCCCTTGTCCCAGGTGCTCGCCTGGATCGGCGGTGGCTACGCCTTCAAGCTCATCGTGGCGCTCCTCGACACGGGGCCGTTCTACCTGGGCGTGCGAGTGCTCTCCCGCTACCTCGAGATCGACCCGCTGCGCGAGCACGACGCGGACGCCGAAGAGGCCGCCTTCTAGCGTCGGCTCAGTTCGCCGGTGCTTCGGGGGTGTCTGCGTCCCTTTCCTCGACCCCGAGCTTCAAGCGCTTGCTCTGGTCGGCGGCGCGGGCGCGGGCCGTGGCTCGCTCCTTCTCGATCTCGACGAGCAGCGACTTCCGCACCCCTTCGGTGCGCTCGTGCTCCGCGGCCACGCGCACCTGCTTGAGGGCGCGCAGGCAGTCTTCGAGCAGCCGATTGCGCGCCACCACCAGCGCCGTTGGGACCGGCGGATCCTCGGCGCCTTCGCGCAGCGTGATCTTCAGCTTGCGGGTCTCTTCGAGGCCGTCGCTGGTGCGGGCGCGTACCTCGATCTGGTTGCCGCCGGGCTCGAGCGCCACGAAACCCGCCCATGATCCGTCGGCGGTAGCGCGAAAGTGATCGGCTGGGTTGCCGGTGGTGAGACTGCGCAGCCACACGTTTTCGAGATTGGCGAAGCTCACCTCTTCCACCACGTCGACCAGGTCGCCCGGGTGACGCACCGGGGTGAAGAAGCCGTCGGTGCGATTCGCCATCTCGACGGTGGCCACCGGGCCCTCGAGCGCGTCCGGTCCGATGGCGAAGGAGTGGATGCGGATCGACGCGCGCCCGGCGCGGTTGGCGGCCCGCAATACGGCGTCCACGTTGTCGCGCTCGAAGCCGCTGCCGTAAGGGAGCGTGGGCTGACCGTCGGTGAAGAAGAGCACGATCTTCTCGCTGCGCGTGTTCTCCCGCGACAGCGCGCCGGGCAGCCCGCGCAGCTCGGTGGTGGCCTGGTCGAGCCCCGCGGCCATGTGCGTGTTGCCCGCCGGCGCCCGGATCAGGATGTCGTCGAGGGCGCGTTCGGCCTTGCTGAAGTCGTCGGTAAGCGGCTGCAGCGTCACCGCCGGGGGCTGGCGGCTGCTGAAGATGAAGCCGCGACGGTCCTCGTGGGCCTCGCCCGCGAAGGCCACCACCCCGACGCGGGTGCTGCGCGGGTCGAGGCCGCGCAGCAGCTGACGCGCGGCCTCGACCTCGGCGGAGAGAATCGAGTCGCCGGGATCCGTCATGGGCTGAGCCAACAAGCCGCCCAATCCGCCGAGGCGCAGCTTGCCGATCACCCCGTTGCCGTTGATGTCGGCGCCGGCGGGGTTTGCGGTGGACTGCGAGGTGTCGATGACGAACACGACGTCGAACTCGCGCAACTCGCCGTGCAGTGCCGTGGCGCGCCCCGACACGAAGGCGCCGCAGGAGGAGTTGCCGATGACGGCGCCATCCGGCGGATATTCGACGTCGAGGTGCAGCCGTGGGCCGTCGTCGAAACCCTGCCGGATCAGCGGTCCCTCGGGCTTGGCGGAGGTCGCGGGTGCCGCGGAGGTTCGGCCACTCGCCGAGCTTCGCTGGCGGGGCGTCGCCGTGGCGCGCAGCGCAAACTTTGCGAAGGGGCGCCCGCGCCCGGCGTCGAGAGGCGTCGCCAGTGCGGCGCGGATGCGCTGGACCGGAGCGCTCACCACCAGGGTCGTCGAACCGCGGGTGCTGTTCGCCTGCAGCATGCCCACCACCTCGTTCGACGCGGCGTCCAGCACCGGCGCACCGCCCCAGCCGGCCAGGTCGTAGGCCACGTCGAGCTCGACGTCGATGCGGTCGAGGGTGGCGCTCTTCACGCTGCCAAACAGGTCGTCTTCGTCGTGGGGCATCGAGGAGGGCACGCCGAGAATGCGCACGCGAGTGCCGGGCTGTACCGCGCTGTCGGCGAGCTTCAACAGCCGCACGCCGGTGGGGCGGCCGTCCAGCCGGTAGACCACGAAGTCGTCGGCAAAGCCGCCAGCCTGGCCGTCGAAAGGGCGACCCGGTGGCACCAGGAAGCCGCTGGTCTGGGCGACCACGTGCCGGGAGTGGCCGAGCACGAGCTCTCCGCGCTTCACCTTGGCGAGGTCCTGCAGCTCGAAGGTATGGGCGGTTCCCACCGCGGCCGCACCGCGGGGCCCCTTGGCGGCGACAAAGAAGACCAGGCCTTTGGTGCGGATCTCCCCCCCGATCGGAAAGCTCGGCCGCGCAATCGCCGGCTCCGAGGCGAGCGTCGGCAGGGCTGCGACCAGCCACACGAGACCGACCAACAGCGCTGTGGTACGCATCACGGACCCACCATCGACAGAACGGTGACCATACGGAAGCGCTGTCTGGGTGTCACGGCCCGATTGGCGGCGGCAGCGGCTACCGCCGCGTGTGTGCGCCCGGTCACGTTTCTCGGTTGGGCGCGAGCTCCTTGCCCATGCTGATGCGCTCTTCGATGCGGTAGCCGAGGCGTTCGTAGAATGCGACGGGCTCGGCCGCCGAGGCGCGGACCTGGATATTGAGCTTCGGGCAGCCGAGATCGGCGAGCAGCTGCTCGGCACGCGCGAGCAACGCGCGGCCGATGCCGCGTTTCCGGGCGTGCGGCGCCACTGCGACCAGGTGCAACCAGCCTCGGTGGCCGTCGTAGCCCGCCATCGCCGTGCCGACCAACTCGTCGGGTTCGCGCGCCACCAGAAAGAGCTCTGGCTGGTGGTCGAGCTTGCGCTGGATGTCGCGCACCGGGTCGTTGCGCCGCGGCGCATCCGCGAACACGCGCCGCCACAGCGCCACGACGGCGTCGTGATCGGTGCCCCGATACTTGCGCACTTCGAGCTGCATGCCGCGACGCTAGCAGGGTGCCGGCGCAGGCCGCCGGGATCGCGCTACGTTGGTCTGCCGGGGGGCAGGTCTTGGGTGTGCACGTTCGAAGCGTCGGCTGCGGCTTTGTGGCAGCCGGGCCGCTGGCCATGGGGCTGGCGCTGATTTCGCTCGCTCTCGGCGGGGACGTGCGGGCCGACGCACCGCCTCTGGATCCCTTCGACGTGGTCGTCATCGATGCCGGACACGGCGGTGACGATCAGGGCGCGCGTGGCCCAACGGGTGCCTTGGAGAAAGATGTGGTGCTCGAGGTGGCTCGCGAGTTGGCGGCGCAGCTGCGTGCGCACGGGTTGCGGGTGGTGATGACGCGCAGCGACGATTCTTTCGTGCCGCTCGAACGCCGCACTTACATTGCGAACGATGCGAAGGGTGATCTGTTCGTGTCGGTACACGCCAATGCGGCGGCCAATGCGAGCATCCGCGGCAGCGAAACCTTCTTTCTGTCTCTCGACGCGTCGGACGACGCCTCGCGCTTGTTGGCCGAGCGCGAGAACATTGCCTTCGGCGCCGCTGCGGCGCAGGGGCCCCAGGCGAATGATCCACTGGTCGCCATCCTCGGTGACCTGATCGCGACCGAACACCTGACCGAATCCCAGGAGTTCGCGGGGCTCGCCCAGGGGCGGCTGGCGCAGCTCGCGCCGGACGTTTCTCGCGGCGTGAAGCAGGCGCCCTTCGTGGTGCTGACCGGCGTGCGCATGCCCGCCTCGTTGCTCGAGATCGGATTCATCACCAACCCCAGCGACGAGCGCAGCATGCGCAGCCGCCAGGGGCGCGACGCGGTCGTGGCGGCCCTTGCCGACGCGGTGGCGGAATTCGGGCGGCGCTACGACGCGCGACGCGGCATCGGCGCGAAGGCGTCACGGGGGGGGCGATGAGTCGCAAGGACGGGCGGGTTGCCGACGAGCTGCGGCCGGTGCGCATTACCACCGATTTCACCGAGAACCCACTGGCGTCGGTGTTGATCGAGATGGGCCGCACGCGCGTGCTGTGCACGGTGTGCGAGGAGGCGAGCGTGCCGCGCTGGATGGCCGGCCGCGGCCGCGGCTGGATCACCGCCGAATACTCGATGCTGCCCGGCTCGACGGATCGCCGCAGCGACCGCGAGGCGTCGCGGGGCAAGGTGTCGGGGCGCACCCAGGAGATCCAGCGGCTGATCGGTCGCAGCTTGCGCGCGATCGCGGATCTCGACGTGCTCGGTGAGCGCAGCTTGTGGATCGATTGCGACGTATTGCAGGCCGACGGCGGCACGCGCTGCGCCTCGATCAGCGGCGCCTACGTCGCGCTGGCGCTGGGCGTCGAACGCCTGCGCGCCCGCGGAGAGCTGACGGCAAGCCCGCTGCGCGATTCGGTCGCGGCGGTCTCAGCGGGGGTCGTCGCTGGCGAGGTGCTCCTGGATCTCCCCTACGAAGAAGATTCGCGGGCGGATGTGGACATGAACGTGATCGCGACCGGTAGTGGGCGCTTCGTGGAGATCCAGGGCACCGGCGAAGAGGCCACCTTCTCCCGCGGCGAGCTGGACGCCCTGACGGAGCTGGCGCTGGGTGGGATCGCGGCGCTCACTCGGGAGCAGCAGCGCGCGCTCGCCGCCGCCTTGCCGTGAGCGCGCGCCCGCGGGTGGTGGTTGCCACCGGCAACGCCGGCAAGCTCCGGGAGATCCGCGCAATTCTGGCGGACGCGCCGGTCGAGTTCGCGGGACTCGACGTCGCCGGGGCGGTGGCATTTCCCGACGAAGGCGATGAGTACCGTGCGAACGCGCTGGCAAAGGCGCTCGCCGCCGCGTCGCAGCTCGGGCTGCCGGCCATTGCCGATGACTCGGGACTCGAGGTGGCGGGGCTCGGCGGCGGCCCGGGGCCGCACTCTGCGCGCTACGGCGGGCCCGGCCTCGATGCCGCCGGGCGCGTCGAGCACCTGCTGGCTGCCCTCGGCGACGCGAGCGGCGCCGAGCGCGCTGCCTGCTTCGTCTGCTGGGCAGCCGTCGTCACCCCGGACGGCCGCGAGTGGTCTGCCGAAGGCCGTTGCCAGGGTTCGATCGCCGCAGCGCCGCGCGGCGCCGGAGGCTTCGGCTACGACCCGGTGTTTCTCTTGCCCCAGGGCGATCGCGTGATGGCGGAGGTCCCGGCCGCGGAGAAGAACCGCATCTCCCACCGTGCCCGAGCGCTCCGGGCCCTGCGCGCGGCGATCCTCGAGGCGGCCGGCGTACGCGCCTGAAGGGGCACGGCGGCGTGGGTCAGGAGCTGGCCAGCAGTGCCTGCAGGTGCCGCCGCCCGCGAAACGCCCGGGTCTTGACGGCGCCCGGGTGCAGGCCGGAGCGCCTCGAATAGCTGGCGTAGCTCTCTTCGCACAGGCTGCAGCGCAGCAGCACGTCGCGCTCTTCGGCGCTCAGCTGCCCGAGAACGCGATGCAGCTGGCGGGCGTTCTGGCGCTGCTCGACCTGCTCTGCCGGACTCGAGGCGGCGTCCGCAAGCAGCTCGAGCCGCGGCGCATCGCTCTCGCTCTGCACTTCCCTGCGGCGCTGCTGCGAGCGGAGCCACATCAGCGCTTCGTTGGTGACGATGCGATGCAGCCAGGTCGAGACCCGGGCCTGGCCCTCGAAGCTGGCGCCGTGACGCAGCACCTTTTCGAAGGCGTTCTGCACCACGTCGCGGGCGGATTCCGGGTTGCGGGTGATGCGGTTCGCGACCGCTCGCAGCCGCGGCTCGAGAGCCAGCAGCAGGTGCCCGAGGGCCTCGGGATCATCCAGGGGCAGTGTGGCGTCATGTCGCGCCGCGGTGCGGGGGGCCGGTTTCTCGTGGCCCGTGGGATCGTTGCGCATTGCCCATGCGGTACGCTCGTTTGACGCCCCTGGTTACGCTGGTAACCGGACGAAGGGATCGAGCGTAACAACGAGATGTCAGATTCGAGCTCGGCCAAGGAAACCCGCTGGCGCGCCCTGATGACGAGCGCGCAGCAGGGCGATTGCGTGGCATACGAGAAATTGCTCGCGGAGATTTTGCCCCCGGTGCGCGGCTTCGTGAGGAATCGGGTGTTCGACACGGGGGCGCAGGAGGACGTCGTGCAGAATGTATTCTTGTCGGTGCATCGCGCGCGTCACACCTATCGTTCCGAGCGACCCTTCACCCCGTGGCTCTACGCTGTCGCACGCAATGCGGTCACCGATTACACCCGCGTGCGTATGCGCCGTCGAGCGCGCGAGACCTCGCTCGACTTCGACGTCGCCGTCGATCCCGCCACGTTGCCCTCACCGCCGCACGAAGAGCGATTGTCGCCCGAGCTCTCTCGAGCGCTCGAGCAGCTGCCCGACACGCAACGCGACGCCGTGGTGATGATCCAGTTGGAGGGTCTGTCCGTGGCGGAGGCGGCGCAGCGCGCGGGCGTGTCTGCCGGCGCCCTCAAGGTGCGCGCGCACCGCGGCTATCGCGCACTGCGCGCGAGCCTCGGCACAGGTTTCGACGATGCCTGAGCGCTCGACGGAGGCACTGCTGCAGGAGCTCTGTCAGGATCTGACCCCGGTGCGGCCGTTGGGCTCGCTGCGCGTGACCGCGTGCGTGCTGGCGGGCGTGTTCGCCCTGGCCCTCGCGGCCAGCGGTATGCTGGGCCTGCCGCTGCCGGGGCTGACGTCGGGGGTGCCGTGGCGCAGCGCGGCCTTCCTGGCGCTGCTGCTGGGTCTCGGGTTGCTCGCGGCGGGCGGGCTGACGGTGGCTCTGGCGGGAGCGATTCCCGGCCGCGACGCGCTCGAGTGCGTCGGTCGTCGCATGGCGTGGGCAGGTCTCGGCGTCTGCATCGCGACCTCCCTCGGCTGGTGCCTCTCCCCGGGTGCCCTGGGCGGCGGCGAGGTCCCCCTCGCTGCCTCGTTGAACTGCCTGGCCCGCGCGGCGGGCCTGGCGTTGCCACCGGCGCTGGCGGCCGGCGTCTTCCTGGCGCGGGCCTACGAATGCCGACGGCTCATGGGTGGCGTGTGGGCGTGTGTGGGGGCGGTGGCGCTCGGCGCCTGGGCGGTGCACGCCAGTTGCAGCGCGGGAGACGCCGCTCACGTCGTGCTGGGCCACGTGCTCGAGCCCCTAGCCGTCGCCGCGCTCGTCGGCGCCCTGATCGCGCCGTGGCTGCGCCGCGACCCGGTCCGCGAAGGGGCCGTCTGAAACGAGCGGGTTCTGCGCGGGGGCGACCGTCCCCCCAACAGGGGTCGCTCGAGCCCGGTGCTAGCGTTCTTTTCCGAGCGCGGGGACGGGTGCATGTGGCTCATCCGACATGCAGAGTCGATTTGGAACGCGGAGGGGCGCTGGCAGGGCCAGGCCGATCCGCCGCTGTCGGATCACGGGCGCCGGCAGGCGGAGCGTCTGGCGCTGCGGCTGGCCGACGAAGGCATCGCGCTGCTGGTAGCGAGCGACCTCCACCGCGCGGCCGAGACGGCCGCCGCGGTCGGCCGGCAGCTCGGCATCGAAGTGCGGCCGGATCTGCGCCTGCGCGAGATCGAGGCGGGGCATTGGTCCGGGCTCACCCACGCGGAGATCGAAGCGCGTGATGGCGCGGCCCTCGCGCATTTCTTCAGCGGTGACGTCGACGCCCGGGCTGGCGGCGGCGAGTCGCGACGCGAAGCAGCGGCGCGGGCAAGCCAGGCATTGGGCGAGCTCGCCCGCGAAGCGGCGGGGCGGGGCATCGCGGTCGTGACTCACGGCGGCATCGTGCAGAGCCTCCTCCCCGGCGTGCGGCTCGCCAACACCGCGTGGACGCGGGTCGACGCGTCCCGCGAGTTCGGCGCATGAGCGTCGCGGTGGCGGTGCACGGCTTCGCGGCCCTGGCTGCCAGCGCGGCCGGGCTCGCGACCGGTGTCGTCACGGCCTTCGTGGCCGCGCCGCTGGTCTGCCTGCTGGCCCTGCAGACGTTCGTGCTCGCGCGCTCCCCGGATGCCGCGCTGCCGCGGCGCAGCGTCGGCCTGGCGCTGGCGCTGTGTGGCTTCGGCTGCGCCCTGCTGCTGCTCGGGCGAATCGGCTCTGCGTGCGCGGTGGTCGGGGCCGGGCTCGCGGTGGCACTGACCGCGACGCGGCTCTCGATCGGTCTGGGTGTGCCGGCTGCGCCGGGGCTGCCGCAGGGCTTCGATCTGCGTCTGCACGCGGGGATCGCCACCGACGAAGCGCTGCGCCTGCTGCTCGAATCGCGCACGCTGCTGCGGGCGCCCGTCGTCTACGCCGACATCGCGGCGGAGGCACGCATTGCGGCCGATCGCAACGCCGCGGAGGGCTGGCAGGCGCGCCCCGAGCGGGCCCATGCCATTCCGCCGCCTCTCGAGAAGTTTCGCTGCGAGGATCGCCATCTACTCGGCGTCGGTGATGTCGAGCTGCTGCGTTTTGCCAGTGAATTCGAGCCGCTGGATCCGGAGGTTCGCGATGCCTACCTCGCCGTGGCGGCGAATCGCACGGCCCAGGCGGTGCTGTTGCGGCACTCCGGAGCGCCGCGGCCCACGCTCATCTACTGCCATGGCTATGGGCTCGGGCAGCCCTGGCTCGCGGCGCGCATGGCCGGGGCCCGGCGCCTGCACGCCGAACTCGGCCTCGACGTCGCGCTGTTCACGCTGCCGCTCCACGCCGCCCGGGCCTCCGGCGTGCGCTCCGGAGCCGGCGTGTTGGATGGACACCCGCTCTGGACCAACGCGGCGCTGGACCAGGCGGTCTGGGACCTGCGACGCCTGACCGGCTACCTGCGCGGTGCCGGCTCTCCCTGTGTGGGGGTGTTCGGCAGCTCCCTCGGCGGCACCGTCGCGGCGGTATTTGCCTCTGTCGACGAACGACTCGCCAGCGTGATCGCGATGAATGCCCCCGCCCGCCTCGATGCGCTCTTCTGGCGGCAGCTGTTGCCCGGTGAGTCAGCAGCGGCGCGCGCCGCGGGTCTGAGCACGCATCTGCTGGCTCAGGCGTGGTCGCGGCACGCGCCGCTGCGCATGCGCCCGCGCGTCGCCCACGAACGGCGTCTCGTGATCGGCGGCCTGGCGGATCGGGTGGTGGAGCCCGAGCAGACCCGCGAGCTCTGGGAGCACTGGGGCCGGCCCGCCATGCACAGCTATCCCGGCACGCACACCGTGTGGCTGGGGCGCGAGGCGCTGCGTGCGCGCATCGACGCGCACCTGCGGACGACGCTGGTCGATCTCGCCTGAGCGGCGTTGCGTCGCCTCTGGTGTCCTGCGTCCGAAGCGCGCTGCATTCGGACTCGGGGTGCTAGATGCCCAGGTTCGCCAGGGCGTCGGCGAGGCGCCCGATCACGGCCGTCAGCTTCGGGTGCGTTTCTTCGAAGCGCTCGGTGGCGGCGCTCAGGCGGTCCGCCAGCGGCCCCGTGCTTTCCGGCGCGTCCTCGGCGAGCAGCCGCTCGATGTCGGCGGCCAGCTCCGCCAGCAGCGCTCGGGCCTCCGCGTCGAGGGAGGGCGCTTCGGACAGCTCCCGGTGCAGGTGTTCCAGCTCGTCGCTCAGTGGTTTTTGCGTCACGTCAGCTCCTCTGCGCCGGCGCGGCGCCGCCACCCCAAAGCACGCGGAAGCCCTCGCCCAGGACCCAGACGTCGAGGATCAAGACGATGCTCCCCATGCTTGCCAGCAGCTTCTTGTTCGCGAAATCCGCCCAGTAGCCGCTCACCTCGCCGAGCATGGCCAGCAGCGTGGCGCTGCTGACAAATAGCATGGGCACCAGCGCATAGGCGAACGGGCGCCCGCTGCGGCGCAGCCAGACCGAGACGACCAGTAGCGTGATGCCGGCCACCAGCTGGTTCGTCGTGCCGAAGAGCGGCCACAGGATCAGGCCGCCCTGACCGCCGGCCTGGGTGACGGCCAGCAGCAGCGCAGCGCCGATGCCGACGGCGCCAGCGGCGAAGCGGTTGGTGAGCAGCCGGATGTTCCACGACTCCGCCAGCTCGGCGATCACCAGCCGCTGGATGCGCGCGCCGGTGTCCAGGGACGTGGCGGCGAAGGCGATCACCATCACGGCAATGAAGGTCTGGGCCATTTCGACCGGCACGCCGAGGGCGGCCACGAAATTCGCACCGCCGTCGACGAAGGCCTCGAGCTTCTTGCTGAGGCTGCCGGCCTCGCCCCAGCTCGCGTAGTGGCTGTGCCAGGCGTCGCGGGTGGCGAAGCCGGCGGTGGTGGCGAGCACCGCCAACAGCCCGAGCGTTCCCTCGCCGAGCATGCCGCCGTAGCCGATCGGCTTGGCATCGGTCATGCAGCCCACCTGCTTCGAGGTGGTGCCGGAGGAGACCAGGCCGTGGAAGCCAGAGATCGCGCCGCAGGCGATGGTGATGAAGAGAAAGGGCAACATCGGCGGTGCGCCGGGGGGGCTCGGGTTGAGCATCGGCGCCTGGACCGCCGGGTTCAGGACGACGAGACCCAGGATCAGCAGCGTCAGGCCCGTCACCAGCTGGTGCGAGTTCAGGTAGTCGCGCGGCTGGAGCAGCAGCCACACCGGCAACACCGAGGCGAAGAAGGAATAGATCAGCAGGATCCAGACCCAGCCTTGCACCGAGACCTTCGTGATCGCCGGAAACGTTGCCGCGAAGTCGTTGCCGAAGAAGATCGCCAGGATGAGTACGGCGTAGGCGACGAGCGACGGTGCCAGGATGCCGATGCCGCGGCGGTAGACGAGCCAGCCGAGCGCCACCGCCACCAGGATCTGCACGTTGATCGGGAAGATCGCGCCGGGATTCGCCACAAAGAGAGTGCCGATGATGAAGGCGAAAACGGCCAGCACCACCCAGATCAGGAAACACACGATCAGCAGGAAGAGCGTGCGCACCCGCGGGCCGATGACGCTGCCGGCGATGTCGCCGATCGACTTGCCGCGGTGCCGCAGGCTGATGACGAGCGCTGCGAAGTCGTGCACGGCGCCCATGAAGACCGTTCCGAGCCCGACCCAGAGGAGTGCCGGCAGCCAGCCCCAGATGACCGCGATGGCGGGGCCGACGATCGGAGCGGCGCCGGCGATCGAGGTGTAGTGGTGCCCCCAGAGCACGTGCTTCGCCGTGGGCACGTAGTCGACGCCGTCCTCGAACTCGCGAGACGGCACCGGCTCGTCTTCCGCCAGCCGGAAGATCTGCTCGGAGAGGAACTTCGCATAGAACCGATACCCGAGCGCGAAGATCGCCAGGGTGACGGCGGCTAACAGCGCGGCACTCACTGCGAGCCGAGCGTAACCGAAATTCTCCCGAGATCCCCAGAGCCGGCAGGCCGGACCGGGGACGGTGTTGCTTTCTTGCCTTTTTCAAAAAGGCAAGAAAGCAACACCGTCCCCGTGAGGGGGGGCTAGGGCGTGTAGGCGAGGGGGCCTTCGGGGCCGAGCGGGAGTCCTGTCTGGATCCACGCGGCGAGGAGCAGCGTCCAGGTGACGGCGAAGGCCAGAGCGTAGGGGAGCATCAGGGCCACCAGCGTGCCGATGCCGGCGCGGGGGACGTAGCGCTGCATGAAGACCAGCAGGATCACGACGTAGGGGTTCAGAGGGGTGATCACGTTGGTGACGGAGTCGCCCACGCGGTACGCGGCCTGGGTCAGCTCGGGGCTCACGCCCACCTGCATGAACATGGGCACGAAGACCGGGGCGAAGAAGGCGAACTTCGCCGACATGGAGCCGATGAAGAGGTTCCCAGCCATCACCACCGCGATGAAGCCCACGATCAGGCCCGCGACCGGCAGCCGTGCCCGCGCCAGCAGGTCGCCGCCGGCCAGTGCCAGCATCTCGCCGAGATTCGAGTGGGCGAAGCAGGCGATGAACTGCGCAGCGAAGAAGGCCAGCACGATGTAGGGGCCCATGCCGGCCATGGTTTCGCCGAAGACCTTGGCCACGTCCTTGTCGTTGCGCAGCTCGCCGGTGACGAAGCCGTAGACGAGCCCCGGCACCAGGAAGCCGAGAAACAGCAGCGGCACGATGACCGACACCCAGCGCGGGAAGCGACCGCTGCTGCCGTGGAGCGGCGCCCCGGGTATCCAGGTGGCCGCTACGAAGAGCGCCAGCGTGGCACAGGCCGCAAGCGCGGCGAGGCCGAGGCCGCGACGCTGCGTGGCGTCGAGCTGCTGCGCGGCCAGGTCCGCGGCGGAGACCGGCACTGGCCCGCCATCCTCCGCCGCCTTGCTCGCGAAGCGCGGCTCCACCCACCACGCGGTCACCGCCCAGCCGACCGCCGTCAGCAGGCCGGTCGAGGCGATCATGAAGTGCAGGTTCGCGGTGGCGGCGACCTCGTAGCTCGGGTCGATCAGGTGGGCGCTCTCGGTGGAGAGCCCGGCCAGCAGCGGGTCGAGGCTGGTGACGAAGAGATTTGCGCTGAAGCCGGCCGACACTCCCGCAAAGACCGCAGCGAGGCCCACCAGCGGTGAGCGCCCCACGGCCTTGTAGAGTGCGGCCGCCAGCGGCGGCAGCACCACGTAGCCGGCGTCGAGCCCCATGGAGGACATCACGCCCACGAAGAAGATCGTGGGCGTCAGGATGCGCGCGGGTACCCCGAGCAGCACCGCCTTCAGCAGCGCCCCGATGAAACCCGTCCTCTCCGCGAGTCCGATGCCGAGCATGCCCACCAGCACGACGCCGAGCGGCGGGAACGCCATGAAGTTGTCGACCAGCGTGTCGAGCAGCCAGAAGCTGCCGTCTGCGGTGAGCAGGCTCACGGGCCGCACCGGCACGCGCTCGAGCTCGCCGGTCACCGCGCCCGTCGCCGGGTCGGTGACGGCCACCGCCTTCTCGACGCTCCAGTCGAGAGCCACCGCCGCCTGCGACAGTGCGATCACGACGAGGGTGCCAAGCAAGAAGAGCGTCGTCGGGTCGGGCAGCGCGTTGCCGACACGCTCGATGCGATCGAGCCAGCGGCCGCGGCCTGCCGCGGCGTCGTGCGTCTCGCTCACGCGCCGCTGCTCGCGACGGGGCTTCGCACGCCGAGCCGGCGGTGCACGAGGATGAGTGCGATCACCGCGAGCGCGCCGCCGGCACAGTCGAGGGCGACGTCGGCCAGCGAGCCGGAACGGGTGGGGATCCAGCTCTGGCGTAGCTCGTCGAGGCCCGCCACCGCCAAGACGATGCCGAGGGTCAGGAGCGCCACGTGCAGCAGGGGCACGGCCAAGGTGATGCGGAAGGCGCGGAAGCCCAGAATCGCCAACACCGCGTACTCGACCGCGTGGGCCATCTTGCGCGTCAGGGCATGGATTTCGCGGATGCGTTCCCATGACATCTCGGGGTCGAGCCAACGCAGCAACGGCGTGAGGAGGCCCGAGGTCCGGGTGGCCGAGAAGCTGTCGCTGGCGAAGCTCATGATCACCAGCACCCAGAGCGCGACGAAGAGCCACGCCCACAGGATGTGCCGAGGGATCTGCCTCATCCGTGTTGCTCCCGGGTCGCGCCCACGTTCGTCTCCGAACCCGCCGGCCGCCCCTTTGTTGCGCGGCCGGCGCGGCCGGGCCGGTTCGCGCCCGAGTGTAGCCATTGCAGCGTCGCGGACGGCGGGGAGCGGAGCGGTATCCTCCGCCGCCATGACACGGCGACGCATCGGCCTCGTCTACGACCTGCTGGGCAGCTTTCCGGCGCGGCCCGGCGACCCGCTGGACGTGGACGCCGAGTACGAGCCGGAGGCCACGTTGGCGCTGCTCGAGGCCGCCATCCGCGCCCTGGGGCACGAGCCCGTGCGGCTCGGTGCGCCGGCGGATCTGCTGGCCCGCATCGGCAAGGGGCAGCTGCCGGCCCTCGACTGCGCGCTCAACATCGCCGAGGGCACTCGCGGTCGCGACCGCGAGGCCTGGGCCCCCGTGCTGCTCCAGCTGGCCGGCATCCCCGCGCTGGGCTCTGACGCGCTCACTCTCTCGGCCACCCTCGACAAGGCCTGGGCCACGCGGCTGGTGGCGGCGGCCGGCGTGCCGGTGCCCTTCCAGGTCGTGATGCGTTCGGCAGCAGCGGCGCAAAGCGCTGCTGCGTCGGTGCGTTTCCCGCTCTTCGTGAAACCGAGATGGGAGGGCAGTGCCAAGGGCATCCGCGTCTCGTCGAAGGTCGCCGACCCGGCTGCCCTGGTGCGCGAGGTGGCGCGCATCGTGCGCGATTACGATCAGCCGGCGCTGGTCGAGGCCTTCCTGCCCGGCGCCGAGTACACGGTCACGGTGGTCGGCAACGCGCCGCCCCGTGCATTGCCGGTGCTGCAGCGGGCCCTCGACGCCGACACCGGCATCGGCATCCACGCGGTCGAGCGCGGCCTGCGGTCCGAGCGGGTCGCCGCCGCGGTAACGCCGGGCGAGCTCTCCGCCGAGCTCGAGGCGGAGCTCTCGGAGCTGGCGCTGCGCAGCTTCGAAGCGCTCGAGTGCCTCGACTTCGCCCGCGCCGACTTCAAGCTCGACGCGACCGGGCGTCCGTTGTTTCTCGAAATGAACCCGCTCCCGACCTTCGCGCCGGACGCATCGTTCGGCATCCTGGCGGAGCTCGCAGGGCGGCCGGTGCAGGCGCTGGTCGCCGAGGTCCTGGCCGCGGGGCTCGAGCGCCTGGAGCTCGCATGAAGCGCGCCGATCGCAGCGACGCGAACCGACCCCACTGGCGCGACTGGACGTGGCAGATGCAGCAGCGCATCCGCGACGCGGACGGGCTCGCGCGCTTCGTCACACCCGGTGCGGATGAGAAGGACGCCATCGAGCTTCTCTCGCAGCGCTTCCGCTTCGTCATCACGCCGTACTACGCCGCGCTGATGGACCCGGACGATCCGAGCTGTCCGGTGCGCCGTCAGGTGGTGCCTGCCACGGCGGAGCTGCAAGACGCGGCCGGCCTGGCCGATCCGCTGGACGAGGTCCAGCACTCGCCGGTCAAGAACGTGATCCGCGTCTACCCGGATCGCATCGCCTTCTGCGTGAACAACGAGTGCGCTCTTACCTGCCGTTTCTGCCTGCGCAAGCGCATGCTGGGCGAGCCCGAGTGGAGCATGAAGAGACGCGAGCTCGAGACCGCGCTCGACTGGATCCGCCGCACGCCCGCGATCCGCGATGTGCTGCTCACCGGCGGCGATCCACTGGTGTATTCGGACGCGAAGCTCGAGTGGCTGCTCGCCGAGCTGCGGGCGATACCGCACGTGGAGCTCATCCGGCTCGGCAGCCGGCTGCCGGTGACGCTGCCCTTCCGGGTGACCGATGCGCTGTGTGCCATGCTCGAACGCCATCACCCGCTGTGGCTGAACACGCACTTCAACCATCCCAAGGAGCTGACTCCCGAAGCGGCCGAGGCCTGCGACAAGCTGACCCGAGCCGGCATCCCGCTGGGCAACCAGAGCGTGCTGCTGCGCGGCATCAACGATTCGCCCGAGGTGATGAAGCAGCTCTGCGAGGGGCTGGTGCGCCTGCGGGTGCGGCCGTACTACTGCTACCAGGCGCAGCGGCTCGAGGGCACGGCGCACTTCCGGGTGCCGATGGAGCGGGGCATCGAGCTCTTCCGGCAGCTGCGCGGTCGCACCAGCGGCTTCGCGATTCCGCAGTACGTTCTCGACACCCCCCACGGCAAGGTTCCCCTGTCGCACGCCACCTGGCGCGGGCGGGAAGGGGACGACGTGGTCGTCGAAACCTGGGACGGCCATCTGTGGCGGGAGCCGAATCCACTTGAGCCCTGACACCACAAGTCGCTCGCACGCCTCGCGAATTCCGTTCGTGGCCGCTCTGTTGGCGGGCAGCATGCTCTTCTCTCGCGCGCTGGGCCTGGTGCGCGAGATGGTGCTGGCCAGCCAGCTCGGTGCCGGCGCGGAGGTGGATGCCTACCGGGCCGCGTTCCAGATTCCGGACATCCTCTTCCACTTCCTGTCGGGCGGCGCCTTCGCGGTGGCCTTCGTGCCGTTCTACGTGCGGTTGCGCGAATCGCGGGGGGGCGAGGCTGCCGGGCGGCTCGTGGCTACGGCGTTCGGCACGTTGACGCTGGTGTCGTTGGCGGCGACCGCGGCGCTCTGGATCTTCGCCGAGCCGCTGGTGGCGCTGCAGTTCCCGCAATTTGCGCCGGAGACCCGGGCGCTCACGGTTCGGCTCACGCGCATCGTGCTGCCGGCGCAGGTCTTCTTCGTGATCGGGGGTCTCGTGCGCGCGGTCTTGATGGCCAACGACCGCTTCGCGACCCAGGCGTTGGCGCCGCTGGTCTACAACGGGGGCATCATCGCGGGCGGAGTGCTGCTCGGCGGCGCGCTCGGCGCCGAGGGTTTTGCCTGGGGCGCGCTGGCCGGTGCGGTGATCGGGCCGTTCGTGCTGCCGGTGCTCGACCTGCGCCGCGCCGGCTTGAAGCTCGGTTTTCGTGTTGCGCCGCACGATCCGGATTTCCTTGCGTATCTCTGGCGCGCGGCGCCGCTCATCCTGGGTCTCTCGCTGCTCACCGTGGACGAGTGGTACGACAAGTGGTTCGGCGGGTTGTTGGCCGAGGGCACCATCTCGCTCATCGGCTACGCGCGCATGCTGATGCTGGTGCCGGTGTCGGTGGTGGGGCAGGCGGTGGCCACCGCGGCGCTGCCTGCGCTCTCGCAGCTGGCGAGTGAGGGGCGGCGCGAAGAACTCCACGCCACGCTGCTGCGCATCCTGCAGCCCTCGCTGATGCTGGCGGCAGTGCTGGCGGGTGGCGTATGGGCGCTGGCCGAACCGGGGGTCGCGCTGATCTTCGAACGCGGCGCGTTCACGGCGCAGGACACCGAGCGGGTGGCCGCCATCCTCACCGTTTTCTGCTTCGGCATTCCCGGCTGGGTCGTGCAGCAAGTCGCGGGGCGGGGCTTCTACGCACGCGAAGACATGTGGCGTCCGATGTTCCTGAGCACCGGCGTGGCGCTGCTGGCCATCCCGCTCTATCTGGCACTCGGCCGTGGCTTCGGGGCGGAGGGCATCGCAGCGGCCGGTGCGTTGGCGATGAGCGGGAGCGCGCTGGTTCTGCTCGTGGCTTTGCGGCTGCTGCACGGTGGGCCGGCCTTGGCGCCGCTGGCCGGCACCCTGGCGCGCGCTGGGGTCGTGGCGCTGGCGGCCGGCGGCGCCGGCGGGCTTGCCACGGGGCTTGTGGAGGCACCGCTCACGGCCTGTCTGGTGGGAGGTTCGGTCTTCGCTGCCGTTGCGATTCCGGGCACTTGGCTTCTGGGAGATAAAACGACACGCGAACTCCTGCGCGGCCTGGTGCGGCGTCTTCGCCGGAGCCGCGGTGCCTGAGGCCGAGCCCGGGGGCTGGGCCTTCGCCATCGATCGCGGCGGCACCTTCACCGACTGCATCGGCGTGGCCCCGGACGGCTCGGTGCACGTGGCGAAGCTCTTGTCTTCGGATGCGGCGCCGGTGGAGGGTGTGCGGCAGATTCTGGCCCGCGCCGGTGCTTCGGATGCCGCGGCGGCGAGCGTGCGGCTCGGGACCACCGTGGCGACCAACGCGCTGCTCGAGCGGCGCGGCGTGCCGCTGTTGCTCGTCGCGAATCGTGGGCTCGGCGACGTGCTCGAGATCGGCACCCAGGAGCGACCGGAGCTCTTCGCGCTGGCGATCGAGAAACCGTTGCCGCTGGCGGCCCGGGTCGCGGAGGTGTCGGGGCGCGTGGGAGTCGACGGCGAGGAGGTCGAGGCGTTCGACCCGGCCGGCGCCCGCGCCGTGTTCGAAAGCGCGCGCGCCGCGGGCATCGACTCGGTCGCGATCTCGCTGATCCACGCCTACGCCTACCCGGAGCTCGAGGCGAGACTGGCGGCGCTCGCTCGCGAGCTGGGCTTTGCGCACGTCGTGGCGGGCCACGAGATCGCCCGCGAGCTCGGGCTGCTGGCCCGTGGCGAGACGGCCAGCGTGGACGCCTACCTGACGCCGCTCTTGCGCGCCCACGTCGAGGCGCTGCAGGCAGAGCTGCCGCACACACAGCTGCGCCTGATGCAATCTTCGGGTGGACTCACCGAGGCGGCGCGCTTCCGCGGTCCGTTTGCGCTGCTCTCGGGGCCGGCCGGTGGAGTGGTGGGAGCCCGCGCCATCGCCGCGCGCGCGGGCTGCGCGCGCGCCATTGGGCTCGACATGGGGGGCACCTCCACCGATGTCTCGCTGCTGCGCGAGGGTGAGGTCGATCGCAGCTTCGAGACCCTGGTGGGCGGCGTGCGCGTGAAGGCTCCGATGTTGCGCATCCACACGGTGGCGGCGGGCGGGGGCTCCCTGTGTCGCTTCGACGGCTTCCGGCTCACGGTGGGCCCGGAGAGTGCGGGCTCGGAGCCGGGGCCGCTGTGTTACGGGCGTTCGCAGGCGCGAGAGCTGGCGCTCACGGACGTGAATTTCCACCTGGGTCGTGTGGCCGGCGATCGCTTCCCTTTCCCGCTGCACGAAGAGCCGGTGGCGCGCGGGCTCGAGCGCATGGGCGAGGCGCTCGCGAAGGCGGGCCACGCCATGCCGCAGGACGAGATCGCGGCGGGCTTCGTGGCGGTGGCCAACGCGAGCATGGCCCAGGCAATCGCGCAGGTGTCGGTGGCGCGCGGCGTCGATCCGCGGGATTGCGCGCTGGTGGGCTTCGGCGGTGCGGCGGGGCAGCACGTCTGCGCCATCGCGCGGGAGCTCGGCATGCGTCAGATCCTGCTGCATCCCTTTGCGGGGATCCTGTCGGCCTACGGCATCGGCCGCGCCGCCGTCTCGTGGGATGGGCAGCGCGATGCCGGGCGCGTGCCGCTCGCCGACTCGCTGCCCGAGAACGTGCGGGCCGACTTCGCCGGCCTCGAAGCGCAGGCCCGGCGAACGCTCGCCCGGGAGGGCGTGGCGGAGGCGGACATCCAGATCGAGCGGTGCCTCGATCTGCGCGTGCAGGGCGCCGAGCTGCCGCTGCCGGTCGTGCAGCCTGCGGACGGGGACTGGGTGCGTGCCTTCGCCGCCGAGCACCGGGCGCGCTTCGGTTACGACCGTCCGGGCCGGGCCGTGGAGATCGTGACGACGCGCGTGCGCGCCAGCGCCACCCAGCGCGGTTGGCGCGACGTGGCGCCGCCGGCCCCACCCGAAACGGCGCCGGCCGCGCCCCTGCGGCACGCCTCGGTGTGGTTTCCCGAGTGCGGCCGCGTCGAGGCGCCGGTCTACGCTCGGGAAGCGCTCGTCGCAGGCCAATGCCTGGAGGGCCCGGCGCTGCTGCTCGAGGACACCGGCAGCATCGTGCTCGATCCCGGTTTCACGGCCGAGCTCGGGCCCGAGGGCATCCTGCTGCTGACAGATCGCGGCACGCGGGCCGCCCGCGCAGCCGCGTCCGCCGGCAGCCGCGATCCGATCCGTCTCGAAGTCTTCGGAAACCGCTTCATGTCGATCGCCGAGCAGATGGGCGCGGTGCTGCGCAACACCTCGGTGTCCACGAACATCAAGGAGCGCCTCGACTACTCCTGCGCGGTCTTCGATGTGGACGGCGGGCTCGTGGCGAATGCGCCGCACATCCCGGTGCATCTCGGGGCCATGTCGGAGACGGTGCGCGTGGCCCGCGCGCGCTTCCCGGATCTCGAAGCCGGCGATGTGGTGGTGACCAACGATCCCCACGCCGGCGGCTCGCACCTGCCGGACGTGACCGTGGTGACACCGGTCTTCGCGGGCGCAGGCGCCGCCGGGCCCGCATTCTTCGTGGCCAGTCGCGGTCACCACGCGGACATCGGCGGCATCACTCCGGGCTCGATGCCCGCCGATTCGACGAGCCTCGAAGAGGAGGGCGTCTGCATTGCGCCGTTTCGGCTCGTGCGCCGCGGGCGCTTCGAAGAGGCGGCGATCCGGGAGATGCTCGCCAGCGGCCGCTATCCGGCGCGCAGCCCGGACGACAACGTGGCCGAGCTCGAGGCGATGGTCGCGGCCAACCGGCAGGGGGAAAAGCTCCTGCTCGAGCTCGCGGAGGAGCACGGCGTGGCCGAGATCGGCGAGCTCATGCGGGCCCTGCAGCAGGCGGCTGCGGGCAAGGTGGCCGGCGAGATCGAGAAGCTGGCGGATGGCGAGCACCGCTTCTCGGATCAGATGGACGACGGCACGCCGCTGTGCGTGACGCTGCGCATCGAAGGGCCGCGCATGCAGATCGATTTCGCCGGCAGCGGCGCCGTGCACCCGGGCAACCTGAACGCGCCCCGAGCGGTGGTGAACGCGGCCGTCATCTACGTGTTGCGCGCGCTGGTGAACGAGCGCATCCCGCTCAACGGCGGCTGCCTTGCGCCGGTGGAGATCTTCGTACCGCCGGCTTCGCTCCTCGACCCGCCGCCCGGCGCCGCCGTGGTGGGCGGCAACGTCGAGACCTCGCAGCGCATCGTCGACGTGCTGCTCGGCGCCCTCGGTCTCGCCGCCGCCAGCCAGGGCACCATGAACAACGTGGCTTTCGGCGACGACACGTTCGGCTACTACGAGACCATTGGTGGCGGCTCCGGCGCAACGCCGGAGGCGGACGGCGCCTCGGGCGTTCACAGCCACATGACCAACACGCGCATCACCGATCCCGAAGTGCTGGAGACGCGCTATCCGGTGCGGCTGCTCGAGTTCGCCCTGCGCCGCGGCTCTGGCGGCGCGGGCCGGACGCGTGGCGGCGACGGTCTCGTGCGCCGCTACGGCTTTCTCGCACCGGTCACGCTGTCGCTGCTCGGTGAGCGCCGGGCCGTCGCGGCGTGGGGACTCGCCGGCGGCGCAGCCGGCGACGTCGGACGCAATGCCGTCTCGCGCGCCGGCGGCGCCTTCGAGCCGGTGGCGGGCCGCGCGACGCTGCGCCTCGCAGCCGGCGACGTGCTGCGCATCGAGACGCCCGGGGGCGGCGGCTTCGGCTGATCGCGCGCGTGCGGGGGCGGAGAGGGCGGTGGGTGGTGAGCGCGGAAGGATTCGAACCTTCGACCGGCGGATTAAGAGTCCGCTGCTCTGCCAACTGAGCTACGCGCCCACCGAGGCGCGGAGAGTACGTACGGGGTGCGTTGCGCGCAACGCAAGGCGCCGTCGGGCGCTACCTTGCCCGCGATGCGCCGGTGGCGGAACTGGCAGACGCACCGGATTTAGGGTCCGGCGGCCTCACGGTCATGTGGGTTCGACTCCCACCCGGCGCACCATCTCAGCGATAGCGTTCAGAGAGGCGTGGAAGCCGGCGAAGCCGGGTCTCCTGCCCTGGACACACAGCAGGGGAGTTCAGCAGGATCGGGCGGCTGCGGCCTCCGAGGCGGGAGATCTGGATGGGCCTTCTGCTTCGCAGCGGCCACTTTGGTCTGATTCCCCACGGGGAGGTGGCCGCATTCGACTCCCGCGTTAGGTTCCCGCCCCACTTCCACTTCAGCATCCACAGCGGCACGAGAGCATGACCCAAGACAACGCATCCCAGGACGTCCAGGTAGAGAGCCACGAGGAAACCCCCATCCTGCATCGGGTCGAGGTCGAGGTGGCCGCCGGGCGGGTGAAGAAGGCCTTCGACCGGGCTTATCGCGATCTCGCCAAGCAGGCACAGGTGAGGGGCTTCCGCCCGGGCAAGGTGCCGCGCTCGGTGCTCGAGCGGCAATACGGCGCCTCGCTGGTCGAGCAGATCGAGCAGACCCTGGTGGGGGAGACGCTGATGGACGCCGTCCAGACGGCGGGCCTCGAGGCGGTGGCGGAGCCCTCGATCGAGGCGTCGCCCCCGGTGCCCGACGCCAGCTTCCGCTACACCGCGCGCATCGAGGTGAAGCCCCAGGTCGAGCTGCCGGACCTGGCGGGGCTGCCCGCCCAGCGCCCGAGTGTCGAGGTGGCCGACGACGAGGTCGAGCGCGAGCTCGAGAACCTGCGCGAGCGCCAGGTGCAGCTCGTCGAGGAGCCGGAAGGCACGCTGCTGGCCGACGATCACGTGGCGACGATCGATTTCGTCGGCCGCATCGACGGGGAGCCCTTCGAGGGCGGCAGCGGCCAGGGCGTTTCGCTGCAGGTCGGTGCCGGCCAGTTCATCCCCGGCTTCGAAGAGCAGCTGCGCGGCGCCGCATCGGGCGAGGACCGCGAGGTGACGGTCGCCTTTCCCGACGACTACGCGGCCGAACAGCTGGCCGGCAAGCAAGCCGTGTTCGCGGCGCACGTGGTGGAGATCAAGCGCCGCGAAGTGCCTGCGCTGGACGACGAATTCGCAAAGGATATGGGCGCTTTCGAGACACTCGACGAGCTGACCGTGCGCATCCGCGGCGACATCGGCGACGGCAAGGAGCGCGAGGCGCGCAGCGTGTTGCACCGCACGCTCGTCGACTCGCTCATCGAGCGGGCGAGCTTCGACGTGCCGCCGGGCATGGTGGAGCAGCAGCTTCAGCAGCGACTCGAATCCGCCCATCGCCGCTTCGCCGGTCAGCTGCCCCACGAAGCATTGCACGAGCAGATGGCGCGTTGGCGCGAGGAGTGGCGCGGCGAGGCGGAACGCGACGTGCGCGAGGCGCTGCTGCTCGAAGCCGTCGCCAACAGCGAGAGCCTCGAGGTGCCTGCCGAGGACGTCGAGGCCAAGCTCTCGGAGATGGCCGAGCAGCAGGGGGTCGACGCCACGCGGCTGCGCGAGGGGTGGGGCGAGGGCCAGCTCGAGCGAGCGTTGGAGGGCCAGCTGCGCGACGAGAAAGCGCTTGAATTCCTTGCGGCCCAGGCTAAAGTCGAAGAAACAACGGACACTTAGGCCCGGGCACCGCGTGCTGCACGGCGCGCGAGACACACCGGAAACCGGCGCGATTCCCCCTCCGTCCCCGACGAGCGCCGCCGGCGTGCTGGCCCGAGCATTTCAGGAGTCGGGGATCCCTCGAGACACGAATTTCTGCCCGAGTGACCGAACGGCTCGACCGGTTTACTCTGTCGAGCGGAGACTTTCATGCCCCTGATTCCGAGCGTTGTCGAGCAGACCCCGCGTGGCGAGCGCTGGCTCGACATCTATTCCCGTCTGCTGCGGGACCGCATCGTGTTTCTCGGCACGCCGATCGACGACGAGTTCGCCAACGTCGTCATCGCCCAGCTGCTGTTTCTCGAGGCGGAAGACCCCGAGAAGGACATCCATCTCTACATCAACTCGCCGGGCGGCTCGGTGACGGCGGGCCTCGCCATCTACGACACCATGCAGTACGTGCGGCCTGCGGTGGCCACCATCTGCCTGGGGCAGGCCGCCTCGATGGCGGCCTGGCTGCTGGCAGCCGGTGCGCAGGACAAGCGCATGGCCCTGCCCAACTCCCGCATCATGATTCATCAACCGCTCGGCGGCATCCAGGGCCAGGCCACCGAGATCGAGATCCACGCGCGAGAGATCCTGAGCCTGCGCGATCGCATGAACGAGCTCCTGGCGAACCATACCGGCAAGCCAGCCGACGAGATCGCGCGCGATACCGAGCGGGACTACTATATGTCTGGAGAAGAGGCTCAGAGCTACGGGATCGTCGATCGCGTGGTGCGTGAGCACATCGCCGGCAACGGAAGCGGCGAAGGAGGCCAGAGCGGATGAAGAAGCGGGACGACGATGCCAACCTCTCGTGCTCGTTCTGTGGCAAGAGTCAGCGCGAGGTCAAGAAGCTGATCGCGGGTCCGACCGTCTACATTTGCGACGAGTGCATCGAGCTCTGCAACGACATCATCGCAGAGGAATACGGCCAGGAAGAAGCCCCTGTCCAGAGCTCTCGGGTTCCGAAGCCCAGGGAGATCAAGGATTCCCTCGACGAGTACGTGATCGGGCAGGAGAAGGCCAAGAAGATCCTCGCGGTGGCGGTCCACAACCACTACCGGCGGATCGAGAGCCAGACATTCGTCGGGGACGTCGAGCTGCAGAAGGCCAACATCCTGCTGCTCGGGCCCACCGGCTCGGGCAAGACGCTGCTGGCACAGACCCTGGCGCGCATCCTCGATGTGCCGTTCACCATCGCCGACGCCACCACGCTCACCGAGGCGGGCTACGTCGGCGAGGACGTCGAGAACATCATCTTGAACCTGCTGCAGGTGGCGAATTACGACGTCGAGCTCGCGCAGCGGGGCATCATCTACATCGACGAGATCGACAAAGTCGCCCGCAAGAGCGAGAACCCGTCGATCACCCGCGATGTTTCCGGGGAGGGCGTGCAGCAGGCGCTGCTCAAGATCATCGAGGGCACCATGGCGAGCGTGCCGCCGAAGGGTGGGCGCAAGCACCCGCAGCAGGAGTTCCTGCAGATCGACACCTCCAACATCCTGTTCATCTGCGGCGGCGCCTTCTGCGATCTCGAGCAGATCGTCGAGAGAAGAGTGGGTGTGAAGGGCATGGGCTTCGGCGCGCCGATGGCCAAGCGGCTCAAGCAGGAGCCCGGCGCGTTCCTGCGCCAGGTGCAGAACGAAGACCTGATCTCCTTCGGCCTGATTCCCGAGTTCGTGGGGCGGCTGCCGGTCGTGGCCACGCTGGACGCTCTCGCCGAAGACGCGCTGGTCGACATCCTCACCACGCCGAAGAACGCGCTGGTCAAGCAGTACCAGAAGCTCTTCGAGTTCGAGGAGGTGAACCTGCGCTTTGTCGACGGCGCGCTGCGCGCCGTGGCGCGCCAGGCCTACAAGCGCAAGTCCGGTGCGCGCGGCCTGCGCTCGATTCTGGAAGGCGTGATGCTCGACCTGATGTACGACATCCCGTCCCGGGACGATGTCGGAGAAGTCGTGATCAACGAAGAGGTGATCGAGCAGGGCGCCACGCCGTTGCTCGTTCTCAAGCAAGAGCAGGAACGAGAGCCGGAGCCGGAGCCGGAGCCGGAGCAGGAGCTGGAGTCCGCCTGAGCGGCGGACGGGGGGCCGCATGGGCATCTTCCGCAGTGACGATGGTCCGGGCGAAGCGGACGCGGACATTCGCGTCCTGCCGTTGCTGCCGCTGCGCGACATCGTCGTTTTTCCGCACATGGTGGTGCCGCTCTTCGTCGGGCGCGCGCGCTCGATCAAGGCGCTGGAAGACGCCATGGAGAACGACCGGGAGCTGCTGCTCTGCGCTCAGCGCGAGGCGGGCGACGACGAGCCCACCGCCGAGGAGATTCACGAGGTCGGAACCCTCGGCACCATCATCCAGCTGCTGCGGCTGCCGGACGGCACGGTCAAGGTGCTGGTGGAGGGCAAGACCCGCGCGCGCATTCGCCGCTTCGAGCGCGACGAGCCCTTCTTCACCTGCGAGGCCGAGATCGCCGACGAGACCGGTGAGGCCAGCGCCGAGGCCCAGGCCGTCGTGCGCACCGTCCATTCGGGCTTCGAGACCTTCGTCAAGCTCAACAAGAAGGTTCCGCCGGAAACCCTGAATACGGTGACGGCGATCGAGGAGCCGGGCCGTCTGGCGGATACGGTCGTCGGGCACCTGAGCCTGAAGCTGCCGGAGCGCCAGGAGCTGTTGGAATCGTTCGAGCCCGGCAAGCGGCTCGAAGAGGTCTACGCGCGCATGCAGGCGGAGATCGAGGTGCTCTCGGTCGAGCGCAAGATCCGCGGCCGCGTGAAGAAGCAGATGGAGCGCTCGCAGAAGGAGTACTACCTCAACGAGCAGATGCGGGCGATCCAGAAGGAGCTCGGCGAGCGCGACGAGTTCAAGAACGAGGTCGACGAGCTCGAAGACGCGCTGGCCAAGAAGAACATGCCCGACGAGGCGCGGGGCCGCTGCGAGAAGGAAATCAAGAAGCTCAAGATGATGTCGCCCATGAGTGCCGAGGCGACCGTCGTGCGCAACTACGTCGACTGGTTCCTGACGCTTCCGTGGGACGAGTACAAGGAAGAGCGGCACGATCTCGCCGAGGCCGAGGCCGTGCTCGATGCCGACCACTTCGGCCTCGACAAGCCGAAGGACCGCATTCTCGAATACCTGGCGGTGCAGGCGCTGGTCGAGAAGATGAAGGGGCCGATCCTGTGCCTGGTGGGGCCGCCCGGCGTCGGCAAGACCTCGCTGGGTCGCTCCATCGCGCGCGCCACGGATCGCGACTTCGTGCGCGTTTCGCTGGGTGGCGTGCGGGACGAGGCGGAGATCCGCGGCCACCGGCGCACCTACATCGGTGCGCTGCCGGGCAAGATTCTGCAGGGGCTCAAGAAGGCCGGCAGCGGCAACCCGGTCTTCCTGCTCGACGAAGTCGACAAGATGTCGATGGATTTCCGCGGCGATCCGTCGGCGGCGCTGCTCGAGGTGCTCGACCCGGAGCAGAACCACACCTTCAACGACCACTACATGGACGTGGACTACGACCTCTCGCGGGTCATGTTCGTCTGCACGGCGAACGTGCTGCATCAGATCCCGCGTCCGCTCCAGGACCGCATGGAGATCATCCAGCTGCCGGGCTACATCGAGAGCGAGACGCTCCAGATCGCGCGCCACTTCCTGATCCCGAAGGTGCGCGAGCAGAACGGCTTGAACGAGTCGCTGATCCAATTTTCCGATGCGGCGCTGCTCGAGATCATTCGCCACCACACTCGGGAGTCGGGCGTGCGCAATCTCGAGCGCGAGCTCGCCTCGGTCTGCCGCAAGGTGGCCCGCGATGTGGTGAAGGCCGGTGACGCGGCGAAGCTCACCCGCATCACGCCGGCCAAGGTGAAGAAGCTGCTCGGTGTGGCGAAGTACCGCTTCGGCAAGGCCGAGAGCGAAGATCGCGTGGGTGTCTGCACCGGCCTCGCCTACACCGAGGTCGGCGGTGAGCTGTTGCAGACCGAGGTGTCGGTGACGCCCGGCAAGGGCAAGCTCCAGATTACCGGGCGCCTGGGCGACGTGATGCAGGAGTCGGCGAGCGCGGCCATGAGCTACGTGCGCTCCCGCGCCAAGCAGCTCGGCCTGACCCGCGACTTCTATTCGAAGGTCGACATCCACATCCACGTGCCCGAGGGAGCGACGCCCAAGGACGGGCCGTCCGCCGGCATCACGCTGGCCACCGCGATCACCTCGGCGCTGACGCGGGTTCCGGTGCGCGCCAACGTCGCGATGACCGGCGAGATCACTCTGCGCGGGCGCGTGCTGCCGATCGGCGGGCTCAAGGAGAAGATGATCGCGGCGCTGCGAGGCGGCATCGACACGCTCATCATCCCGAGGGAGAACCGCAAGGATCTCGTCGAGATTCCCGCCCACGTCAAGCGCAGCCTCACCATCATCGAGGCCGATCACATGGACGAGGTGCTGCCGGCCGCTCTCTCGCACAGCGATCTCGGTGCTCACCTGCAGCAAGGGGATCACTCGCTCGACGAGATCTACGAAGTCCCGCTCGCCGATCCGGGCCGGGAGCTCCCGAGTCCCGCCGGAGTCAATTGAGCGGACACACTGCGAGGGCGCGTAGCTCAGCTGGCTAGAGCGCCTGGTTTACACCCAGGAGGTCGCAGGTTCGAGCCCTGCCGCGCCCACGCGAACTCCTCCCAAGAGGTCTCTCGCTGACCGCCTTTCCCGCCACGCCTCTCGTGCCGAACGAGTTCTTCGAGGGCTTCCTCGGCAAGGCGCTGGCGCGCGTGCGGCTTCCGAAACGCGTGCAAGGTCCCATCGGCGTGGTGCTGCGCGGCCGTGACGGCGGCGAGTGGAGCGTGCACCTGGGCCACACCGCGGCGCGGGTCGAGGCGGGTCTAGACGACGCGCTCGCCTTCACCTGGGTGCAGAGCGTCGACGACTGGCGCGGGGCGCTCTGGGAAGGCCGGGGCGGGGAGGGCGGCAAGTGGGCGCAGCTCGCCTTCAATCCGGCGCGCGTCGCCCAGTTCGCGCAGGAGCGTCCGCTGCCCAACGCGCCGAGCGCCGCCATCGGAGAGCTCGCCCGCGCCGCCGGGCTCTTTGAGCTCCGCATCACCGGTGCGCCGGGCGGCGACTGGGCGGCCGCCGTGCAGCTCGGCTCCGGGCCGGTCGCCAGCAAGCCGGATGCCCGGCTCACCCTCTCCGACGACGACGCCGTGGCGCTGGCCGGTGGCGCCGTCTCGCCGCTGGAGGCCTTCGTGAAGGGCCGCGTCCATTTCGACGGCGACTCCTCCCTGCTCCTCAAGCTGCCCGGACTGGCCCGGGCGGCGGCGGGGCTCTAGCCACCCGGGACGCGCTTTCCGAGCCCCGCGCTTTTTGCTATTCGACCCCACTCGGCCGTCGTGGGGGCGGTAGTTCAATTGGTTAGAGCACCGGCCTGTCACGCCGGAAGTTGCGGGTTCGAGTCCCGTCCGCCCCGCCACCATCTCAGCGATAGCGTCCAGAGAGGCGGGGCCGCTGCGAAGCAGAAGGCCCATCCACACTAGCGATAGCGTTCAGCAGGGAGTGGAATCGGCCGCAGGCCGAGCTCCCTCACAGACTGACGCCTGAATCGCGGGCCTTTGGGTGCTCTGTCGGGCGAGTTCGAAGCGGGCTGAGTGCCAGCGTGCAGCCAGGGCCCGCGGCCGGTCCTGCTGGCGAACGACTGTTGTGGATCACCGGCGATCCGGCCGCGGCGCCGGACGTGTTTCCAGGCATACTTCCCGGATGATCCGAGCCCTCGTGGCATTCGTGGCCGGCGGCCTCTTGGTGGCCGGTGTCTTCTTCGCGCAGCGCTTCACCGCGACGGCGCCTGCGTCCGAGCTCGTCAGCGCGGCGGCGAGCGAGGCCGCGGCGGCCAACCGCGAGAGCATGCGGCCGCATCTCTCCCAGCTCCTCACGGGCGACATCGAAACCCGGCGGGCCATTCTCGACGAGCATTTCTACGGCCCCAAGATCGAGGAAGCCCGGCGGCTGTATCCCGTGCGGGAGGAGGTGCTCGAGATCGAGGGCGTCTACACCGAGGTCTTCGAGCCGGCCGGCGGCGTTGCGCCGGGCAACGCCGGCCGCGTGTTGATCAACCTTCACGGGGGCGCCTTCTCGCTGGGCGCGCGCACCGAGGGGCGGCTCGAGTCGATTCCGGTCGCGTTTGTATCGGGCATGCGGGTCGTGAGCGTCGACTACCGGCAGGGGCCCGAGCATCGCTTCCCGGCGGCGAGCGAGGACGTCGCCACGGTCTACCGCCACCTGCTCGAGACACACGCGCCCGCCCAGATCGGAGTCTTCGGCTGCTCGGCCGGGGGAATGCTCACGGCGCAGGCGGTCGCCTGGTTCGACGCGAACGATCTGCCCCAGCCCGGCGCAGTGGGGATCTTCTGCGCGGGCGCCGGCAAGTTCGCCGTCGGTGACGCCGCCGTGATCGGCGCCGCGTTCGGAGAGTTCGAGGGCGGGGGCGAGCTGGACTACTTCGCCGACGCGGACTGGAACGATCCGCTGGTCGCGCCCATCGAGCATCCCGCTCTGTTGAGCCGGTTTCCCCCGGCGCTCATCGTGACGAGCACCCGCGACGGCGCGTTGAGCTCGGCCATCGTGACCCATCAGCGGCTCGTCGGCGCGGGAGTCGAGGCCGAGCTCCACGTCTACGAAGGCCTGCCGCACTACTTCTTCGCGGACACGGGGCTGCCGGAGTCGCGCCACGTCTTCGACGTGATCGCGCGCTTCTTCACTCGGCGCCTCGCGCGCTGAGCCGAGTGAAGCGGGGCTTCGGCACGCACGCGCCCGATGGGACATCACGCGCGGCGTCATCCATCTCGGAGAAGAGGGGTCGGCCGGTATCAGCCGCCCCGCGCGGTAGAGGAGGACAGTGTCGATGAACGCAGAAACTGCCGTCCGGGACCTCTGCAAGGCGTTCTCCCGCATGGACGTCGAGGAGATCCTCGCTCGCTTCACCGAGGATGCGGTCTACGAGAAGATGCCCGTGGGCCGCTTCGCCGGGAAGGAGGAGATCCGCGGCACCCTGGCCGAGTTCTTCGGGCCCGGAGTGACGGTGGAGTTCGAGATCCTGAATCTGGCGGCTGACGAAGGACGTGTGCTCACAGAGCGGGTCGTCCACTTCACGGCGGGCGGCAACGAGATCTCGCTGCCCGTGATGGGGATCTTCGAAGTCGCCCCCGACGGCCGGATCGCCGCCTGGCGCGACTACTTCGACAAGGGGCAGGCCGGCCTGGTCTGAGGGGCTCGGCCACGTCGCTTGCTGGCGGTCCTACACGCCCAGCGCCGCCGCGCGTTTCGTCCGGAAGCGGGCGATGCCGACCCACCAACGTCCTGCCATGCCGAGGAGGAGGGTTGCGGCGAAGGGCACGTAGAAGAGCGTGCCCTGTGCAACTCGGCCGAGGTAGGCCACCGCGAAGGCGACCCAGATCGAGTAGAGGCCCCACTTGTGGAGACCGACCCAGAGCCATCGGGGCAGTGGGCGGGTGGTCGCGTCGAATGATGTCAACATCATCAAGCCGATGAAGGCATAGATCACGACACCCCCCTCCCGGAAGATGTCGCGCTCGGCGGGGATGAACCCGGCCCGATCGAGCAGCACGATGAAGCCGATGTGAAAGAAGTGCGCGCAGCCGAATGAGAAGCCGAGCTGTCGGCGGTTTCGCATCAGCCACTTCGCGAACTCTCCACGGGAGAAGTGGAGTACGGACGAGGCGACGAGTGTGCCGATGAATAGGACGAGACCGATGCGCAGCGTGCCGCGGGCGCAGACCCGGAGCCCCTCCTCTCCGGTGCCGTAGATGCCGAGTCCCAGCCCGATCTGCAGGAAGAGCGCCGCCGCGGTCCAGGCCAGCAAGACCCAGCCGTTCAGTCGCCGGTGGTGAAAGAGGGACTCGGTCTGCACGACGCCATTCTTAGCGCTCCACCGGTCGCGCTGGAAGGGCAGGCGGAGAAGGCGGGTACCCACCACTGCGGTGAGCAGGCCGGTGCGCTCCTTCCGGGTCTGGTCCCGTATCCTCGACCCAGAGTCACCCGTCTTGAGGGCAGGAACGGTGACGGGGCTACGGAGGCACACGGCAGATGCCTGACGGCAACTACCGCGCTCAGGGAGCGGCGTCGCGCACGATGACGAATCCACTTTCTCGTCCCACCAGTTCACTCCAGCCCGGGTCGGGCGGACGCGGCGCGTCGACCGCGGTGAGGAGGCTGTCGGGTCCGGTGAGGTGCAGCACGGCGATGCCCGCAGCGTCGAGAGGCGGGACCCCGAGCCGATCGGCAGCACGACGTGTCGCGGGTGGATCGACGTGCAGCTGCTCGTAGCCCTGGGTTCCGGGGGTGCCGCGCCGAAGCGGTGCGTGGACCGAACGCCAGTGTTCGTGGAACCGTGCGAGCTCCACCCCGGATCGTGTGTGGATGAGGTAGAGGTACCGGTTCCGTTCCGAGGACGAACCTTCGATGCGGTGGATCCAGCCGACCGATAGGCCGACGACGGAGCCCCGCTCGGGGGTTGCTGCGGCGAGGGCAGCCATCACGGCCTCGAGGTTCTCGCCCTCGAACGTGGAGACGGAT
Source organism: Deltaproteobacteria bacterium (assembly GCA_019310965.1). Lineage (GTDB taxonomy): Bacteria > Myxococcota_A > UBA9160 > UBA9160 > SMWR01. Next base: position 38,405 of record JAFDDG010000019.1, read on the forward strand.
CTCACGGGAGAAGGCTCGGTTCGAGCGGGGATGCGATCCGTGGCACGCCACGCGCCGCTGGAATCGGAGTGCAGCACGATGGCGAGGGCGCGGACGTCGGCGTCGAGCGGGGGGCCATGCGCGCGTTCGAGGCCGGGGTTGCTGCACGCTCCGATCGACAGCGCGCACAGCAATAGCAGCCACTTTCGCGAGCTCTCCGTCCGAAAGGCCTCCGTCACGTCTTCCTCCTGGCAGCCGCCAGCATACCCTTTCGCCGGTGGCGCGAGTGCCGTCGATCGGCGGCACTCCGGGCCCCATCCTCGTTGCTGCGAATCAACTGTCGCCTCGGTTACGCTGCGCAGCCACCTCAACGGCGGCCCAAGGGGCCGCGAAAAGGGAGAGCCCCGTGACCGATCTGCAAGCGCTCGAGCGCCGCATCCGCGCGCTCGAGGACATCGAGGCCATTACCCAGGTGATGCACGACTACTGGTACGCCCTCGACCTGAAGCGCTGGGACGCGCTCGCCGACTGCTTCACGGCGGACGTCGAGGCGGACTACGGGCGCCCGGACTGGCGCCACAGTGGACGCGATGCACTCGTCGAGTGGCTGCACGCCAACGAGAGCGGCGAACGCTACAAGGTCAGCCACGCGGGGCACAATCCACGCGTGAAACTCGTGGGCGACGACGAAGCCACCGGTCTGTTCAAGCTGCACGACTGGGTGCGCATCGAGCCTTCGATCACGCTGCGCAGCTGGGGGCACTACGACATGCGCTTCGTCCGGGAGGCGGACGGCAAGTGGCGGATCAAGCGGCTCGGGCTGGACTACGTCTACAAGGAGGAGCACCTGTGCTACGTGGGCAACGCTCCCCCCGAGATGACTCCTGCGCTTTCCGGCCCCGAATCGAAGTAGTCACTCGAAGGTGCCCGGCGTGGCGCGCTCCGGCGATGCCGGGCGGATAGACCCACGCCCGGTGGTATGATCCCCCGGCGGTGGACACGCCATTGCGTCCAGCGGGAGGGAGATTCGTGCAACCTGCTTCGGAGAGTCGTGGTCCGTGCCGAGGGGTTCGTGTGCTCGACTTCACCACCATGGTGTCGGGACCGATCTGTACCCAGTACCTCGCCGATCTCGGCGCCGACGTGATCAAGATCGAGGCGCCGGCTGGGGACGCCTCGCGCCACACGTCGTCGAGCCAGCGCAAGGGCATGGCGGGCTTCTTTGCGCAACTGAATCGCAACAAGCGCAGCCTCGTGATCGACCTGCGCAACCCGCAGGGCGTCACGCTGGTGCACCGCCTCGCCGAGGGCGCGGACGTCGTCGTGGAGAACTTCCGGCCTGGCGTCGCCGATCGCCTCGGCATCGGCTACGAAGCGCTCCGCGCTCGCAATCCCAAGCTCATCTACACGGCGATCAGCGGGTTCGGCACCAGCGGACCGTATGCGGGCCATCCCGCGTACGACCACATCGTGCAAGGGCTCACCGGGTTGATGCCCGCGCAGGGCGGCGAAGGCCCCCCGCGAATGCTGCAGAACGTCGCCGTCGACAAGAGCAGTGGCTTCGCGGCCGGCGCGGCCACCGTGGCGGCGCTCCTGGCGCGCGAGCGAGACGGCGGCGATGGCCAGCGCGTCGACGTTCCGATGCTCGATGCGTACGCGGCCCTCATGTTGCCCGAGGCGGTCGGCAGCAACGCCTTCCCCGAGCTCGGCCCGCCGGAAACCTCTTCGGCACAGCTCTTCCGGACCTGGGAGACGAAGGACGGCCATATCGTGGGAATCGTGGTGCAGGACGTCCAATACAAGGGGCTGTGCAAGATGCTCGAGCGCGAGGATCTCAGCGAGGACGAGCGCTTTGCGGCGCTGGTCCCGCGCTTTCAGAACATCGATGCGCTGTACGCGATCATGGAGAGCGAGTTTCTGAAATGGCCGTCGGCCGTGCTGGTCGAGCGGGCGCGGCGCTTCGGTGTGCCGTTCGGACCCGTCCACGATTTCGAGGGCTTCCTCCAGGACGCGCAGACCCAGCACAACGGGACCGTGTTCGAGGTTGAGGACACCGACGGCGATCGCACGCGCTACCTCACGCATCCCGCGCGTTTCGCACAGACGCCGGCGGTCTTCACGCGCCCCCCGCCCGCGTTGGCTGAGCACTCCGACGCCGTACTTGCGGAAGCCGGCTTTGCGGACGACGAGGTGAGCGCGCTGCGCGCCAGCGGCGCTCTCGGCTGAGCGCCAGCAGTGGCGCTCCGGCCCCGGACTGCAACCCAGACCGTGGTCCGCTGTGCTGTGCTCGGGTGCTAGAGGGGGTCGATCTGAAGCTCGCCGGGGAAGTCGAAGACGAGAGCGTCGCGAGTGGGAGCGGCGAGTGCGTGAAAGCGCCGGTGTTCGAACCACCAGCGTCCGTCGACTCGCCGAAAGCGGTCGTGGTAGACACCAAAGACCTGTGTCCACCGGCCCGATGCCTTCTCCTGTCTCAGCTCGCACATGTAGTTGCGGCCGGTTGCGTTGTCGCCGTCTGGCCTGATTTCGATGCGTGTGTTGAGAAATACGAACTGGAAGAACTCGTATCTCGCTATGGCATCCGCAATGAAGCGACCGAGTGCCTCGGGACCTTCCAGCTCGATCGGGTCCCGCCTGGGGGGCGTGATCTCGATCCGCGCACTGCCGAGAAAGAGCTCACCGAGCTCGTTCCAGGCGCGGCGATTGACGGTATCCGCATAGGCGCCGAGCAGCCTCTGGATCGCGACGTAGTTCACGGTTTCTGCGAGCAACGGATCCTGCAATGTTCTCCTCCTCGAGCGTCAGGGACGCGCTTCGAGCTCGCGCCGGATTTCGGCGTGGCGGACCCGGTCGATGCGATAGCGAGCGTAGAAGAAGAGCGAGATGACGGCGGGCAGCACCGTGAGCGGTCCTGCGACCACACCGAAGTTGTGGAGCGTGTCTGGATCGACCTCGCCGGATCGCACGCCGACCGGGAAATCGATCACGTCGATGGCCAGGCCGGCCAGCAGGTGGCCGAGGCCCGACGTCAGCTTGCTGAATAACGAACGCGCCGCGAAGAACACGCCCTCCTGGCGTCGGCCGGTCAGGAGCTCGTGTTCGTCGGTGACATCCGCGAGAGTCGAGACGATGCTGATGACCATGACCGCACTCGCGGCGTATGACATGCCCTTCAGGGCACAGAGGATGGGGAAGAGAGCCGGTGCGCCATTCTCGGGAAACCAGCCGAGCAGACGCAGCACGATCGGTCCCGCTACGGCAGTGACCATCCCGAGGATGCCCGCGATCAGGGTTTCGCGTTTGTCGAACCAGACGTGCAGCTTCGGCGTCAGGATCGCCGCCAGCAACAGTCCCGGAGGCGCGCCGAGCGCAAGGAAGCGGATCTGGTCCTCTCGGAGCTCGAAGAAGAAGAGGCCGACGTGTGAGGTGAGCGTCTCGTGGAGTCCCATCGTCGAGGAGAGGAAGACCATGCCCAATAGGAGCGCCTTGTAGTTGTCGTTCGTCAGACACGTGCGTATCTCGTCGAGCAGGGCCCTCGCGCTGGCACGCGGCAGGTCTGCGGGGACCTGCGAGAGAAGCGGCACCTGGTCTCTCGTGAAGTACGCCGACACGAAGATGACGAGGATCGCGAAGAGCGCGACGCTGCTCGAGAGGATCAGGTAGCCGGTGCGATCCGAGGTGCCGGCTTCGAGTGTTCCGAAGTACGACCACGCGAGGTAGGAGACGCCCGCCGTCCCGATCAGCGTGAACACGGTGTTGTAGCTCATGAGCACGGAGCGTTCGCCGTAGTCGACCGTCATCTCCGCGCCGAGGGCCAGGTGCGGAACGTGGTAGAGGGTTTGCGCGGTGCGCAGCAGGATCGTCGCCCCGGTGAACCAGGCGAAGAGCCCGAATCTCTCGAGGTCTGCCGGCGGCGCGTAGATGGCGATGAAGAAGATTCCCATCGGAATGGGCGCGGCGTAGAGGAAGGGGTGCCGCCGGCCGAGCGGCGATCGAAAGCGGTCCGAGATCGAGCCGACCAGTGGATCGGAGACGGCGTCGAACAGCATCGCGATGGTCACGGCCAGGCCGCAGAGGGTTCCGGAGAGGCCGAGGACGTTGTTGTAGAAGAGGAAGTTGAAGGAGTTGAAGACGATGCTGATGGCGGCCTCGGCGGTGCCGCCGACGCCGTAGGCAGCCCGGGTCCGGATGGAGAGTCGCTTTGTCTCAGCCATGGAAGGGGCGGACCATGCGGTCGGGAAGGGCAGGGAGCATTGTCGAGGCAGCTTGGGCGAAGTCCTCAAAATCCTCAATGACGAAAGCTCGAACCCGTCTCTCGGAAAGCACAGGCCAGGCGCACGCTCGCTCCCTTACACTGCCAGACGATGAGCCCCCCGCCCCTCGCTGCTCGTTCGATCTCGCTGCGCATGTACCCGCACGCGCTGCCGGGGCCGGCGTTGCTGGAGGAGATGTGCGCTCAGGCCCGGCTTGCCGAAGCAGCGGGCTTCGATGGCCTGATGACCAGTGAGCATCACGGTGGCTTTCCCGGTTATCTGCCCAACCCGCTGCAGCTGGCTGGCTGGATCCTCGAAGCGACCGACCGGGTCTGGGCCGCCCCCAGCCCGCTCCTGCTGCCGCTCAAGCACTGGTCCCACGTCGCGGAGGAGATCGCCTGGCTCGCCTGCCGTTTCCCGGGGCGCGTCGGCGCCGGGTTTGCCATGGGCGGGCTCGCCCGGGACTTCGAGATGGCCGACCTGCGCTTCGAGGACAAGCTCGAACGCTTCGGCGCCGCGCTGCCCCGCATCGTCGAGGCTCTTTCGGGCAAGGCCGTGGCTCCGCTGGCCGACGACCGCGCCATCGCGCGTTGCCGTGAGGCGCCGATTCCCCTGGTGAGCGCGGCCCAGGGCCCCGGAGCCGTCCGGCGCGCGGCCCGGGTCGGAATCGGCTTGCTCTTCGATTCGCTCCAGAGCCCGGAACGGGTCGGCGAGTTGACCGGAATCTATCGGGATGCGGGCGGGGGGGCCGGCGCCTGCCTGATCCGGCGCATCTGGGTCGGGGCTCCTCCGAGCCCGCGCTACGCTGAACAGCGCCGATTCTACGAGAGTTACACAGATGAGCGCATCCAGAAGCATTGGGGCGGCGACGAGCTCGTGAGTGGTGCCGACGCATCCGAGGTCGCCGAGAAACTCTCCGAGAGCCTGCGCGTGAGCCGTTGCGATTCGATCAACCTCAGGGTGCACGTCACGGGACTCCCGCCCGAAGAAGCGCGCGATCAGATTCGCCGGGTCGGCGCAGAAGTCTTGCCGAGGCTCCGCAGCGGGCTCGGCCGCATCCCTCTCGACGCCGAGGCCGACCGCGCCGCGAACTCCGGCCCCGACTCGTCCGAAGCGGAGCGGGCATGAGCGATCGGGCGGCGCGGGCCTATCTGGTCACCGGGGGGGCGGACGGCTTCGGTCGCGAGCTCGCCCTCGGGCTTGCGGACGCCGGTCTCGACGTCGCGGTCGTCGGTGATTCCGGTCGTGAAGAGGAGGTGAAGGGCGAGCTCGAAGAGCTCGGTGTGAAGAGCGCCGCGGCGACCACGGATTTCCGCACCCGAGAAGCGACGGAACTCGCCTTCCGCGAGGCCGTGCAGAGCCTTGGGCGTCTCGATGGCGTCCTCCATGCGCGCATCTGTCCGCAAGCGCTGCAACCCGGGGCTTTCCACGAGATCGACGACGCCAGCTTCGACACTTGCTGCGAGGCCGAGATTCGCGCCGCAATCTTCACCTTGCAGGCCGCCCGCGCCTGCTTCTCGCAGCCCCACGGCCGCATCGTTCTCGTCACCCCGACCCTCGCGCTCTCGGGCGCCGCCGGTCACGCCGCCCTGTCGGCCGCCTTCGAGGCGCAGCGCGCGATGGCCAAGAGCGCCGCACGTCAATGGGGGCGCTCGAATATCCTGGTCAATTGCATCGCGCCCGCCCTCGAAGCCGTCCTCCCGCAAGCCGACGCCGCGTCCGAGGCGAGCGCCGCTGGCGGCGGGCAGTCTCTCGACGGGGCCTCCCTCGGCGGCCGGGGCGACATGCGGCGCGACATCGCGCCGTTCATCGCGTTGCTCGCCCGGGACGGCGCACACTTCGTCACCGGCCAGACGATCTGTCTGGACGGTGGCGTCTGGCTGGCGAGCTGAGCTCATGACGAAGAGGATCCCCGCATGAGCGCGCCGCTCGAAGGGCAGGTCGGCATCATCACGGGCGCCAGCGGCGGCATCGGGCGCGGCCTCGCTCTTGCGTGCGGCGCCGCCGGAGCGCGAACCGTGGTCGCCGCGCGACGGGCGGTCGAGGGGCAGGCGGTCGTCGCAGAGATCGAGGCCAAGGGCGGTCGAGCCAAGCTCTCGGTCTGCGACGTCACCCAGGCCGCGGACGTCCAGGCCTGCGTCTCCGAAACTCTGGCTCGATTCGGCCGGCTCGACTTCTTGATCCACAACGCCACGAGCAATCGTTCGCCGGAAGTCCACCGGCTGGAGGATGCCGGCATCGAGCTCTGGGACGAGCATGCCGCGGTGTCGTTGCGGGGCTCCTATCATTGCGCTCGGGCCGCCTTCGCCGCCCTGAAGCAGAGCCGCGGCGTCTTCTTGTTGATGACGTCACCCGCCGGCATGGAGGGCTCTGCGACGCTGCCCTTCTACGGCATGGTCAAGGCCGGTCAGCGTTCTCTGATGAAGAGCCTCGCGAAGGAGTGGGGGCCCGATGGCATTCGAGTCAATGCGCTCTCACCCCTCGCCGTGACAGAAGCCATGCTTCGAGCCTACGAGGAGAATCCCGAGCTCGAAGCGCGCCTCGAGGCGCTCTCACCGCTGGGCTATATCGGCGATCCCGAGCGGGACATCGGCAGCGCTGTCGTCGCGCTGCTCGGAGACGCCGGCCGCTACATCACGGGCCAGACCTGGGTCGTCGATGGCGGCCAGTACAGCGGTCTCTGACGCCACATCCACGCGGGTCTTTCCGGCGACGCGATGCTCATCGGGACCGTGATCCGACCCGCTGATGCTAGGCGAACGGGCTTCGATCCGCGGCCACGGCTTTCACGGCCTTCCGCGGGAGTTCAGAGCGGCGCCAGGGATGCGAGCGCGCGGGCCGTGGTGACACGCGCCAGATGCAGACGATAGTCGGCCGGTGCGTAGAGGTCGGAAAGGGGCTCGACCCCATCGGTCACCTGCTGGGCGGCGGCCTCGATGCTCTCTCCGGAGAGCGTCTTGCCGCGCAGGCTTGCCTCCGCGGCGAGGGCCCGGTACGGCACGGGGGCGAGCCCCGTCAGCGCGAGCCGCGCCTGGTCGCATCTCCCATCGGCTGTGAACTCGATCTGCACCGCCACGCCAACGACCGCGAGGTGCGAGGCTCGGTGGGGCACCTTCTCGTAGCTGCAGCGGCTGTTCGCCGGCGCAAGCGGCACGCGAACCTCGAGCAGGATCTCGTCCGGCGCGAGGGCGGTCGTGAACATCGACGTGAAGAAATCGCCGGCCGCCAGGCTTCGCTCGCCTGCGGGTCCGCAAATTCGCAGCTCGGCCTCCAGCGCCAGCAGCACGGGGACGAGATCGGCAGCGGGATCGGCGTGCGCCAGGCTCCCACCGAGGGTGCCACTGTTCCGCACCTGCACGTCGCCGATCTGAATGGCCGCTCTCGGCAGCAGCGGCTGGCGCTGCGCCAGGAGCTCCGATTCCGCCAGCTCGCTGTGGGTCGTCATGGCGCCGATGTGGATGCTGCTCTCGCTCTGACGGATGCTTGCCAGTCCCTCGATCCGGCCGATGTCGATCAGATGGGCGACCCTCGCGAGGCGCAGCTTCATCAGGGGGAGGAGACTGTGGCCCCCCGCCAGGAGCTTTGCCTCGTCGCCGTGGCTCTGCAGGAGAGCGATCGCGTCCTCCACGGTTCGCGGTGCGTGATAGGCGAAGCGAGAGGGGATCACCGCACAGCCCCCGCCTCGTGGAGCACACGCCACACGCGCTCCGGCAGGAGCGGCATGTCCAGGTGCTCGACACCGAAGGGCGCGAGCGCGTCCACGACCGCATTCACCAGCGCTGGCGGCGCACCGGTGGTCCCCGACTCTCCCACGCCCCGCGCGCCCAGCGGGTTCAGGGGCGAGGGCGTCTCCGTCAGCTCCACCTCCAGGGTCGGCATGTCGCTGGCCGTGGGCGTCGCGTATTCGAGAAACGAGACGGTGAGGGGCTGCCCCTCGCTGTCGTAGACGACCGTCTCCATCAATGCCTGGCCGAGGCCCTGGGCCACGCCTCCGTGGATCTGGCCCTCGACGATCAGTGGATTGACGGCGCGTCCGCAGTCGTCGACGGCGACGTAGCGCAGCAGCTTCGGCTCGCCGGTCTGCACGTCGACTTCGACGACGCAGACATGGGTGCCGAAGGGAGCATTCCAGTTGTGCGGTTCGAAGGTGGCCGATGCCTCGAGCCGGGGCGTCATGCCGTCCGGCAGGTCCAGGAAGGAGTAGGAGAGGTCGGCGAGGTCGGCGAAGGAGATGGCCCGCTCGGGATGGCCGGGGAGGAAGGCCCGCCCCGCTTCGAGCCGCACGGCGTCGACCTCCACTCCCAGGTGGTGTGCGGCGAGGCGCAGCGCCTTGTGTCTCACTTCTCGCGCAGCCAGGAGCACGGCGCTTCCGCCCACGGCGAGCGAGCGGCTCCCCATCGTGCCGTTGCCGTGGGGGATCGAAGCGGTGTCCCCGTGGCGAACCACGACGTCTTCGAGGTCGATGTCCAGCTCGTCGGCTGCGATCTGGGCCAGCGACGTCTCGAGCCCCTGTCCGTGCGGGGAGGTCCCCGTCAGCACCGTGACCTTGCCCATGGGATCGACCCGCAGCCACGCGCTCTCCCATCCCCCTTTGAGAAATCCCGTGCGTGGCAGCTTCGGCAGGGAGGGGAAACCCGCGCGGTAGACGTAGCTCGCGAAGCCGATTCCGATGTAGCGGCCTTCGCTGCGGAGCCGCCCCTGCTGCTGGCGCAGTGCGCCGATGTCGACCTTCTCGAGCGCGCGCCGCAGGCAAACCTCGTAGTCACCGCTCTCGAGCACATACCCTGTGGGCGAGCTGTAGGGGAACTCTTCCGGTTGGATGAAGTTGCGGCGCCGCACTTCGATGGGATCGAGGTCCAGCCGTCGCGCCAGCAGATCGATGGCGCGTTCGAGATAGTAGGCCGCCTCGGCGCGTCCGAAGCCGCGATAGGGATCGGGGGCCGTCGTGTTGGTGAAGACGCCCTGGATCTCCGCACGCGCGCAGGGGATGCGGTAGCAGCCGGTCATGACGGCCGCCGTCTGCAACGGCGCCAAGGGCGTCATGATATGCGGATAGGCGCCCATGTCGGCCAGGATGCGCAGCTCCAGCGCACGAATCGTTCCATCGCGCGCCGCTCCCAGGGTCACGTGGGCCAGCTGCGCGCGGCCATGGCTCGTGGCGAGCATGTGCTCCTGGCGCTCCTCGATCCATTTGACCGGACGACCCAGCTGCTTCGCCAGCGCGACCGCCAGCATCTCCTCGCCGTAGAGATTGGCCTTCGCGCCGAAGCCGCCGCCCACATCGGGTGCGATCACCCGCAGGCGGTGCTCGGGCAGATCGAGCAGCTCCGCCAGCAGGCTGCGAATCAGGTGGGGTGCCTGCGTCGAGAGCCAGACCGTGATCTGGCCGTCGCTGCGCCGGTAGTCGGCGACGATGCCGCGCGTCTCCATCGTGTTCGGGATGACGCGCTGGTTCAGCATCCGCTGCTGGATGACGACGTCGGCCTCCTCGAGTGCCGCTGCTGTCTCGTTGCCGAGCGGTAGCTCGAAGGCGAGGTTGCTGCCGAATTCCTCGTGGACGAGCGGCGCGTCCGCTTCGAGTGCCCGCTCCATGTCCGTGACAGCGGGCAGTGGCTCGTAGTCGACGCGGATCGCCTCGCGCGCGTCGCGCGCCGTGTAGCGCTCCTCGGCGACGACGGCTGCCACCGCCTCGCCGACGTAGCGGACGTGCCCGTTGGCCAGGACGTGATGCTCCGGAGCCCGCAGGCCCGGCAGCTCCGCCGGGCCCGGCAGCAGAGGCACGAAGCCGTGAATCTCCTCTGCCGTGTAGACGGCCACCACGCCGGGGCACTTCGCGGCCTCGCTGGTGTCGATCGCGGCAATGCGCGCCTGGGCGTGGGTGCTGCGCACGAAGTCGAGGTGCAGCATGCCCGGCAGCTGGATGTCGTCCACGAACGTCCCCTGGCCCGTCAGCAGGCGCGGGTCTTCGACGCGCTTCCGCCGAGCGCCGATCTGCCCGGTGCTGCCTCGCTTTGTTCCGGTCACGGCTGAGCCTCGCGCTTCGACTGCTTCTCTGCGGCGGCAGAGATCGCCGTCACGATGTTCTGATAGCCGGTGCAGCGGCAGCGGTTGCCGCGAAGGGCCTCGCGGATCTCGGGCTCGGAGGGGTTCGGTCGTCGCGAGAGCAAGGCGTGCGCCGCCATCACCATGCCCGGCGTGCAGAAGCCGCACTGCAGCGCGTGGCACTCCTGAAAAGCCTCCTGCACGGGGTGAAGCCCCTCGCGGGGCGCGAGCCCTTCGATGGTGAGCACTTCCCGCTCGTCGGCCTGCACCGCGAGAATCGTGCAGCTCTTGACCAGCTTGCCGTCGAGCAGCACGGAGCAGGCACCGCACTGCGAGGTGTCGCAGCCGATGTGCACGCCGGTCAGACGCAGCTGCTCGCGCAGGAAGTGCACCAGCAGTGTGCGAGGCTCGACCTCGGCACTCGTCTGCTTGCCGTTGACGCGAACGGATATCTGCATGGCTGGCTTGGATTCCTTTCTCCGCGCTGCGGCCAGAGATGGGGTGCTGATTACCATGCGGGGCCCGATTCTACCTGGAAGTGTGCGGAGTCACGCGGCTCCATGACGAACCCGCAGGAAGCCTTGCGGAACACTGCGCATCACCGCGCCGGGCGCAGCTCCCGCAGGAGGGCGCGAGCGGTGCGCATCAGCAGCGTCTTGTGGCGCTCCATCGAGTGCTGGACGTCGGATTCGCCTCGCCCGGACTGCAGTCGCTGCATTCCGGTTGCGAAGAAGAGCGTCGCCCCGGCGATCGTGCTCTCGAAGTGGAACCAGTCGTCGGGGTGTGCGTCGGGCAGGAGCTCGTGGAACGCATTTTCGATCATGCTGGCGGTCCGGGCGCCGGGTCCCTGGAAAGCCTGCGGCACCCCCTTGGGATCGGGATTGGCGGCCTCGTGCAGGAGCAGGCACGCGGCCGTCGGCCGCGCGGCGAGCGCATCGACCCAGTTCTCGACGGATCGAAGCAGGCGCTCGCGCGGCGAGCCGGATGAGGAGAGCGCCTGCCTCGCGAGCTCTTCGAGCGAGCCCAGCGCCTCGCCGACCACCGCTTCGTACAGGGCTCGCTTGCTCGCGAAGTAGTAACAGATGCCGGGCTTGTGCATCTCGGCCTTGGCGGCGATGGCGTCGAGGCTGGCGCCCGAGTAGCCGTGCCGGGCGAAGAGCTCCTCGGCGACCTCGAGGATGCGCGCTCGCGTGCGCTCGCCCCTCTCCTGGGAACGTCGAGGGCTCGTCGTCCGCTTGCGCTGGGCTTGTGTCTGGCTCACCGCAGGGGCCTCCCAATGACTCGACAGTGATTTTACCAAATGGTAATATTCCGTCCAGAGGAGACCGGGCACTCTGGTTCCGCCGCTCGTCCGGGGCTTCCCAGCAGGAGGGTTCCCATGGCCATCGAGAAGCGCATCGACGAGCTCTTGACCCAGAACGGCGCGGTCGCGGTGGGGTTCGCGACCAGGGAGACACTGTCCGGCGGGCCTCCCAGCGCGGACCTCGAGCACGTGCTGCCCGGAGCTCGCTCCGCCGTGAGCTTCGCCCTGGCATTCGATCGGGACAAGATTCGCGCCTACCTGTCCAAGCGCGACTCCCAGGCGCACAACTCGGAGCAGCAGACTCTCTACACGGATCTCTACCTGCTCTCGGAGAAGGTCGCGGCCTTGCTGCGGGAGAACGGACACGACGCCACGGCGATCATTCCGAATGGCGAGTACCGCATGGATCGCCCCTCGCCGGGCTATCTCTGGGATTCGCATCCGCCGCTGTCCCACCGCTACATGGCGGTGGCCTCGGGGGTGGCGGCTTTCGGCTGGTCCGGACTCGTGGGCATCAAGGGCTACGGCGCGAACATTCTGCTGGGCACCTGTGTCACCACGGCGGAGCTGGCGCCGACCGAACCGATCCCGGTCGACGAAAGCTACTGTGATGAGTGCAAGGTCTGCGTGGAGGCCTGTCCTTCGGAGATGTTCGAGAAGGAGGCGTCGATGACGCAGAGCCTGGGCGGCGTGACCTATGAGCACTCGGCCAGGAAGAGCATCACCCGGTGTCTCATGTGCTGCAGCGGCCTCACGGGATTGCACAAGTCCGGCAAGTGGGGCTCCTGGTCGCCGGGCCGATTCTCCATCCCCGATGACGAAGAGCGACTCAGAGAAGAGGTCCTGCGAGCCGCCTCGCTCAGCAAGCAGCGTCCCGACGCTCCGCTCGAGACCGGCGACGCTGTGACGTTCCCGCCCGATCATCCCTTCTCGGGAATCCAGATGGTCGCTACCTGTGGCAACTGTCAGCTGGTCTGCTTCGGTGACAAGCGCGAGACGACCAAGAACCTCAAGCTGCTGCGCAAATCGGGATGCGTCGTGCAGCAGCCAGACGGTTCCCTGGAGGTCTTGCCGCCCGCTGATGCCGCCGGGGCCTTCGCGGAGATGGATCCGGCGCACAGACAGAAGTACGAGTGACGCTCGAGCTGTAATCGCCACCCGAAGAGGCATTGCTGCTCGCTCTGCGTCGGCAGCGTGACCGTGCAGCGGCCAACACCGCTCGATTGGGCGGAGGCCCGGAACGCAAACCATTTCCCAGCCAGGCGTACCCAGTGAGGAATGATGGACATCAACCCGCTTGCGACTCTCGACGAAGTTCAGCCCGAGGATCTGGATACGGGTCCGGTGGTGGTGCTGAATCTGTTGAAGTTCAAGCCGGGTAGTTCTCTCGAGACATACCTCGAGTACGTCAACGGCGTCATGGCGGAATTTTCCGAACTCGGCATTGAAGCGGTCTACGCTGGGAAGCTCGAGGAACGGATTCAAGGAGAAATCGGCGACTGGGATGCCGTTGTCGTCGTCAGATACCCGAGCCGACGAGCCTGCTACGAAATGTTTCGCTCAGAGAAATACCAAGAAGAGATCAGTCCATGGGCCGAAGCAGCCCTCGAGAGGCGCGTGCTGTGGCCGTCTGAACCGGTTCTGCCATACAAGACGCAAACCGTCGACTTTGACGGAGGAGAATGGTTGGAAATGCTCGCGGCAATGAACAGTTGAGTACGCGCTGGCGCAAATGATGAAGATCGGAATGACGCTCCCCGTCACCGAGCCCGGCTGGAACCGGGAGGTGCTCGTGCAGTGGGTCCAGCGCATCGAGCGCGGCCCGTTCGCGAGCCTCGCTGCGGGCGAGCGCATTGCTTTTCCGACCCCCGACCTCGTGGCGCTGCTCGCGGCGTGTGCGGCGCTCACCGAGCGGGTCCGGCTCGTGACCACCGTTTCGGTCGCGACGATCCACGACCCGGTGCTGCTCGCCAAACAGTGGGCCACCGTGGATATGATCAGCGGCGGACGCTTGACGCTCGGACTCGGTAGTGGCGGCCGCGAGGAGGACTACCGCGCCGTGGGTGCCGATCTGCGCCACCGGCGCATGGCCGTGCTGGCGGAGCGCGTTGCCACGATGCGCCGGGTCTGGGCGGGGGAGACCGTCGTGGATGGGCTGCTGCGCCCCGTCGAGCCGTTCCCGGCGCAGGCCGGCGGGCCCCCGCTGCTGGCGGGGGCGCAGGGACCCAGGTCGATGCGCAGCGCCGCCGACTGGGCCGACGGCATCACCGGCATGACCATGACGGCGAGTGCGCGGGAGGCGGCGGGTGTCCTCGACATGGCGCGCACCGCCTGGAAGCAGGCGGGCAGGGCGGAGCCGCCGCTGCTCAACCTGGCGAGCTGGTTTGCCCTGGGAGAGCCCGCCGCCGCGCGGGCGCAGCTTCGGAAACATCTGCGCCGTTACTTCAACTGGTTTCCGGACGAGGAGGCCGAGCAGATGGCCGCAAGCTGCGGCTTCGCCGGTACGGGGGTCGAGCTGGAGGCCTTCCTGCAAGCCCTGGCCGATCTCGGTACGGATGAATTCGTCTTCATCCCGACGAGCATCGATCCGCGCGAAGTCGATCGCGTCGCCGAGGTGGTCGCCTCATTCAGTGGCGGCGCGACGGGCGGAAGGTGATCCACCGGGCCCGCTGAGGGTTTGCAGTCACGAGCGCAACGATCAGCGCAACGATCTTCACCCGTGCCAGCGCACACGACCGAGGGAGAACCATCATGTCCAACCCGAAGCAGCAGCGTCCGTTCGATCCCGCGAGCTTCACGCTGCACACCGAGGAGAACTTCTACACGCCGCAGGATCTGGAGGCCGCCGCAAGGGACTGGCCGAGAGAAGAAGTGGCGGAGGCGTTCGCCGCGTATCGCGTGGCCGTCGATGTCGGGGATCACGACACGATGACCGCAATGCTCACGGACGATGGCCGAGGAGGAAACGCCACCTACGGCTTCTTCCACGACCGCGCATCCTACAGGCAGTTTCTGAAGGACTGCTGGCTCGAGATCATTCCGAACTACAACATGTGGCAGGTGATCGACGGCGGGCGCGTTGTGAACAAGTGGTGCGAGGTGCTGCCCGGCGATCCG
>JAFDDG010000123.1 GCA_019310965.1 Deltaproteobacteria bacterium
ACGTTCCCGCAGCCCGGGATGCTCGATGCCAAGGACCTCGACCGCATGCTCGACCTGGTGCGGCGGGACGCGCCGGCCACGACGCTCCAAGCCGCGGCGCGAGAGATCCAGACAGGGCTCAATCCCCATCCCGCAGGTCAGATGGAGCTGAACGTCCCTTCCTGGCGCGGGCGCAAGCTGCCCGGGATGCAGCATATGTACCGCGAGACCGTGCTCTTCTTCCCGAGCCAAGGGGAACGCCACCTGGCTCGACGAGCTGCAGCCAGCCCACGGCGCAGAGTCGTTCTTCTTCGAAGAGCAGATGCAGCAGATCCGGGAGTACCACCGTGCGCCGGCATGGGGCCGGCCGTTCGCCCAAGAGGAGTCGCCCGTGGTCTTCGGTCAAGTGGAATGGGAGTGACCTCGTTGGCCCGCACGGCCGGCCTGCTGGCGACCGCGATCGCGGTCGGGCGCGTCCCGGGCCCGAGTAGAGAGAGATGAGCGCCCCGAGCGACACTCGCGAGATCGAGTGGGAGCGATCTCCCCTCGTCGAACCGAAGCGAGACGCAGAGGTGGAACGCTGGGCGCGCCAGGCGGGTGCGCTCAAGGCCTACCCTCTGCATTACTACTCTGCCTGCCCCTGGCTCGCGCGCAGCATGGCGCGACTCGGCACGATCGACCTCACCCATCTCGACCACGATCTCGCCGGCAGGGCCGTGCTCGTCGTGAGCCGGGACAACTCGTGCCGCTACTGCCTGGCCGCGGCCCGCCTCCTGCTCCGGGCGGTGGGGCGCTCCGAGGAGAGCATCGAGAGCCTGGAGGGCGATCTCGCCAGCGCAGAGCAAGCACCGGAGCGCCATCCGGACCTGACATTCGTACGGCGCCTCTCGCGCAGCAACCCGCCTCCCACGCCGGCCGACATCGGAGCGCTGCGCGAGGCCGGCTTCTCCCGCGAGGAGATCCTGGAGCTGGCCTTCGTCACGGCCCAATACGTGGCCATCAACCGCATCAACACGATGGTGGCCTTGCCACCCGAGCGGTTCGAACGCCTCGACCGGGGCTGGCTGCTGCCCCTGCTGCGCCCGGCCGCCAGGCGCATGTTCAAGGCGCGGCGCCGCCGCCATCCGCCCGTCTTTCTCTCGGCCGGAGAGAAGACCGGACCCTTCGCTGCCGAGGTGACCGGCCTCGACGGTCTTCCCGCTGGGAGGACGCTGCGACAGATTCTCGACGATGCATGGTCCTCGCCAATCCTGACCCGGCGGACCAAGGCCCTGGCCTTCGCCGTCGTGGCCCGCGGCCTCGGCGCCGACCGCGTGGAGCGCGAGGCCCTGGAGTTGCTGGCCGCGGACGGCTTCGAGCGGAGCGCAGCAGAGAGCGCGCTCGCCCACCTGGCATCGCCCGCGCTCGACCCCGTCGAATCCGCGCTGCTGCCGTTCGTGCCGGAGACACTCTGGTACGAGCCCGCCCCCCTCCAGCGCCAGGTCCGCCAGCTGCGCGGCAAGCTGAGCGACGCGGAGCTGCTGGAGGCCGTCGGGATCGCGGCCTTTGCCAACGCGGTCTGTCGTCTCTCGCTGGCGCTGGAAGCGATCGAATGATCTCCTCGCTCGCACTGGTCGCCTGCGCGACCCTCGTAATCGGCGCGCTGGGCGCGGCGCTCTGGCGGTCGCGGCGAGAAGTCCGACGCCTGCGGGAGCGCGGCGAGGCCACCGCTGGCAACCTCGAAACGCTGCAGACATCCCTCGCGCGCTTCGTTCCGAACGAGGTAATCGAAGGAGTCATCAGCAGCGGCGTTTCCACGAGCGGCGAACGCAAGGAGATCACCGTCCTCTTTGCCGACCTGGTCGGCTTCACCGCGCTCAGTGAGAGTCTGGAGCCAACGATGCTCGTGCGCATCTTGAACGGCTACTTCGAGCGCATGAGCCAGGCCGTCACCGAGCACCGCGGCTACGTCTCCACATTCCTGGGGGACGGAATCCTGGCACTCTTTGGAGCGCTCCAACCCAACCCCTGGCAGGCCAACAATGCGGCCGGGGCGGCACTGGCCATGCGCCGAGGAATCGAGGAGTACAACCTGGAGCTCGGCGCTCAGGGCCTTCCCACGCTGGCGATCGGCGTCGGACTCCACCGCGGTAGCGGCGTCGCCGGTCTGGTCGGCAGCCGAGACCTGCTGCAGTTCGCGTTCGTCGGCCGGGTCGTGAACCTGGCGGCACGCGTGCAGGACTTCACCCGCACCTGCGATGCGGACATCCTGATCACGGAGGCGGTGCAACGGGATCTGGATCCCCGCTTCGTACTGCGCCCGATGGCCCCGGCGTCACTGCGCGGCATCGAGAAACCCGTCACCACCTATGCGCTGGAACGCTTCGAGACGCCGAACTCCGCGTGATGCTGGCGCTCGCAGGCGTCGAGCTGCGAGTCAGTCGACGAGCGCGGGATACACGAGGGCACGCAGCGCCGAAGGCAGGGCGTAGCGCGCAAAGGGCATCAGCTGGGTCATCTGGATCGCGATGAGCTCTTCGCCGGGATCGACCCAGAAGGTGGTACCGGCCGCACCGTTCCAGCCGTACTCGCCGTTGCTGCCCGGCAGCTGGGTCCGTGCAATGTCGGTGACGACGGAGACGCCCAGCCCGAAGCCCCAGCCACTGAATGCCGTCTTCAGGAAGTCGGCCTGCAGCTCCTGCTCGCTGAGATGATTCTGGGTCATCAGCTCGACGGTCTTCGGACCGAGGATGCGCCGCCCTTCGAGCTCGCCCCGGTTGAGCAGCATCTGGGCAAAGCGCGCGTAGTCCGAAACCGTCGAGACCAGGCCGCCACCACCCTCGAAAAAGCTCGGGGGCCTGGCGACGAAGCGGCTCTCCGCAGGAGCGTCGATGAGGCGCAGACCGCCGTCGGGACCGGGTGCGTAGTTGGCGGCGAAGCGCTCGATCTTTTCGCGGGGAACATGGAAGTCGGTATCCAGCATGCCGAGGGGTTCGAAGATCTGCTCGCGCAGGAACACATCCAGGGGAACGCCGGAGACGACGGCCACGAGGTGGCCTAGCACATCCGTCGACATCCCGTAGTTCCAGCGCGTCGCGGGCGGATAGGCGAGAGGCAGCTCGGCGAGGTGTCGAATGAAGCTCCGCAGGTCACCCGCCCGCCTCTTGGGTGTCAACTCCCCATAGGCGTCGGCCAGGGGTCCCGCCGGCAGGATCCAGTCGTAGCTGAAGCCCGACGTGTGAACCAGCAGGTCGCGGATGCTGATCGCCCGCTCCAGGGGACGCGTGCGGTCGAGCGGCCCGGCGGGATCCTCGATGACCCGCAGGCCCTCGAGCTCGGGGATGTATTTCGTGATGGGATCGTGCAGCAGAAAGTGGCCGCGTTCGAACAGTATGAGGACGGCGACACTCGTGATGGGCTTGGTCATGGAATAGATGCGGAACAGCGTGTCGCGCTGCATGGGCCGGGCGGCCTCGCGGTCCTGCATGCCGAACGCTTCGAAGTGCGCGACCTTGCCGCGCCGTGCGATCAGGGTGACGAGCCCGGCGAGCTTCTCCTCGTCGACATAGGCCTGCATGGCGGCGGAGAGGCCCTCGAGGCGCTCGCTGGACACACCGACGGACTCGGGGCTCGCGGTGTCGAGAGAGCCCGCCTGCACGAGAGAAGCGCAGGTGCACAGCACCAGCACGAACGAGAACGCCGAGCGAGGGATCGGAGCGCCCCCCGGGCCATGACGCGATCGCTGGACGGGCAGCCTACTTCACCTCGATCAGCTCGAGGACAAAGCCGTCCGGGTCCTCGACGAACCCGACCGTCAGGCCGCCCTCTTCGATCGTCGTCGGCTGCCGGATGACCTTCTGGCCGGCCTTTGCCGCTGCCGCGACGGCCGCCCCCACATCGGTCACGCCAATCGCAATGCGACTCAGGGCGTTCCCGTGTCGATAGGCCGCTGCGTCATCGGTGCGATGGACCAGCAGCAGCATGGTTCCGCTGTCCGTCGGCTGTGCTTCCGAGACGCGAGCAGCGTAGGTCAGGGCGACCTCCATGTGGTCGGGTCCCGGATAGCGCTGATACTCCCGCATGCCGAGAATCCCCGTGTAGAACTCGAGGGAGCGCGTCAGGTCGGCCACGTGAAGCGCGACGAACATGATCCGGGGCTCCGCACGCGTGCCTCCCCCCGATGCATCGCCCGCTGCCTCTGCACGAGCCGTGAGAATCGCCCCGAGCACGAGGCATGCGCCCACGAAGAGCCCAAATCTGCGGTTCACATCGTTCTCCTCTCGCGGCAGTGTTGTTCCCGATCAGGCAAAGATCTCGCTGATGCCGCGGTTGGTCTCCATGGAGCGCGTCCCCCAGCGATCGACGGACAGGCCCATCAGCTGCTGCAGGGTCAGACCGACGCGGGTGACGGGATCGCCCCGACCGGCCACGTGGATGCCCGGCACCACTCGGCCGCCAGCGCGACCGGCGAGCATGATGGGCAGGCCCAGCACGTCGTGGATCTTGGCAAACGAGGTCTCGGAGTGCGCCATCACGAGGCTGTTGTCCAACAGGGTTCCGTCGCCTTCGGGGAAGGCCGCCATCGCGGCCACCAGAGAGGCCCAGGCTTCCATGCTGCTGCCGACGAAGTAGGTCGCTCGGGGCTGGTAGCCCAGCTCCGGGTCGATCAACTCCTCGTGTGTCAGCGTGTGGTGGCCGGTCTGGCTCCCCGGCAGGTGCAGGTTCGAAGCGCCGTACGAGAACACCATGTTGAACACGCGGGTCTGGTCGCAGGCGAGCGCCATCAGCAAGAGCTTCGTCATCAGCTCGTGGTTCTCGCGCGCGCGAACGATATCGGCTCCCACCTCGCCCTCGGCCGGTGCCTCGGGAGGCGCGCAGGCGTCGAGCGGCGGAGGCGCCGAGAGCTGCAGCTCGAGCTGTCGTTCGAGCTGCCGCAGCGCCGTCAGATAGTCGTCCAGGCGCCGGCGGTCGTGAGCACCGAGCTGGCTCTCCAGCCGCGTGCGATCGTCCTTCACGGCCGAGATCACGCTCTGCCGCAACAGCACCCGGGGATCGGGTTCGAACTCGGCGGCGTTCGGGTCCTGAAAGCCCGTGCCGAAGATGCGGGTGTAGAGGGCGAGCGGGGACACCTCGGCGGCATTCACGACGTTCTGGCCGCGCCGGCTGTAGCTGTGCTTCGCACTTCCCGTGGCCGCCATCTCGAGAGAGCGGAAACGCGTGGCCGAGCCGAGCTCGTCGGAGATCAGGATGTCGAGGGTGGGCGCGGGAACATCGTCCGGCTTGGGAGGCGCCGTCCCCGTGAGCGTGCCCATCACACCGCTCTTGTGCGGATGGTTGGCCTCCCCGTCGAGGTTCATGTTGAAGCCACTCAGCACCGTCACGTGCTCCTGCACGCCGGCAATTGCCTGGAGCTCGGGCCCCAGCTCGTAGTCAGCTCCCTCCGCCGTCGGGTTCCAGCGCTCGGGATTCATCCCGCACCCCCAGAACCAGGTGCCGAAGCGAAGCGGAAGCGGGGCCCCCGAGGCGAGCGCCGTGCCGTTGACGTTCAGGAAGCCGTCGAAGAGCGGCAGCCCCACGCTGACGGCGGCTCCGCCCATCACGCCTCGCAGAAAAGTCCGACGATCGAGTCCGCTCATACCTCGTCCTCCGGCTGCGTCTCGACGGCTCGCCGTTCGGACGCCGTGCGGAACCCGTCGCTCATGGCGATGAGCCGCAGCAGATCGTGGAGCCGATAGCCCGACTCCTCGAAGCGTCCCTCGAGGTAGCGGAGGAGCCGCCGTTCACTCAAGGCCGTGTCGCGGCCGACGGCATAGCGGTAGAGGTTCTCCACCAGGCAGGCCGGTACCGCCGGATGGTCGTGCAGCACCCGACCCAGATCCCGCGTGTCGGAGAACTCCTCGCCGCTGACGTCTCCGCTCGTGTCGATGGGGACGCCGTTCTCCGTGGCCCGGTAGGCGCCGATGGCGTCGAAGTTGTCGAGCCCCAGACCGATCGGATCCATGACCTTGTGGCACTTCGCGCAGGCCTTGTCGGTCTGATGCGCCAGGAGCCGCTCGCGTCCGGTCTTGAACTCCACATTGTCGGTCTCCTGCACGACCGAGAAAGTCACGTCGGCCGGTGCGGCCGAGACCGGCTGGCACATGATGGCCTCGCGCACGAAGATGCCGCGCATGGTCGGAGAGCTGCGCCCGGGGTGAGAGTGCAAAGCCATGAGGCTGGCGTGCGTGTAGATGCCCGAGCGCAGCGAACCTTCGGGAAACTCGAAGGGCTCCCAGCCGTCCCGCGTCGCGACCGGCACGCCGTAGACCAGGCCCAGCGTGCGCGTCATGAACGACTTGCGCGTGGTGAAGAGATCCCGGAAGTCGCCGCGCTGGCTGATCAGATGATCGATGATGACGCGAAGCGTCTGCTCCTGCGCATCCTCCAGCAGCGTGCGGCTGAATGCCGGGTAGAGGATCGTATCCTTGCTCACGTCTTCGAAATCGTCGAACGAGTAGACGTCGGCGAAGAAGGCGCGCATGCCCTCCTCGAGCCGCGGCGACGCCAGCAGGCGGTCCACCTGGGCACCGAGCGCCTCGTCGGAGAGCAGCTGCCCGCCCTCCGTGGCCGCCAGCAGCTCCTCGTCCGGCGTCGTGTTCCACAGGAAGTAGCTGAGCCGCGAGGCCACGGACCCCGACGTCAGGAGCATGTGCTGCGGGTCCGTCGGGTCGGGCTCGCCCTGCTCGACGCGGAAGAGAAACTCCGGCGCCAGCAGCAGGCTCGCCAACGCGAACTGGAGCCCCGCATGAAAATCAGCGGTGGCCCGGGTCGTGTTCGCCGCGATCGCGACCCGCGCCTCGACCTCCTCTTCCGTCAGGGGCCGACGGAAGAGCTGCCGTCCGATCCCGCGCACGAACTCGGCGGCACACGCGTCGTCCGCTTCTCCAGCCGGGGGGGGCTCGCACGCTACGAACTGCGCTCGGTGCGTCTCGTCGACGACCTGCGCCGCGATCGAGAGCGCCCGGCTCTCGGACTGTTCGAAGCTCGATGGCGTCGTGGTGCTCCAGGAACCTCCCACGGCAACCAGCCCATCGCGCCGGGCGTCGGGCTCGAAGCGGCCGGCCACCTTGATGTCCGCGCCGAAGACGTCTGCCACCGCCCGCTTGTACTGCTCCGCCGTGAGCCGGCGCATCGCCAGGGGACCACCCACGGCGGAAGGCTCCCCAGCCGGTCCGCACGCGGTGAGTGCGGTGAGCGCAAGAAGCAGGATCCCGGTCGCTAGGCCATAGCCAGGCATGGACTGGAAGGGTATCGCCATCGTAGGGATTCTTCGAACCCGCACGCGCAGCCGGTGCCTCGACCGCCGCATGATCGCCCGCAGGGTCATCGCCGGCGCCCCGGCTCGCGCGAGCGTCCGCTGCGCTCGTGAACGGGTGGGTCACTCAGACGGAAATCGGCGTGCTTGATCTTGCCGCCGCTTTCCGAGATCACGGCGGCCGCTCCGAAGCCCCCGAGGGTGACCAGGCCGACCCCCAGCGCCGCTCCCATCAGCCACTTCGCGCGCCACGAGCCCAGGCCGATTGCGAGCAGCGCGAGCACCGCGTTGGCGTAGATGACGGGCGCCCAGGTATCGGCGAGGTACGTGTGGTGGTCGAGCCAGGCGCGCCCGTCACCATCCAGCGTGTCGTAGACGAAGGGATAGGCCTCCTCACCGGCGGCGATCACGGCATAGGCGGAGCCGGCCATCACCGCCACCAGCGCGAGGGCCACAAGAAAGGTTGGCCGGTGCCGCAGAGGCACGGCGACGACGAGCACGAGCCACGCGACCGCGAGCCCGGTGACCGGCAGGTGGTTGATGAGAATGTGTCGGTAGGCGGGATCTTCGAGAAGCTCGATCATTTTCCTCGTCCGTTTCGGGCGAGCGCCCCGGTTCGATCCCAGTGCCGCCCGGCTGCGCTTCAGAACGCCTCGGTGCTCGCCTGAGTGTTCGTCGAGGGGGGCGGCTGCACCACGAACGCCGGGATCGCCTCGATCCGGAAGGCGGTCGACACGGCTGTGCAAGCACCGGTCTCGGCATCCGGGGAGCGATCGGCAGCGCGCACGAGTGCCGAGTGGAGCGCCGGGCAGCGAAACCCGACGGTGTACGCCCCGGCCGTGGTCGCCTGACGCGCGTAGACATCATAGAACTCCTCGATGGCCCAATAGCCACCGATGAGCCCCCGCAAGCCACCGTCCGGGGTGAGCTCCAGCCGAACTCGCGCATCCCGCAGATGGAGCTCCGATTCCAGGAACTGACCCTTGAAGTCGAGCCGCAGGTCGATCGGACCGGCACTCAAGACTCCATCCTTCAGTACTCCGCGCGCAGTGTTGTGGAAGCGCAGAGCCTCCGTCACGCTCAGGCTGCCGCCGGACAGGGGTCTCCCGTCCGCGGCGGCGGGGAGCAGATCCGAGCTCGAGTAGATCCCCAGCCCTACGTCGTCATCGTCTCGCAAGTCGTCGAGGTCGGTGATCTCGATGAGGATGGTCCGGGCTCCACTCTTGATGTTCTCGATGGCGTACTCGTCGATGGTGCTGCCGCGCTGGTAGCCCCTGATGCAGCCGAGCACGCGCCAGAGCGCGTTGTCGAAGCCCGGGGCACCGGAGGCACTCGAGAAGTCCTCGTGTGGACAGGCCTCCGGTCCCGAGTTCTCGCGGGTCGAGGTCACGCCGTCGAGGTCGAAGCCCGCTGCCACCCCGGGGCCGTCGAGCACCAGATGGCCGAGATCCTCGAAGGCCTTCGGCTCGTCGCACGGGTCCGGACGCCCGCGCGCGCGCATCATTCGCAGGTAGTCGAGCCCCTGCGGCAGATCCACGGCTGCGGCGCGCTCGGCCGCTGTCAGGCCGGCGAGGTAGTGCTCCCGCTCGTCCAGATTGAACCCCTGCGGGCAAGCGTTCGGCGCGCTCGCCGGCTGCTCGAAGGTGAAGTCCGTCGCGACGAAGCCCCGGTGGCTCGGGGCGGGCGCGGCGTCGCTACCAGCGACTTCAGCCGCATCGGGGCTGCAGCCGGCAAGGCAGGCGAACGCGGCAAACGCGGCGAGCCCTCCCCTCACGTCTTCGCAGCCCACGCATCGCAATGGCCTGCGGCGTTGACCCGCCCGCCCACCAGGATCTGGCAGCCACCGCACACCTCCGAGTCAGCCCTCGCCAGGAAGAACTCACAGCTCAAACAGCTCTTCTCTGGGCCGTAGGGTGAACGCTCCGTGTACTCGTGGGAGACCCGGAGCGTCCGTTCGGGAGTGGTCAGGAGATCGTCATCGCTGCAGCGCGGGCCCTGGCT
>JAFDDG010000066.1 GCA_019310965.1 Deltaproteobacteria bacterium
GGTCGCCTATACCTGTTCGATAGCTTCCAAGGCCTTCCCGAAGATTGGAAGCAGGGGTTTCCAAAAGGGGAGTTCGCACTGCCCGAGTCGGAAAGACCCCGGTTCGATGATTGCCGAGTGGAACTGATCGAAGGCTATTTCGAAGAAACGTTGCCGTCGTGGGTTCGCTCCCACGCCGAACCGTTGGCCTTCATCTTCATCGATTGCGACTTGTACTCATCCACCAAGACGATCTTCTCTTATCTTCATCACCTGATCGCCCCCGGAACCGTGATCGTCTTTTACGAGTATCGCGTTCCGGAGCTCGACAGTGACGAAATGACGGCCTTCCTCGAGTACGCCCATGCGCACGAGGCTGCACACACCTACTTGGCGAAGGCGCAGAACGGGAGCGTCAGCCTGATCATTTCGTGAGTCGATTCCTCAACTCACTACTGGCTCCAACGCTTGGCGGCCGTCACAGACGCCGTCCTTCTCTGCGTGGCCTCAGCCTAACAGGTCGTGGATCCGGACGTGGAATGGCGCGGTTCAAACGGCCGCTGTACTGTTCTGGCATCAACCTTCCATGGCTCGGTGGAATCCGGCGACATCATTCAATTCCGGCTATTGCCGATCCATCAGGCGGCGCCGAATCGTGGCGGAATTCATCTTCGACCTTGCGCTCCCGCCGGTCGCGGTCGAGCGAGTCTCCCAGGTCATCGGACTGGCTGAAACCATATTCGGACCTATCGATGGTTCAGACCTCGAGTGGAGACTCGGACACCTGCCCGACCCGAGCCTCTTCCTCGCATCGGATCCAGCCGGTCTCGTGGGGTTCAAGTTTGGCTACGCATCGACCTCGACCCGATATCACAGCTGGCTCGGTGGAGTGGCGCTCCGCGCGCGACGCCAAGGCATCGCACGCCAGCTCATGCACTTTCAACATTCATGGCTACTGAGCCGCGGGTACTCCGAAATCGAGACGGGTACGATCGGTTCCAATGAATCGATGCATCAGCTGAACCTCGAGTTCGGGTTCAAGGTCATCGGGTCCTACAATCGCGACGGCATGCCCAGAATCATGTTGCACAAGCGCTTGGCGCCGGCCGACACACCCGCGGTACGGCCCGACTGGCCGCTGAAGCTGGCACTCTAGGGCCCCAGCCATTCGCATCTTCTCGGAGCTGCAATGGCTTCAACCAGGCCGTTCCGCCGTG
This sequence comes from Deltaproteobacteria bacterium, assembly GCA_019310965.1. GTDB lineage: Bacteria > Myxococcota_A > UBA9160 > UBA9160 > SMWR01. The sequence goes on from JAFDDG010000066.1 coordinate 1,197, forward strand.
CCTCCAGACCGGGCGGAGATCGTCGGACATTGCGTTAGGCGGACGGAGTTGCGCTATCCGTGACGGCTGTCGGTCCGTTCTACTCTCACGTTGGGCCTGGCGCATCTGGGCAGATGCTTCATGGGCACGGACTCAAGGAGAGCTGCCGTCCACTCAATGCTCCTGAGGAGAAACCACCAAGGCGTTCGCCAGGGAGTGCCCATGTGGTTTGCCCTAGCTTTGACGGAAGGAGAGAACTGGACTTCGCTGCCATCATCGTGAGAGGAGAACGATATGGCACGAAGGGGTTACCAGCGAATCATCGGGCGCTGAACGCGTCTACGAAGAGGCCAAGTGCCCCTGGCATCGCGCGCCGCGCGGGCGGAGCCAGAGGGGCGTCCGATGAGTGAACTTCTAGGCTGGAAGACCCGGTGCCGATCCCTCGCCTCCGGGCACACTCGCTACGCTGCGGGCGGGGAGCTGCGGATGGGCGAAACGAGAGCCCCTTTGCACACGCGCCTCCGCCTTCTACGAGGGGAAAGGCAGCAAGAAGATGTTTCGCGGCGGAATCGATCACCTCGACCTCACTGTGATGGATCCGGCAGCTTCGGAGGCGTTCTACACGGCTGTTCTGGGCTACATGGGGTTCGAGCCGGTTCGCCTTGCCCACGGCGCCACTCAGCTCCGCATCTTCCAGGCCACCGACGCCGGGCAGCGGCTCTTTTCGGTCGCTCTGCAACCGGCCAGGCACGGGGGCGGCCACGACCGCCACAGCCCCGGGCTTCACCACGTCGCCTTTCGCGCGTCGAGCCGGGCGGACGTCGACGGCCTCTACCAGCTGCTTCGCGACTTCGGCGCCGACGTCCTGGACGCTCCCGCCGAGTATCCGCACTACGCGCCCGGATACTACGCCGTCTTCTTCGCAGATCCGGATGGCCTCAAGCTCGAGTTCGTGCACATGCCTACGCCGCCGGAGCTCGCCGTCTAACCCTCGTCAGGGCCCATTTGCTGGGCGGAAACACAGAGTCGCACTGTGGACACGCTGAAGACTCCCGGCACCTACGCGCTCGTACTCGCCTGTTCCAACCCGATTCGGATCCGGGTCGGCGCCCTTGGCGAAGTGGGTCTCGACGCGGGCTATCTCGTCTACGTGGGCAGCGCCTTCGGCCCGGGTGGGCTCGCCGGCCGCCTCCGGCACCATCTTCGGCCCGTCCGTCGCCCGCGCTGGCATGTGGATTACCTGCGAGAGCAGGCTTCTCTCGTGGGAGTGTGGTGTGCCAGCGGTCCGCGAAGCCTCGAGCACGAGTGGGCCACGGCGTTCGCCAACATTCGCGGCTTCACGGCTCCTCACCGCGGTCTGGGCGCATCGGACTGCGCCTGCGACACGCATCTCTTGCATTCGCGCAGGCGTCCAACCGGCCGTTGGATACGCGAGAGCCTCGCCGGAGCGCAGGGCGCCACTCCGGTCGACTTCTTCCGGATCAATCGGCTGCAAGTGCTAGTCGACGGCTAGGAGCCTGACCCAAGACTGGCGTGGGAAGCTCCAGGCGCCGAGGCGCGCCGCTGGCAAGGCGCGCGATTGAGCCCTAGCAAAGCTAGGGCGATTGAGCGCAACGCAGCCAGCGGTGATGCGTCGGCGTCTGGGCGTCGCGCCAGTCTTGGGTCAGGCTCCTAGCCCCGAAAGTTTCCGACTGCCCTAGAATCCGCCTCCGGGGAGCACAGACGTGGCGGCAAGGCAGCGACAATCCCGGCCCAGCGGCCGGAAGCGGGCCCGACTGCTGGCGGGTGGCGTGCTCGGCCTGCTCCTCCTGAGCGCCGCCGTCACCGCGGAGGCCAGCGACGCCGGTTTCGCGGCGGGCCGGCTCTGGCTCTCGGACGCTGCCCTGGGCGATGCCAGCCCGGAGGCCCGCGAGTGGCGCACTCGCCGCAACTGGGTGAACGCGGCAAAGCCGTTGCTGGCGGGGCTCGGCGCGGGCCTGCTCGGCTGGGGGGCCTGGCTGCGCCGCCGCGGACAGGAGGAGCGCGGACGCCGCCCGCGCGATCGCGCACTCGCGGCGCTCGGCGTGCTGGGGTTCGCCGCCTGGTGGAACTTCGGGCTCTTTCACTACCCGGACTTCGTGCACCCGCACGAGCTCTTCCACTATGTGATCGGCGCCAAGTACTTCCCCGAGCTCGGCTACACGCGGCTCTACGAGTGCGCGGTGATCGCCGACGTGGAGGCGGGGCTCGACGAGGCGGTGGCCCGACGCCAGATCGTCGACCTGCACAGCTACGCCGAGATCCCCGCGGCCGAGGTCGCGGCGCACCCGAGGCGCTGCACCGATCACTTCGCGCCCGAGCGCTGGGCGCTCTTCCAACACGACATGGCTTGGTTCCGCAGCCGCATGGCGCCGGCCGCCTGGGAGCAGCTGCAGCGCGATCACGGCTACAACCCGACTCCCGTCTGGGGCATCCTCGGGCGACTCTTCGTCGGCAGCAAACCACTCGACGACGCGCGGGTTGCGACGCTGAGCCTGATCGACCCGGCGCTCGAGCTGCTCCTGTGGAGCTTCGCCTTCTGGAGCTTCGGCTGGCGCGCCGCCTGTGTGGCGCTGCTCTTCTGGGGCACGAACCATCCGGCGGAGTACGGCTGGGTCGGCGGCGCCTACCTGCGCCACGACTGGCTGCTCGCCAGCGTGGCGGGGATGGCGTTGCTGCGCCGCGGGAGCGCCGGCGCCGGCGGTTTTCTGCTCGGCTGGGCGGCCTTGTTGCGCGTCTTCCCGCTGATCTTCTTCTTGCCGTTCGCGCTGCGTGCACTCGTCGCATCGCTGCGGGCGCACAAGCTCGTGCTCGACCCCTCCCACGCGCGTATCGCCACCGGCGCACTGCTGGCGGCGGCGCTGGCTCTGCCCCTCTCCGTCTGGAGCTCGGGCGCGTCGGCCTGGCCCGAGTTCGTCGACAACGTGCACCTGCACGCAGCGTCGCCCAGCAACACGGCGATGGGTCTCGGCAGCCTGGTCGCCTTCTCCCCGCAAGGCCGCGAGAGCGCGCTGCGGGCGGCCGGCGTCGATGTCGACGCGGCCTGGAAACAGGCACACCGCGAGAAGCGCGGCGGCCGTTGGCCGCTCTTCGCGCTGCTGGCGACGGTATTCGTGGTGCTGACCGCACGCGCGACCCGCGGCGCGCCAGACTGGGAGCTCGCCATCCTCGGCGTGGGGCTCGTCCCGGTATTCGTCGATGCGTCGAGCTACTACTCGGCCGCATTTCTCGCCTACGGCTTCCTGGCCGAGCGCCGGCCGGCGATCGGCGCGGCGCTCTGCCTGCTCTCGTTGGCCGGCTGGGCGGCCGCAGCGCGCTGGCTCGCCTGGGACGACATCTCAGTCGCGACGAGCGCCGTGCTGCTGGTCTTCGTGGCGGCGGCGGCGTGGATGTCGATGGCACGAGACCGCGACGCGGGCCTCTAGGGCTGCACCACCTCGACGGGGCCCAGGTCTTCGACCTGCGGCACGATCGCCTCGGCCGGACCCACCAGCACGATGGCGGCCCGATCCGGGTGCAGGCGCGTGCGCGCGATCCGCGCGGTGTCGTCGGTCGTGACCGCATTCACGCGCGTGCGGTAGGTATCGAGGGAGTCCTCGGGCAATCGGTAGACCTCGAGGTTCACGATCGAGCCCACCACCGCCGCCGAGGTCTCGAGCCCCAGCGCGAAGCGCCCGACGAGCAAGGCCTTGGCGTCGCGCAGCTCGACCTCGGTGACCGGCTCGCGCTGCATTTTCGCAAGCTCGGCAAGGGTCAGCTCGACGGTCTCACGCAGCGTCGCCACCTTCGTGAAGGTCGACGCGTAGAAGGGCCCGGGCTGGCGCCGCAAAGCGAAGCCGGTGCCCGCGCTGTAGGTGAGCCCGCGCTCGGCGCGCAGTGTCGTCATCAAGCGCGACGAGAAGCCTCCGCCACCCAGCACCAGATTCATCAGCGCCCCGGCGATGCGTTCGGGATCCGTGCGCCGCATGCCTTCGTGACCCAGCGTGATGCGCACTTGGCCGAGATCCGGCCGGTCGACCACGACGATGCGTCGCGCCTCGGGCGCGCGCTCCGGCGGCGGCGCACCCTCCGGCACCACTTCGCGCCGCTCCCAGGCTCCGAAGTGCTCGCCGAGCTTCGGAAGCAGGCTCTCGAGATCGACGGCACCGGCGGCGTAGAAGATGGCGTCGTTGGGCATGAAGATGCGCCGATGGAAGGCACGGGCGTCGGCGGCACCCAGCGCGGACACGCTCTCGGGCGTGCCCGAGGTGGGTGCGCCGTACGGGTGGCCGGGGTAGAGCGTTGCGAAGAACTTCTGCACTGCCAGCGTCGCGGGATCGTCCTTGGCCTTCTCGAGCGCCGCGAGACGTTCGGCCCGAGTCTTCTCCGCTTCGCCCTGCTCGAAGCGCGGCCGCAGGGCCACGTCCGCCAGGATTTCGACCAGCCGATCGATGTCGCGGGAGAGCCCCGACACCCTGACCGAAGTAGAATCCCAATCGCTGCCGACAGAGAGCGACGCGCCGATCTCATCCGTCGCCTGTGCGAGCGCCAGGGCGTCGCGTGCGCCGGCGCCGCGCTTCATGAGCTCGGCGGTGAACCCGGCCAGCCCCGCCTGCTCCGGCACGACGATGCCCGCGCCGCGGCGCACCACGAGCCCGAGCGCCACCCGAGGCAGGCGCCGGTCTTCCAGCACGAGGACCTGCATGCCGTTGTCGAGTCCCGCGCGCTCGAGCGCACCGGCCTCGAGCACGGGGCCCTCGGCCGCCGGCGGCGGCGGCTGCTGCCAGGCCGGCGTGCGGCAACCCAGCACCGCGGCCGCCATCACCACCGGCAGCGTCATGGCCCGGCGCAGCGCGCGCTTGATTCTCATTGCTCGGCCGCCTCCGCTTCGTTGGGCGGCGCCACCACGTGCACCGTGCTGCGCTTGTCGTCTCGCAGATACGTGCGCGCCACGCGCTGCACGTCTTCCGGAGTGACGGCGTAGATCGCACCCAGCCGCTCGGCCAACGGGCGCACGCGCCCGAAGTTCGCGACCTCGACGGCCATGCGCTGCGCCAGCGAGTGGCTGGTGGCAAGGCCATTGACCAGAGAAACCTCGAGCTGGCGCTTCGCCTTCGCCACCTCGTCCTCGGTGACGCCGTTGCGCTTCACGTCTTCGATCTCTTCCAGGAAGAGCGCCTCCACGACGTCGACGCTCTCTCCCGGACGCACGTTGCCGAGGATGTAGAAGATGCCCGCGTCCGAGAGCTCCCAGTACGAGCCGCCGACCGAGAGCGCGCGCTCGGCCTCGTAGACGATCTTGCGGTACAGGCGGCTGGAGCGACCGGCGGAGAGCACGGACGACAACACGTCGAGGGCCTCCGCATCGGCATGGCCGGAGGGCGGCGCGTGCCAGGCCGCGAGCAGCAGGGGAGCGCGCGCCTCGAAGTGCACGACGCTGCGGCGCGCGCCCTGCTGCACGGGCTCCTCGGTCGGGCTGCGCGGCACCGTCGAGGGCTCGAGGCGGCCGAAGGTGCGCTCGATGGTGGCGAGCGCAGAAGCGGCGTCGAAATCGCCGGCGATCGCGAGGATCATGTTGTTGGGCGCGTAGTAGGTGTCGAAGAACTCCTGGCACACCTCCACCGTGGCTTTGGCGATGTCACTGCGCCAGCCGATGATGGGCCAACGATAGGGATGGGCCTGGAATGTGAGCGCCAGCAGTGCCTCAATACCGCGCCCCATGGGCCGGTCTTCGGTTCGCATGCGACGTTCTTCCAGCACCACGTCGCGTTCCGAGAACAGCGTCTCCTCGCTGATTTCGAGGTGGGCAACGCGCTCGTGCTCGAGTTCGATCACCAGCTCGAGCGCCTCGGAGGGAATGTCCTCGAAGTAGACAGTGTGATCTTGGCTCGTGTAGGCATTGACGTTGCCGCCTCGCGCGTTGACGAGCTGGGCGTGGCGCTCGGGCTCCACGTTCTTCGAGCCCTTGAACATCATGTGCTCGAAGAGGTGGGCCAGCCCGGTGTAGCGCGCCTCGTCGCGTGAGCCGACCTTGACCAGCATCTGGAAGGATACGACGGGGGTGGCCCGGTCTTCCAAGGTGAGCACGGTGAGACCGTTCGGCAGCACCGTCGTCCGCATGCGCGCCGCGGGATCGTCGATATCCGCCACGCTGGGTGCCGCGAGAACGGCGGTCGACGCCGGATCGTCGGCGTGGCTCGGTGCCGCGACCCACAGCAACGCGGCAATACTCGCCAGCAGATGTGCGCCGCGGATTCGCATGGCGCGGTACAGTATCCCCCGCCGGGTCGGGTGTCGAGGAGTAGACAGGCCCCAGCGCCAGATGCCGCAACGCCTGCCGCGCGGCCGCGAGGAAGCATGAGCCGGGACGATTCGCGACTGGTCTATTCGAGCGCAGCTGGGCGAGTCTGCCCCCACTGCGGTCTGGGCCAGAAGCGCTGCCTGTGCCGCAAGAACCCCCGCGGCGCAGGCCGCGAGGCGCCCACCCACGACGGCATCGTACGCGTGCAGCGCGAGAAGAAGGGGCGCAAAGGCAAGACCGTCACGACGATCACGGGGATCCCGCTGCCCAGCGACGAGCTGCGCGATCTCGCCGGAGACCTCAAGCGCAGCTGCGGCTCCGGGGGCTCGCTCAAGGACAGCGTGATCGAGATCCAGGGCGACCATCGCGACGCGCTGGTCGCTGCACTCGCGGCCCGGGGCTACACGGTCAAGCGCGCCGGCGGCTGAGAGCGGCTAGGGCTCGCGGCAGAGGATGAACCAGCTGCCGATGTCGCGTCCCTTGCGCGCCGCAGAGCCAACCGTTACGTGCTGGGAAACACCGCGCAGAGTGTCGACCATATGGCCGAAAACGAAGCGCGAGAGGCCCACCTCGTTGCGCCGCAACTCGGGCCAGCCGGCGGGCTGCGCGTCGGGAATGCGTCGGTAGTCGACCCACACTTCCGGACGCTCGGGCGCCGGACACGCCACAAAGTAACCGGGACCGGTCACCGGCTGCAGGGTCTGGAAGTTGAAGCCCCACAACTCGTCGGGGTTTTCCGCGTCGGCCCCCTCGGGCCGGCAGAAGCGCTTCTCGAAGTGCGTGAACGCAGGCAAGGTATTGCGCCCGAAGTGGCGCACCGTGTCACCCGCCGAGATGTGCGGCGGGACCAGGTCGTGCAGGCTCACCGGGCGGTAGCCGTCGACCGAGGCGTAGAGCCTGCGCTGCGCCGCGCGACCCAGCGATCGGATGGCGCTCACCCGCTCGTCGTGGGCCAGCGCATCGAGCAGCGACTCGATACGAGTCGGCACCACGCTGCTCTCTCCGAGCAAGCCCTTCAGATCGGCGGCCGGATTGGACATGGTCCGCTGCTCCCGCGCAACACCAGCGGCAGCCGGCCAAACGCTCCCCGAGGGTATCGCTGGGGTGGCGGCTTCGCCGCAAGGCGTCGACGCAGTGCGGCAAAGGGATTTTCCAGGCTGAGCGGAAACCCGCACGGACCGCACCAAGAGCGGCGAACTCCCTAACGTTTTGCTAATATCACCGTTCCGCAAAAATCCCTGAGTTTGAGAAGGAAGCCAGCCATGGGCGAGACGGCAGAACTCCGTGTCGACGGCAAGCTCCTCGAGTTGCCCATCATCGAGGGCAGCGAGGGCGAGCGCGCCATCGATATCCGCAAGCTGCGCGGCCAGACCGGCATCGTCACCTTCGACCCCGGCTACGCGAATACCGGCGCTTGTCGCAGCGACATCACCTTCATCGACGGCGACAAGGGCATCCTGCGCTATCGCGGCATCCCGATCGAGGAGCTCGCCGAAAAGAGCAACTTCCTGGAGGTCGCTCATCTCGTGCTCTTCGGCCGGCTGCCGAACCGCGAGGAGTTCGACAATTTCACGAGTTCGATCACGCGCCACACGATGATCCACGAGGATTTCAAGCGCTTCTTCGGGGCATTGCCGAAGGACGCTCACCCCATGGCCGCGACATCGGCCGCCATCGGTGCACTCTCCGCCTTCTATTCGGACTCACTCGACCCGCGCGACCAGCGGCACATCGAGATCTCGGTGCACCGACTGATCGCAAAGATGATCACCATCACGGCGTACGCCTACAAACACTCCGTCGGCCAGCCGTTCATGTACCCGCGCAATGACCTCAGCTACGTGGGCAACTTCCTCCACATGATGTTTGGCACGCCGTGTGAGGAGTTCGAAGTCAACCCGGTGATCGAGAAGGCCATGGACCTGCTGCTGATCTTGCACGTGGATCACGAGCAGAACTGCTCCACCAGCACAGTGCGGCTGGTGGGCTCCTCCAAGGTGAACCTCTTCGCCGCAATTTCGGCCGGCATCAACGCGCTCTGGGGCCCGAGCCACGGAGGCGCAAACCAGGAAGTGATCGAGATGCTGGCGGCCATTCGCGACCAGGGCCTCTCGGCCAAGGAGTTCGTGGAGCGCGCGAAGGCCGGCGATCCCAGCGCGCGCCTGATGGGTTTCGGCCACCGCATCTACAAGAACTTCGATCCGCGCATGAAGATCATCAAGAAGGCCTGTGACGAAGTGCTCACGCAGCTCGGCATTCACAGCAAATTGCTCGAGATCGCGAAAGAGCTCGAAGAGATCGCGCTGAAGGACGACTACTTCGTCGATCGCAAGCTCTACCCCAACGTCGACTTCTACTCCGGCGTCATCTACAACGCGATCGGCACTCCGTCCAATATGTTCACGGCGCTCTTCGCCTTGGGGCGACTGCCGGGCTGGATCGCCCAGTGGCTCGAGATGCACCAGGACGAAGACTTCAAGATCGGGCGCCCGCGCCAGGTCTACACCGGCCCCACCCGGAACCCCTACGTCCCGCTCGACAAGCGCTGAACCCGTGCCCCGCGTGGTGTGGGTCGACGGCAAGCTGCAGCCGCGCGACGCACCGGCCCTGCGCGCAGACGATTCAGCCTATACCGAGGGACGCGGCTGCTACACCAGCGCGCGCGTGAGCGACGGACACGTGCAGTTCGAGGCGCGGCACGTGAAGCGGCTCGTGCTCGCGGCGCGTGAGCTGCGGCTCGGCGAGCTCGACCCGCAACGCGTGCGCGCGGCGCTGCGCGAGCTGGCGGCCGCCGCCTTCGGCAGAGGCGAAGGCGTCGTGCGCGTGTCCGCGAGCCGCGACGGCGATGGCGCACTCCACCTGGTGGGCGTACCGCGCCCACTCGGCGAAGAGCCCGCAGCCTGGAGCGCCGCCATCATCGCGCTGCGCCACTCGGCGGAGGGCCTCGAGAAGGGGCTCAAGGTCACGAGCCGCCTGGCCATGGCGCTGGCCGGCGACGAGGGGCGCGAGCGCGGCGTCGACGAGACGCTGCTGCTGGACGCATCGGGTCATCTGGTGGAGGGCGCTCGCAGCAACATCGTGGTCGTCCCCGAGAGCGGCGCACCGGCCACGCCACCGCTCAGCGCCGGCGCCGTGGCCGGCGTCGCCCGCGGCATTGCGCTCGAACGGGTGCAGGAGATCCTGGAGCGCCGCATCGCGGAGCCCGAGCTGCGCAGCGCCAACGAGATCATCGCGCTCAACGCCGTGCGCGGCGCACGCCCCATCGTCAGCCTCGACGGCGCGCCTGTGGGGGATGGGCGGGCGGGGCCCTGGGCTGCACGGCTGCAGGCCGCCCTCGACGCCGACAGCTGACCGGCCCATCTTTCACCCCTCGCGGCGCTCCGATGGAGGACCGATGGACCTCGGCAAGCTCGCCATCACCCTGCCGCAACCGGGTGTCTCGTCCCGAGATTCCGTCGGGCTGGCCGTGAAGGCCGAGCGCGAATGGGGCTACGAGGCCATCTGGCTGGCGGAAACCCAGGGCCCGGATTCAGCGGCCCTGGCCGGCGCCATCGCGCAGGCCACCGAGCGCATCGGCATCGGCACGGCCATCGTACCGGTCTACAACCGCACGCCCGCCGTACTCGCGATGACCGCCGCGACCCTGGCGGAGCTCTCCGCTGACCGCTTCATCCTGGGGATTGGCTCGTCGAGCCACGCAATCGTCGAGAGCTGGAACGGAGTGCGCTTCGAACGGCCGCTCGCCCACGTGCGCGACTGCGTCGCGATCTTGCGCCAGGCACTGGCGGGGGAGAAGACCGCTTACACGGGCTCTGCGCTGCGCTCCAAGGGCTTGCGCCTCGGCACCCGGGCGACGCCAACGAAGATCTACGTTGCGGCCCTGCGCGAGAAGATGCTCGAGACTGCCGGCGAGATCGGCGACGGACTGATCCTCAACCTGTTCCCGCCGCGGGCACTGCCCGACATCCTGGCGGCGTATCGGCGCGGCGCGCAGCGCGCGGGGCGCGACGTCTCGAATCACGAGGTCGTCTGCCGCCTGCTGCTGGGCGTGAACGACGATCTCGACTCCGCCCGCAACATGGTGCGCATGGGCTTCGCCGGTTACTTCGCCCAGCCCGTCTACAACGCCTACCTGCGTTGGTACGGGTTCGAGAAGGAGGCGCAGGCGCTCGCCGAGGCCTTCGCCCGCGGTGACCGCGCTGGCAGCGCCGCGGCGCTCACCGACGAGGTGATCGATTCGATCGCCGTACTCGGCAGTGAGGCACAGTGTCGCGCGCGCATCGCGGAGTACGTTGCCGGCGGTGTCACCACCCCCGTGTTGGCGCCGCTGGCCGGCGATCTCGCCACGGCCGACGCGACGTTCGCGCTCTTCGCTCCGAACCGGGCAGGATGAGCGGCTCGCGCACGGTCGTGAGCGGCGCCACCGGACTCGTGGGACGTCCGCTGGTGACGCGCTTGCTCGATGCGGGCGGCGCCGTGACGGCGCTGACCCGAGACCTCGCCGCAGGAGCCGGCGCGCTCGACGGGCGCGCACTTCTGGCGCGCTGGGACGGACTGCGCGTCGAGCCCGAGGTGCTCGAGGGCGCGACGGCGGTCGTGCATCTGGCCGGAGAACCCGTCTTCGCCGGCCCCCTCACGGCGAAGCGACGCCGGCGTATCTTCGCGAGCCGGGTCGAATCCGCGCAATCGATGGTCGAGGCGCTGGGCCGGCTTCCCGCCGAGCGGCGACCGGCCGTGCTCGTCTGCGCCTCGGCAGTCGGCTACTACGCACCCGCCGGTGACACACGGCTCGCCGAGGGGGCAGCATCGGGCACCGGTTTTCTCGCAGAGGTGTGCCGGGCCTGGGAGCGGGCGGCGGCCGGCGCGGAAGCGCTCGGCGTGCGCCGGGTGTCGCTGCGCATCGGCATCGTGCTCTCCCGAGAGGGCGGCGCGCTGCCGAGGCTCGCGCTGCCGTTTCGCCTCGGCCTCGGCGGGCGCCTCGGCGACGGACGCCAGTGGGTGCCGTGGATCGACCGCGACGACCTGGTGGCACTCACCGCGGCGGCTCTTTCGGACGAGCGTTATCGGGGCGCGCTCAACGCCGTGGCCCCGAACCCGCTGACCAACGCGGAGCTGTCACGAGCGGTGGCGCGCGCGCTGCGACGCCCCTCGCTCTTGCCCGTGCCCGGCTTCGCCATTCGCACGGCGTTCGGCGGACTCGCAGACGAGCTGCTCGGCAGCCGCCGGGTGGTGCCCCAGCGAGCCCTCGAGCTGGGCTTCCGCTTCGCGACCGAGCGCGCCGAAGACGTGCTGGCGCGGGAGCTCGGCGCCTCCTGATCAGTGCATCGTGATCGGGGACTCGCGAAAGAGCTCGGGAAGCACTTCCTTCACCGAAAGCGCCTGGGTGCCCGCCGACACTTCGAAGAAGCCGAGCGACAGGCCGGGCAGCTGGCTCACGCAGGTCTTCGCCCGGAAGTCGGCCAGCAGGCGATCGACGATGGCCTCGGCGTTCGAGCGGCTCACGTCCGCCAGGAAGAGCACCGCGCGGTCACGGGTCATGCGGAAGATCGCGTCGTCCACCCGAAGCGCGCTCTCCACGAAGTCCACGACGTCGGGAAACACGAGCTCACCTTCCGCCGCGGCAATCCCCACCACCACCGAGGTCAGGGAGTGGTCGCTGGCCAGCAACGCGGCCTTGCCGAGCAGCTCGCGCAGCTTGCGCGGATCATCGTTCTTGCTCCAGCCCATGGTCATCGCACTCATCGTGGAGAGTGGATCGGCGGATTCACTCACGATCTGAAGCCACCTTCAGCCTCGCACGCCGCGGTCGAACATCGGGACCCCGACAGCCATCGCAACCCCGGAGAGCAGCGTCAGCATTCCGACACTCGGAGCCACCGGCAGATCATGCGCACCCAACGGGCCAAAACGCAACCAATCCGCCCCATGGGTCATGGGTTTCGCGTACGCCGGCGGGCGCACCCAGGCCAGCAGCATCGAGAGAAGATAGAAGATTCCGGAAAACAGGTAGAGCGAATGCTACAAATCCTGCCGCATGCGTTCCTACCAGATCTTCGCGTCGATGGAGCCTGAACGGGCGGTCAGCCTGCTGCGCACACTCAACGAAACTTCGCCGGCCGTGGTCCAGCAGGCGGTCGTCGCCGCGGCCATCGCCATGAAGGCGCGCCCCGTCTACCTCCAAAAGCAGCCCTTCGAGAAGCGCGCCCAGGCCGTGCGCCGCGCGCTGGCACGGGTGGCCAGCGATCCCGTGGCAGCAGAGGTGCTGGCCGTCTACTTCCTGAAAGCCCGCACGGAGCTCCTGTGCGAGTGGCTCGACGCGCTGGGCCTGGCCCACGAGGACGGCGTGCTCGAAGCCGATGCGCCGGAACAGCCGGCCGCAGCGCAGCTCGAGCAGCACATCGACACCTTCCTGGCCGCAGACGACGACCCGGACCGCCCGCTGCTGCTGGCGGCTTTCGCCGCGCAGGAGGCCATCGATTGGCCGCTGCTCGAAGCACGGACCGCCCCGTCGGCCTGATCGCGCGCCGGAATGGCTGCGAGATCAGGTGCGGATCTTGATCGCCGCGTTCGAGATGATTTTCGCGTCCCGCTCCTTGCTCTTGGTCTCGAAGAGGATCGTGTCGCCCTCCTTCCAGTACGAGATCACGTGGGTCTCGCCCGGAAAGGAAACACCGGCGAAGCGCGCCGTGTAGCGGGCCACCTTGGTCACGTCGCCACCCAGCACCTCGTCGACGATCGCCTTGCAGCTGATGCCGTAGGAGCAGAGGCCGTGGCTGATCGGCGTGTCGAAGCCACCCATCTTGGCAAACTCGGGATCCGCGTGAAGCGGGTTCTTGTCTCCCGAGAGCCGGTAGATGAGCGCCTGCTGCGGCAGGTTCTTGCGCTCGATCACACCGTCGGGCTCGCGCTCCGGCGCCACATTTCCGGCCTTCGGGCCGGGCTCGCCGCCGAAGCCGCCCTCACCGCGCAGAAAGAGCGAGTAGCGGTTGGTGAAGAGGGGATTACCCGCCTCGTCGCTACTGGACACCTGCAGGACGACCAGCGCCGCCTTCCCCTTGTCCCAGATCTCGACGATCTTGGCCTTGTTGGTGATCGTGGCTTCCGGCGGAATGGGGGCGTGCAGCTCGAGATCCTGCTCACCGTGAAGCAGCATCGCGAGGTCGAACTCGAGGCCCGGCAGGCTGCCGAGGTTGCCCATCGCGCCGAAGGTCGGAATGACCCCGAAGCTCGGCAGCACCTTGAGGTTCTTCTCGAAGCAGTACTCGAGCTCGTTGGGATCGGTGGGCGGATCGCCGGCGCCGATGCCCAGGTGATACAGGATCACGTCGTCCTTCGTGTAGCTCGCCGTGCCCTCGCCCAGCTCCGCACTGAGGGCCTTTTTTACATCGATCGGCATCAGCTGTCTCCTCGCGCCTTCAGCGCTTCCATGGTGGCTTTCATCTCCCCGGCAACGCTGCTCGGGATCACGTATTCATCCGTCGAGCGAATCTGCTCGAGGTTCGCCGCGATGTCCTCCGGCGCCGGCGGCTCGGCCACCGGCGTGGTCCAGCCCTCGGTCATGCCGACGAAGATGCGCGAGTACCTGCCGCCGCCGACGTCGAAGATCTCGTGGCTCAGCTCGCAGGCTTCGGAGCAGAGGTAGGCCACGAGCGGCGTCACGTACTCCGGGTCGAGGGCGTCGGCTAAATCGCCGAGCAGATCCATCGTCAGCCGCGTCTTGGCCACCGGAGCGATCGCGTTGCACTTGATGTTGTTCTTCGCGCCCTCGACGGCCAGCACATTCGAAAGGCCGACGAGACCCATCTTCGCCGCGCCGTAGTTCGACTGGCCGAAATTCCCGAAGATGCCGGCACCGGACGCGGTGAAGACGATGCGCCCGTAGTTGTTCTCCTTCATCACCTTGAAGGCCGGCTGGGTGACGTAGAAGGCGCCGCGCAGGTGCACGTCGAGCACGATGTGCAGGTTCTCGGGCTCGAGCTTGGCGAACGACTTGTCGCGCAGGATGCCGGCGTTGTTCACCAGGATGTCGACCTTGCCGAAGTTGTCGAGCGCGGTCTGGATGATGCCCTCACCGCCCTCGGGCGTGGCCACGGAGTCGTAATTGGCGACGGCGGTGCCGCCGGCCTCCGCGATCTCCTTCACACACTCGTCGGCCATCTTGCTGGCGCCCGTGCCATCGGTGGAGCCACCGAGATCGTTCACCACGACGCTGGCGCCGCGCGATGCAAACAGCTTGGCGTAGGTTTTGCCGAGACCGCCCCCGGCGCCAGTCACGACGGCCACGCGGCCGTCGAAGCGAATCTCACTCATCGAGTCTTCTCCTCGTTCCAGGGGGCGGGCCGAAGCCGGCCCCGTCTGGGGGGAACCGGTCGTCCGACGGGCCAGATGTGTGCGGAAACGCCGCTCCCGTGTGCCGCCGTGGGGGGGCCGCGGTGCGGGGCGCCCGACCGCTCGCGGCGAAGCCGCGAGGGCGGGCGAAGTTTAGCGAATCCGGGCGTCTTGGGGGCCACCAGCGATCTGAGGGCGCACCCCGGAAACGCCTGCCCTTGGGGGGGCATCGCAGGGAAGGCGGGGGAGATTCACACGGGTTAGGTTTTGCCTGGCTCGCCGTCGCCGGAGCACACATGAACCGCCCGGTTTTCTCATCGACACTCGCGAGCCACGGTTTTCCGCCGCTGCGCAGCGGGCAGAAGCGCATTCTGCAGGTGAACCTGGGTCGCAAGTGCGATCTGGCCTGCCAGCACTGCCATGTCGAGGCAGGCCCGGCCCGCACCGAGACCCTGTCCCCGGCCGCCGCAGATCGCATCCTGGCGCTGCTCGCGGCCCACCCGCAGCTGATCACCCTCGATCTGACCGGTGGCGCGCCGGAGCTGTCGCGCGAGTTCCGCCGGCTGGTGACCGGCGCCCGCCGCCTGGGACGCGAGGTCATCGACCGCTGCAACCTGACGGTGCTGCACGAGCCAGGCCAGGAGGACACGGCGCAGTTCCTGGCGGTGCACGACGTGCGCATCGTCGCATCACTCCCCTGCTACACGCTCGAGAACGTCGATGCCCAGCGCGGCCGCGGTGTCTTCGACCGCAGCATCGAGTCGCTGAAGACGCTGAACGCCCTGGGCTACGCCGAGCCCGGCTCGAACCGCTTTCTCGATCTCGTCTACAACCCGCTCGGCGCGTCGCTGCCCCCGGCGCAGGCCGAGCTGGAAGCCCGCTACCGTGCTGAGCTGCAGTCGCTCTTCGGCATCCGCTTCAACCGTCTCTTCACCATCACCAATATGCCGATCAAGCGTTTCGCCCACTCGCTCGAGCGCGACGGCCAGCATGAGACCTACATGTCGCTGCTGGCGGATGCCTTCAATCCAGCCACCGTCCCCGGGCTGATGTGTCGCGACACGCTCTCCGTCGGTTGGAACGGCACCCTCCACGACTGCGACTTCAACCAGATGCTGGAGCTGCCGCTGCCCGGACCCATCCGCGGCCTCTTCGAGCTGGACGACCTCGGTGCACTCGATGACGCTCCTATCGCCACCGCAGCGCACTGCTTCGGCTGCACGGCCGGCGCCGGCTCGAGCTGCGGCGGCACGCTGGCGCCGAGCGATCGAGAGACCGCGAGCGCCGCGGCAGCGGAATCGCTCGGCGCAGAGGTGTCATGACCGAACCCGACGGCCCGGAGCGCAGCGACATCCCGTCCGGAAAGATCTTCGGCAGGATCCTGCTCGCACTGGCCACGCTGGCGGCGCTCGTCCTGCTCGGACGCGCCGCCGGAGACCAGATCCCTCACTTTGCCGCGTGGGTCGACGGGCTCGGCATCTGGGGGCCCATGGTCTTCATCGCGGGCTACGCCATCGCCGTCGTGGCCTTCGTACCGGCCTCCCTGCTGACATTGGCGGCGGGCGCGATCTTCGGCCTCGCGGCAGGCACGGCCTATGTCTTCGTCGCCGCGATGATCGGCTCGTGCCTGGCCTTCCTGGTCGCGCGCTACCTCGCACGGCATGCGGTCGAGAAGCGGCTCGAGGGCAACCAGCGCTTCGCCGCCATCGACCGCGCCGTCGGTGCACAGGGGCGCCGCATCGTCTTCCTGCTGCGCCTCTCGCCCGCCTTCCCGTTCAATCTCCTCAACTATGCCCTCGGACTCACCAGCGTGCGCCTCACCGACTACGCCGTGGCGGGGCTCGGCATGCTGCCGGGCACGCTCCTCTACGTGTACAGCGGCAAGGTCGCGGGCGACATCGCAGCGCTGGCCGGCGGCGCGGCAGTCGAGGAGGGCGGCGCCCAGACCGCGTTGCTCGCAGTCGGCCTCGTCGCCACGGCGATCGCCACGATCCTCATCACCCGCATCGCGCGACGTGCATTGACGCAAGCCACGGGTGAAACCGAAGAGCGGCCTTCGGCGTAACCCTCCGGCAGCTAGTGTGAGGCGGTATGTACGACTGGCCCGAAATCACCCCTCTGGACGAGCACAACCGCAGGCTGCTCGAAAACGTGAGCCCGACCGACTGGGTGAACCCGGAGCCCAGCGGCCGCTACAACCTGGCGGTCATCGGCGCGGGCTCGGCCGGCCTCATCACGTCGGCCGTCGCTGCCGGGCTTGGAGCCCGGGTCGCGCTCATCGAGAGCCACCACCTGGGAGGCGACTGCCTGAACGTGGGCTGCGTTCCCTCGAAGGGCGTGATCCGTGCCTCTCGGATGCTGGCGGAGGCACGCCGTGCGGCGTTGGAGCTCGGACTGTCGCTCGGCGACGACGCCCAGGCCGACTTCGGTCTGGCCATGCAGCGCATGCGCCGCATCCGCGCGCACATCAGCCGCGAGGATGCGGCTCTGCGTTATCGCGACGAGCTCGGCGTCGACGTCTTCATCGGACGGGGAAGCTTCGTCGACTCTCGGACCCTCGAGGTCGGCGGACAGCGGCTCGAGTTCAAAAAGGCGGTGATCGCAACCGGCGCGCGCGCCGCGCACCTGCCCATTCCGGGACTCGAGCAAGCCGGCTACCTCACCAACGAGAGTGTCTTCAATCTGACCGAGCGGCCGCGGCGGCTCGGTGTGATCGGCGCGGGCCCGATCGGCTGCGAGCTGGCCCAGGCCTTCTCCCGGCTCGGCTGCCAGGTGAGCGTCGTGCACGCAGATTCTCACATCCTGCCGCGCGAAGATTCGGACGCCGCCGCGATCGTGCAGGCGCGCTTTGCCGAGGAAGGCATCTCGCTGGTGCATTCCTGCGCCATCGAGCGCGTCGAAACCCAGGGGCCGGACAAGCGGATCCACTTCCAGCGGCCGGACGGCGAGCCGGCGGAGCTGGTGGTGGACGAAATCCTGGTGGGCGTCGGCCGCGCGCCGAACGTCGAGGGACTGAACCTCGAGGCAGTCGACGTGGCCCACGATCCACGCAAGGGCGTCCACGTGGACGACCACCTGCGCACGACCAACACGCGGATCTTCGCAGCCGGGGACGTGTGCATGGACTGGAAGTTCACCCACGCCGCCGATGCGGCTGCCAAGATCGTGGTGCAGAACGCCCTCTTCCTCCCGACCAGGAGGCTCTCCTCTCTGGTGATGCCGTGGTGCACCTACACCGACCCGGAGATCGCGCACGTGGGCCTCTACCCCCACGAAGCGAAGGAGCACGGCATCGCGATCGACACCTTCCGGGTGCCGCTGTCCGAGGTGAACCGAGCGGTCACCGACGGAGAGGACGAGGGCTTCGTCAAGATCCACACCGCAAAGGGCAAGGACAGGATCCTCGGCGCCACCATCGTGGCCGCCCACGCCGGTGAGATGATCAGTGAGGTGACCCTCGCCATGGTCGGAAAGCTCGGACTGAGTACCATCCTGAACACGATCCACCCCTATCCGACCCAGGCCGAGGCCATCAAGCGCGCGGCGGGAGCCTGGGTGCGCACGCGACTGTCCCCGTTCGCAGCGAGCGCGCTGAGGCGATGGATGGCACTGCGGCGCTGAGGGGAGAGCATGGCAGACACGAATGTCTTCGAGGACGCGGTGGCTCGCGTCCAGCGCATCGGCACATCTGCGGGAATTCGGGCGGAGACCCTCGCCGCCCTGCGCCATCCGCTGGCGACGCTCACGGCCTCACTTCCGGTGCGCATGGACGACGGTTCGACGCGCTACTTCGTCGGCTTCCGCTGCCGGTACAACGACGTGCTCGGTCCCACCAAGGGCGGCATCCGCTACCACCCCGGCGTCACCATCGAGGAAGTGCAGGCGCTGGCGCTGTGGATGACCGTCAAGTGCGCCGTCGTGGGCCTGCCCTACGGCGGCGGCAAAGGCGGCGTGACGGTCGACCCGAAACAGCTCTCGCGCCTCGAGCTCGAGCGCCTCTCGCGCAGCTACATGCGCGCAATCGCGGACTCCGTCGGGCCTGACATCGACATCCCGGCACCGGACGTGTACACGAACGCGCGCATCATGGGCTGGATGTTGAACGAGTACGAGACGATTCGACGCGAGAAGACACCGGGAGTCATCACTGGAAAACCGGTCGGCCTCGGCGGCAGCCTGGGGCGGGACGAGGCCACCGGACGCGGCGCCTTCATCGTGATCCAGGAGTTCGCGAAGCGCCGCGGCCTCGAGCCCGGCAAGACGCGGGTCGCCGTCCAGGGCTTCGGAAACGCCGGCTACCACGTGGCGCGCCTGCTGCAACGGGCGGGCTACCCGATCGTCGCCGTCAGCGACTCCCAGGGCGCCATCTACTCCGAGAACGGCTTCGACATCGACAGCCTGTACCAACACAAGCAGGAGTCCCGCGCTCTGTCCGGGGTCTACTGCAGCGGCTCGGTGTGCGAGCTGGTGGATCACGAGCGCATCACGAACGCGGAGCTCCTCGAGCTCGACGTCGAGCTCCTGGTGCCGGCGGCACTCGAAGGGGTGATCGACGCCAACAACGCCGACAAGATCCGCGCGCCCTGCATCGCCGAAGTCGCGAACGGCCCGATCACCGGAGACGTCGACGAGGCGCTGGCCGACGCCGGCAAGGTCGTGCTTCCCGACGTGCTCACCAACGCCGGCGGCGTCACCGTGAGCTACTTCGAGTGGGTTCAGAATCGCCAGGGCTACCCCCTGACCCTCGATGATGTGCGCCAGCGCCTCTCCGACAGGCTCGTCGCCGCCTTCGACGACGTCTGGCGGATTCACGAGAGCGAAGAGGTGAGCATGCGCGCGGCCGCCTACCGCGTGGCCCTCCGACGCATCGGCGCCGCCATCGAGAGCCAGGGGACGCAGGAGTACTTCGCGGGCGGCTGACGGCAGGAAGCGGGGCGGACAGCCCTCCTGCGCTCCCGCAACGCCCGTTCTGCGGCTCGGGCGGCGCGTCGGCGGCGTTCCGCGGTATCGTCCCGCAAGCAACCTATCAGTGGAGAATCGGATTGTCATTGCTGCGTTTCCTGGGGCTCGCCGGCGACGAAAAGGCGGACGAGAGCGAACCCGAAACCGTGCGCCGCATTGCGTCGCAGCTCGACAAGCTGCCGCCGGAGCAGGCGCGCTACCTGGCGGCCTTCTCCTACGTGCTGGCCCGCATCGCCCACGCGGATCTCGAGATCGACGCGTCCGAAGTCGCCGAGATGGAGCGCCTCGTGTGCCAGATCGCGAGTCTCTCGGAGAGCGAGGCGGTGCTGGTGGTGCAGATTGCCAAATCCCAGGCGCAACACCTGGGCGGCACGGACAACTACGTCGTCACGCGCGAGTTTCGCAAGAACTCCACACAGGAGCAGCGCGCCGAGCTGCTCCAGTGCATCTACGCCGTGGCTGCGGCGGACGGCACCATCTCCGGCGCCGAGTCGACGGAGATCCTGCAGATCGCCGAAGAGCTGGGCTTCACGCGACCCGAGGCGAACTCGCTGCGCGCTCACTACCGCGACAAGCTCGCGGAGTTCCAGAAGAATTAGGGCCCGTCCCGAAATCGCCGGGCTGCCACCCGATCGCGCGCGCCCCGCTACCGGAGCGCGCTCCTAGTTTCGAACGAGCAGCAGAGTTCTCGGATCCAGCGCCACATGGAGTGCTTCGACGTCCGGGTTTTCGTGATCCTTGAGCGCCCGAAGCGCAACGCTGTCACTGCCCGGCTCGAGCGTCAGGATCACGCTGATCGCGGCCTCGAGCCTTGCGAGCCAGGCCGGGGCCTCGGCGGGACCCTCTTCCTTGGAAGGCGCCGAGAGCCACACCTCGGCGGCGAGCTCGCCGGCCAACGACTTCAGATCCTCGACCTCCTCGTTCTCGAGGGCCTCGCAGTCGAGCCCCTCGAGGACGATGAGCGACGGGCGCGCACCGGCCTCGGCCTCGAGCTTCACCGAATCGCGCAACTTCGAGACGCTCATGGCGTTCGGCGGATACACGCGAATGCTGCGGCGCTGGTCGATCTCGGTGTGCACCGTCGCCGCGTCTTCGAGATGAGTCGACGACGCGAGGTCTTCGAAGACCGTGTCGTAGTGGGCACGCACGTGAGCCACGGTGTGACCGAGACACACGTGGAGCACGCGGCCGCCGCGAAGCAGCTCGTCGAGCGCCACCGCCACCAGGAACGACGTCTTGCCGACGCCGTGGCCGGCGAGCACGACGCCGATATTGCCGGCACCGAGCCCCCCGTGGAGGCCCTTTTCCAACAGACGAAGCGGACTGCGAGCGTTGAGGAATTTGCGCTGCACGGATCCTCCCGGGCTGGCGGCTGCTCCGCCCTCACTTTTCATCATCGCCCCCGGGCACCTGGTTCTTGTAGCGCTCCCTGAGCTCTTCCTGGACCTCGGCGGGGGCGGGGAGGTAGCGGGAGAACTCCATCGTGAACTCCGCCTTGCCCTGAGTCGCGGAGCGGAGGTCCGTTGCGTAGCCGAACATCTCCGAGAGGGGCACCTCGGCCTCGACACGGCAGAAACCGCCCTCTTCCTCGGTCGTGCCGACGATGTTACCGCGCCGCTGCATCACCGTCTTCAAGACCGTACCCTGGAACTCCTGGGGCCCCTCCACCGCGAGCTTCATCACCGGCTCGAGAATGATGGGTCTGGCCCTGCCGTAGACGGAGCGGAAGGCCCCGCGGCCAGCCGCCTGGAAGGCGTTGTCCGACGAGTCCACCGAGTGGCTCTTGCCGTCGACGAGCACCACCCGGACGCCCTGGACCGGGAAGCCGATCAGCCGGCCCTTGGCCATGCAGCTCACGAAGCCCTTCTCCACCGACGGGATGAACTCGGTGGGGATGTTGCCACCGCGCACCTCGCTGACGAATTCGAAATCGGTGTCGCCCTCGGAAATGGGCTCGACGCGGCCGACCACGACGCCGAACTGGCCCGAACCACCGGTCTGCTTCTTGTGTGTGTAGTGGAACTCGGCGGCCTGCGAGATGGTCTCCCGATAGGCCACCTGCGGAGCACCGGTGTCGACCTCGCAGCCGTACTCGCGCTTCATGCGCTCGACATACACCTCGAGGTGGAGCTCCCCCATGCCCGAGATGATCGTCTCGCCACTATCGGTGTCGACGGCGCTGCGGAAGGTCGGATCCTCGCGCACGAAGCGACCCAGGGCCTTGGCCATGTTGTCCTGCGCCTTGGTGTCCTTCGGCTTGACGGCCAGCGAGATCACCGGTTCCGGCACGTGCATCGAGCTCATGGAGACGTGGTGCGTGCCATCGGTAAAGGTGTCGCCGGACGCGCACTCGATGCCGAAGAGCGCCACGATGTCGCCGGCGCTCGCCGCCTCGATGTCCTCCATCGAATCGGCGTGCATGCGAATCAGCCGCCCCACCTTGTGGCGCTTGTCGGTGCGACTGTTCTCGATGTTCAACCCCTTCTTGAGTGTGCCCTGGTAGACGCGTACGTAGGTGAGCTGGCCGTAGCGTCCGTCCTCGAGCTTGAATGCCAGGCAGATGAGCGGCTTGTTGGGGTCCGCCTCGACGTTGATCGGCGCCTCATCGTTCGAGAGATCGAGCGCGGTGTTCTCGATCTCGGTTGGGTTCGGCAGGTAGCGCACCACGGCGTCGAGCAACTTCTGGACACCCTTGTTCTTGTAGGCGGAGCCCAGGTAGACCGGAGTGAGGTCCATGGAGAGCGTGCCGGCGCGCACGGCGGTGTGGATCATCTCCTCGGCGACTTTCTCTTCGAGGATCGCCTCCATCAGCTCGTCCGAGAACATCGAGACCTCGTCGAGCATGCGCTCGCGGGCGGTCTCCGCCTCGGCACGCATATCTTCCGGTATCTCCTCCTCGACCACGTGCTCGCCGTTGTCCCCCTGGAACTTGATGGCCTTCATCGTCACCAGATCGACGACACCCTCGAAGGCCGCTTCCAGACCGATCGGCAGCTGCATCAGCACCGCGTTGTGCTTGAGCTTTTCGCGCAGCTGCTGCGTCACCTTGGCCGGATTCGCGCCCGAGCGATCGAGTTTGTTGATGAACGCCAGGCGCGGAACCTTGTAGCGACGCATCTGTCGGTCGACAGTCATCGACTGTGACTGCACGCCGGCAACGCCGCACAGGATGAGCACGGCGCCATCGAGAACGCGCAGCGCGCGCTCTACTTCGATCGTGAAGTCCACGTGCCCGGGCGTGTCGATGATGTTGATCGGATGCTCGTCCCAGATCGACTGGGTCGCGGCGCTCTGGATCGTGATGCCGCGCTCTTTCTCGAGTTCCATCGAGTCCATCGTCGCGCCCACGTCGTCCTTGCCGCGCACCTCGTGAATCGCGTGGATGCGACCGGTGTAGAAGAGCACGCGCTCTGTGAGCGTGGTCTTGCCCGAGTCGATGTGAGCACTGATACCGATGTTTCGAATCTTGGTGATGTCCACCATGGTCGTCGCCTCTGAGAGCGCCGCGTGCGCGTGCGCCCCCGGATGTCACCGATCGCACCCCTTCCCCTCGGGGATGGGTTGCACCGGGCTGTGTCCTCCAACCGGACTCAAGATGGGGGAACCCCGGCGGCGAGGCCGCCGGGCCGCTTCCTTCGACAGGAAGGGGGCAGAAGTTGAGCCATTCTGGGCGTTTGTCAAGAGAGGCGCGGGCACCTCCCCCGGCGACTTCAGCGAAGCCGCTCTCCGGGCACCAGGCCGGCCTCAGCCGCCGCGAGCTTGCCCGCAGCGCCGAGCTTCAGCCGCCCGACGCGCAGGCAGCCACCGGACGCCGCAATGCGCGCCGCACCGTCTGCGAAGCCGAGCAGGCTGCCCG